>NZ_JBIRZS010000001.1:0-465837 GCF_044391085.1 Paenarthrobacter sp. NPDC018779 | reverse complement strand
AACGCCGTGTACGAAGTGGACATGGAATACCCCGAGCACAACCCCACCGGCACCGCGTTCATGGCCGTGGACCGGCTCCTGGAAACCGAACAGAAGGCGATCCGGAAAACCGATGAGGCCAAGCACCGGTTCTGGAAGATCACCAACCACGACTCCAAGAACCTCGTCAACGAACCCGTCGCGTACCGGCTGATCCCCACCAACGGCATCCAACTCGCCGCCCGGGACGACGCCTACGTCTCCAAACGCGCCCAATTCGCCCGCCACAACCTCTGGGTCACCCCCTACGACCGCACCGAACGCTTCGCCGCGGGCGAGTACCCGAACCAGGCCACCGGCGCCGATGACGGACTGCACATCTGGACCCAAAAAGACCGCAACATCGTCGATCAAGACCTCGTGGTCTGGTACACCTTCGGCATGCACCACGTCGTCCGCCTCGAAGACTGGCCCGTCATGCCCCGCCAAAACATCGGCTTCATGCTCGAACCCCACGGCTTCTTCAACCAAAACCCCACCCTCAACCTCCCCACCACCACCAGCACCACCCAAACCGGCGACAGCGACACCTGCTGCCACAACGGGAACTAACCAGCACCAGCGCGGACTGGCATGAAATCCACACCAGCGTGCCAGTCCGTTCTTTACTTCCGGTCCCGGGTGCGGCAGCGGCAAAGTCGTCCGTTGCCGCACCGAGACCGGTTTCATTTCCACACCCGTAACCCCTTTAGGAGCCACCTCATGAAACTCCAGGTAGCCATCGACCTCCTCACAACCGAAGCCGCGCTCGAACTGGCCGGCAAAGTAGCCAGGTATGTGGACATCATCGAACTAGGGACATCCCTGATAAAGTCCGAGGGCCTTGCCGTCATCACGGCCGTCAAGGAAGCCCATCCGGACAAGATCGTCTTTGCCGACATGAAGACCATGGACGCGGGTGAGCTGGAAGCCGACCTGGCATTCGGCGCCGGCGCGGATCTGGTTACTGTGCTTGGTGCCGCAGACGACTCCACCATCGCCGGTGCCGTCAAAGCCGCGAAGGCCCGGAACAAGGGTGTGGTAGTTGACCTGATCGGCGTCGCGGACAAGGTTGCCCGCGCCAAGGAAGTCTGGGGCCTGGGTGCATCGTTCGTGGAGATGACTGGTGGACTCGGCGAGCAGAAAGCCCCGGGATTCGACCTGGATGCGCTGGTCCGTGCCGGCGTCGCATCCGGCGTATCTCTTTCGGTTGCCGGTGGCGTCAAGCCAAGCACCATCGACGCCGTCCAGCAGGCGGGAGCAGATGTCGCCGTCGTCGGTGCCGCGATCCACGCAGCGCCCAACCCGACTGAAGTCGCAAAGGATCTCCGCTCGGCCATTATGTGGCGGCCTGCCGCCTAAGGCCTGTTTTGGGGGCCGCGGTGGCGGGGCGCATCTATACTCAAACGCATGACAACTGGGCGGACGGAAAAGGCCGAAGCAACCGTAGACCACCCGGAATCAGAAGCCACCCTCGGGGCATTGGAGGGCGTTATCGCTGTCCAGGTGAAACGGCACAGGGTGGATGCGGGGATGTCGGCGGCGGAACTGGCGAACCGCACAGGCTTGTCCAAAGCGATGATCTCGAAGATCGAGTCAGCCAGCACCTCGTGTTCGTTGACTACTTTGCAGCGACTCGCCCAAGGCTTGAACGTACCGGTGACGGCGTTGTTCCAGGGCGCGGACACTGAACGCGAAGCCACCCTGACCCGGGCCGGGGAAGGAAGCGTCACGGTCAGGAGCGGTACCCGGCACGGCCATGAGTACCGTTCCCTCGGCTCCCTCAAGCGTCGTGACCAGGCCATTGAGCCCAGTCTCGTGACGCTGACCAGTGCCTCCGATGTCTTCCCGCAGTTCCAGCACCCCGGCACGGAGTTCATTTACATGCTCGAAGGTCGGATGGTCTACGGGCACGGGTCTTACGAGTACGAGCTCGCTACCGGGGATTCGCTGGTCTTCGAGGGCGAAGGTCCGCACGGTCCGCTGCGTCTGGTGGAGCTGCCTATTCGCTTCCTCGCGGTTGCGGCCCGCTGAAAGAACCAGAAGGGGCGGCCTGGATGTATCTCCAGGCCGCCCCTCTTCACGTGCGCATGGCGCTTTACGAACGGGAGGGAGATCCGAGCATTTCGGGCTCTTCGTCCACCAGGTACGCCTCTTCGGCGTGGGCGGCGATGTCGATGCCGCGCAGTTCGTCTTCCGGCCGAATGCGTAGTCCTACCGTCACCTGAACGAGTTTCGCCACGATCCAGGTTGCAGCGAAGGAGTACAGCAGTACGGCTCCCGTAGCCAGGGCCTGGGTGCCGAGGAGGCCAAACCCACCGCCGTAGAGCAGTCCGGCGGCCTTGTTCGGCGCTGCTTCGGTGGCGAAGACGCCAATCAGCAACGTGCCTATGACGCCGCCCACCAAGTGCACTCCCACCACGTCCAAGGAGTCGTCGAAGCCCAGCCGGAACTTCCACTCCACAGCCAGAGAACACACCGCACCGGCGGAGGCGTTCGACGGCGATCCAGCCCAGGAGGGCGGCGGCAGCTGCCACTGCGGTGGTGAGGAAGACAACGGCGGCGGTGTTCCCGGCTGCGAGCGCTGACCCGGCATTGAAGCCGTACCAGCCGACCCAGAGGAGTCCGGCACCGACGAGGACGAGCGGCCTGCTGTGGGGCCTGACGTGGTCGCTCTTGGGCCATCCGGCGCTTCGGCCAAGGACCAGTGAGAGGGCGAGCGCGGCGACGCCTGCGTTGATGTGAACTGCCGTGCCACCGGCGAAGTCGATGGCTTTGAGCCCGTTGAGGATCCAGCCGCCGGTGATGCTGCCGTCGGGGGAGTTCAGGGCGAAGACCCAGTGGGCGACGGGGAGGTAGACCACTGTGGCCCAGAGTGCGGCGAACAGCATCCAGGCGCCGAACTTCATCCGCCCGGCCGCGGCGCCGGCGATGATGGCCGTTGTGATGCCTGCAAAGAAGAGCTGGAACGCGGCGAAGAGGGCTGGTGGCAGTGCGGCGTTGGGGTCCTCTGCCAGGAGTTGTTCCAGTCCGAGGTACTGGGTGGGGTCACCGAGCAGCCCGGCGCCTCCGATGGAATTTCCGAACACCGCGGAGTAGCCGAACGCGGCCCACAGGACGGCGACGATGCTGACGCCGCCGAAGCACATCATCATCATGTTCAGGATGCGGCGCGAGCCCACCATCCCGCCGTAGAACAGGGCCAGTGCGGGGATCATCAAACAAACCAAGGCCGAGCTGACCAGCAGCCAGGCGACATTTCCCGTGTCCATGGGAAACCCCTTTCGAACGGTTCTTTGGGTGCAGCGGAGCGATGTGGGTGGAGTGCGTTGGGGGCGGGTGACCGCCGCCCCAACGCAGGTCTTCTTGTGGGGCGGGTCAGGCGAGGGCGGGGGTTTCCCAGAGGTTCAGGACGGTGCCGATGTTCTTCTCATCTGCTGTGCGGTAGAGCTCGGTGGCCCAGGCGACGTCTTCGATGGGCATGCCGCCGACTGAGTAGAGGATGATTTCTTCGTCATCGCGGCGGGCGGGGAGCTTGCCGGTGGCGATGTCGGCGATTTCTTCGATCTTGGAGGCGGGGATTTTGCCTTCTTCGAGGAGCCCGAACCAGTGGGATCCGGGGATGCCGAGGATTTGGTAGGCGGTGGGGCCGTATTCTTCGAGCCAGGCCTGGTAGAGGCCTTCGGCGTCGATCACGAGCCGGGCGTCGCCTTGGAGGAAGTCGTCGTCGAAGCGGGCGGCCGCGGGCAGGAGGAGAAGCGCGCCGGGTTTGATGGCGTGCTTGGGGAAGTAGGGGAAGGCTTCGCTGCCGGCGGCGTCGGTGGAGGTGGTGGCCATGACGACGTCGGCGTCGGCGATGGCGTCCTCAATGGTGGGTGCCGCTGCGACTTTGTTCAGCTGCGGGAAGGTGGCCTGGGCCCAGTTGACGAAGGCTTGGGTGCTGCCTTCGCTGCGGCCCTTGACGTAGAGGGTGTCGATCGAGGGGCGGAGGGCCAGCGTGGTGGAGAGCACGGAGCGTGCGATCACCCCGGGGCCGACGACGGCTGCGACCTTGGCGTCTGCCTTGGCCAGGTGTTTGACCCCGACGCCGGGAACGGCACCGGTGCGGTAGGCGCTGAGGAGGTTGGCGCTCATGATCGCGAGCGGGGCGCCCGTGTCGCTGTCGTTCAGGACGAAGACGTGGATGGACCGGGGAAGGCCCTTCTGCCGGTTCTCCGTGTTCGAGCCGTACCACTTCACCCCGGACGTGCCGAAACGGCCACCGAGGTAGGCCGGCATGGCCATGAAGCGTCGGTCCGGCCCGTCCTTGGGCATGCCCGCGAACGCCGGTGCCGCCGGGAAGGTGATCATGGCCCCGTGGGAGTTGCCGTTCTCGCCGGCCATCCGGTAATCACCCTGGCGCAGGAGGACGAGTGCTTCCTCCATGACGTCGGTGCAGCGGACCAGGTCACCGACGCCGGCGGCGATCATGTCGGGTTCGCTGAGGTAACGGAAGTTGATTTCGGTGGTCACGGTACTCCTTTGTGGATCATGTCATGAAACGTTGATAACTGACATTCAACACAGGCGGCGTTTCCGATCCATCAAGCCGAAGTTTCCGGCATGTAACTTCTCCCTCCGTGCACGACGCCAGAGGTGACGCCGGGGCTACCGCTCCGCGAATGAGGTTCCGCGCGCAGGACAAGTCCACTAGCGTCGTCTCCAAAGGCTCCACCCCACAGGTGCGCCTTCCGGCTATCCAGGCCCCGGACTGTCCAGACCAAGCAAAGGAACACCATGGCACTGAGCAAGGGAACGCGCGTGGAGTGGAACACCTCCCAAGGCAAGACACACGGCAAGATCGTGGAAAAGAAGACGAGCGACTTTCAGCTTGATGGCAACACCCACCGCGCCAGCGAAGATGAGCCGCAATACGTCGTGGAATCCGCGAAAACCGGCGCCCGTGCAGCCCACAAAGGATCCGCACTGACTGAACTGCCGTAGCGGCCGTCGGAAGCCCGTTGATCCTGGGCGGCTATATTGGGCCGTGTCAGCCACCACCACAAAACCCGGGAGTCTGCACACATGGCCAAGGAACTCGCCACCCAGCTCATAGAACAACTCCAAGCTGCCGGGGTGCAGCGGATCTACGGGATCGTGGGTGACAGCCTGAACCCCCTTGTGGATGCCGTCCGGCAAACCGGCGGATCAGCAAAAGGCGGCATCGACTGGATCCACGTGCGCCATGAGGAGGCCGCTGCCTTCGCTGCCGCCGCGGAAGCGCAGCTGACCGGGAAGCTCGCCGTGTGCGCGGGCTCCTGCGGCCCCGGCAACCTTCACCTGATCAACGGCCTCTATGACGCCAACCGGACAGGAGCCCCAGTACTGGCCATCGCTTCGCACATACCAAGCAAGCAGATCGGCAGCGGCTTCTTCCAGGAAACCCACCCTGACCGGCTGTTCAATGAGTGTTCTGTCTACTCGGAATTGATCAGCACCGCCGAGCAAGCCCCGAGGGTCATGCACAGCGCCATCCAGAGCGCGCTGGCACTCGGCGGAGTATCCGTCGTAACACTCCCGGGGGATATTGCCGGCCTTGAAGCCACGGCCCCCACGCCGCTGCCGGCCACCTTCCGCCCTGCCGCCTTGATCCCCGATCCCACGAGCGTGCGGGCCCTCGCCGATGCCATCAACGACGCCGGCAAGGTCGCCATTTTCGCGGGGGCGGGCGTCGAGGGAGCCCACAGTGAGCTGATCGCCCTGGCCGAACTCGCCAAGGCACCCATTGGGCACTCCCTGCGGGGCAAGGACTTCGTCCAATACGACAACCCGTTCGATATCGGCATGACGGGCCTGCTTGGCTATGGCGCGGCAGCGGAAGGCATCGAGGACGCTGACCTGCTGATCCTCCTCGGTACCGATTTCCCCTACGACCAGTTCCTGCCGGATACCCGCACGGCCCAAGTGGACAGGGCCGCACAGCGGCTGGGGAGGCGGACCGACGTCGACCTTGCCGTGCATGGCGACGTCCTGCCTACCCTCACCGCCCTGCTGCCGCTGGTGAAGCCGAAGACCAACCGGCGTTTCCTGGACCAGATGCTGAAGAAACACGATCGCCTGATGAACAAGGCCGTGGGTGCTTACACCCGGAAAGTGGAGAAGAAACAACCGATCCACCCGGAGTACGCGGCCTCACTGCTGGACCAGGTGGCAGCTGAAGACGCGATCTTTACGGCCGACACCGGGATGTGCAACGTGTGGACGGCCCGGTACATCAACCCACTGGGTACGCGCAGGTTGATTGGGTCCTTCCTCCACGGTTCCATGGCGAACGCCCTCCCGCACGCCATCGGAGCGCAGGTGGCGTTCCCGGAACGCCAGGTGGTGTCGGTTTCGGGGGACGGCGGTCTGTCCATGTTGCTGGGAGAGCTCATAACTGTTGAAGCGCTCAAGCTGCCGGTGAACGTAGTGGTGTTCAACAATTCCACCCTGGGCATGGTGAAGCTGGAGATGCTGGTGGACGGCCTGCCGGACTTCGGTGTTGACGTTCCCGATGTCAACTATGCGGCAGTGGCCGCTGCCTTGGGATTCCACGCCGTCCGGGTTACGGATCCTGCGGACATCGAAGGGGCGTACCGTTCAGCGTTTGCGCACCCCGGACCATCGCTGGTTGAGCTGATCACGGACCCGCAGGCGTTGTCCCTCCCGCCCAAGATTTCGGGCGCCCAAGTGATCGGCTTCGCCACCGCCATGTCCAAGGTGGTGCTGAACCGTGGGGCAGGGGAGGCGGTCAGCATGGCCCGGAGCAACCTGCGCAACATCCCGCGGCACTAGAGGAACAGGGGAGCGGGGTCACGCTCTGGGGCGGCCGGGCCATTCCTTGCCGGCCCAGGGATCGTAGTTGGCGATCAGCTCTTCCTGCTCCGGGCGTTTTGCTTCCGGAACGTGCTGGAGGTTGATGCGGACGCGGTACCAAAGAGAGCTTGAGCCGCGCATGCCGTCCACCAGGACATCGGCGGGGTGCAACTCCGGCACAACGGCTGCGTGGCGCGACTTCCACTCCTCCAGTGCTTCAAGGGCTTCCGGCTTGGTCTTGGTCCGGGCCACCTCAATGAGCGGCATGACCGACTGCCGTCGTCCCGAACCATCACCCGAACGCGGAGCTTTCTCAGTCGGTCCCAGTTCGGCGCCCAAAGCGAGGAGCCGGTCCAGGCTACCTGCAGCACCATCGATCCCTGCGTGGGGATCCCCTTGCTCCTCAAACCGCGCTGGTACGGTCAACACAGTGAATTGGCCGGGCCTGGCCGTCGCCAGCTCATCCCAGGTCAGGGGAGTGGAGACCCTGGCGTCGGGCAGCGGCCGCACCGAGTAGGCCGAGGCCACCGTCCGGTCCTTGGCGTTTTGGTTGAAGTCAACAAAGACGCTTTCGCCCCGCTCCTCCTTCCACCATCGGGCAGTGGCGAGTCCGGGCGCCCGGATCTCCACTTCCCGGGCGAGCGTTTCGGCGGCGAGGCGCACTTGCTTGTAGTCGTGGTCCGGCGCAATGCGGACCAGGATGTGCAAACCCCGGGATCCGCTGGTTTTGGGCCATCCCACCAATCCAACGTCCTCCAGCACTTCCCCCGCCACGTAGGCAACATCCACAATTTGGGACCAATCCACTCCGGGCATCGGATCCAAATCGATGCGCAGTTCGTCCGGATGGTCAAGGTCCTCTGCGCGCACAGGATGCGGATTGAGGTCGAGGCATCCCAGGTTCACTACCCATGCCAATCCGGCGTCATCCCGGATGACCGCTTCCTCAGCCGAGGTCCCGGACGAATAGTGCAGGGTTGCCGTGTCGATGAAAGGCGGATGGTTCTCAGGAACACGTTTTTGGAAGAACGGCTCGGCATTGATGCCCTTGGGGAAGCGCTTCAGGACCATGGGACGGCCGCCCGCACCGCGCAATGCTCCCTCCGCTACGGCCAGGTAATACCGCACCAGATCCAGCTTGGTGATCCCCGCTTCCGGAAACACCACCTTGTCCGGACTCGAAATACTGACGTCCCAGTCGTCGATGGCCAGGATCTCGGGAGGGGTCTTCGAGGGACTCATGGCGTCACGCTAGCAACGTTCGGCCCCCTGAACCAGAGGGGTCGCTGGGGGGCACTTAGCGGCACCCTCAACTGAAAGTCAGCGAACGACGGCGGCTACCGCACTGATCTCCACCAAGGCCCCGCGGACGCCGAGGCCAGCCACCCGTGCGGCCGTGACCAGAGGCGGTTCATCCGAGGCGAGCTCGGAAGCGATGGCCCCGTATCCGGCAGCGAGGTCCGCACCATCGACGAAGAGCACGGTCCATTGCACCACGTCGGAAAGGCCAGCTCCCACCGCGGCCAGGGCGGTGCGGGCATTGGCCAGTGCGCGGGCACACTGGACTGCAACGTCGTCCGGTCCAACGAGGTTGCCGTCAGCATCCACCGCGTTCTGCCCTCCCACATAAATGGTGGTGGCGCCAGGAGGAACCACCGCCACATGACTGAAGGCAGGACTGTTCACCAACCCTTGGGGACGAAGGCGCTGGACAGTAGGGAGCTGGTCAGAAGCCATGAACGTAATGATGCCACCACCAAGGCTCGTTGTGACTCCGCTGACAACATGAAGCGACCGTTTTCTTAAATTAGGTAAGGCTAAGCTAATCTTCCATCTGTGATTGAGCAAACTGTGATTGAGCAGGGAAAACAGGCGGGCCTCAAGGCTCACGACCTCGTGTTGCGCTACGGCGACAGGGACGTGGTCCACGGTGCCGGCCTGGTCCTGGAGCCCGGGCGGATCGTAGCCCTGGTGGGTCCCAACGGCAGCGGAAAGTCCACGTTGCTGCGGGCCTTGGCACGTTTGCATGCCACGTCGTCGGGAAGCGTTACCGTCAGCCCCTCCGACGGTGACGCAGTTGATGCCCTCATGATGAAGCGCAGCGATTTCGCCCGTCACGTGACCTTGCTTTCGCAGAGCCGCCCGGTGCCCCACGGCCTGAGCGTCCGTGACGTGGTCGAATTCGGCCGCCATCCGTACCGCGGACGGTGGCGGGCGGCCGACCCCGAGGGGGCTGCCGCCGTCGAACGCGCCATGCTGCTCACCGGCGTCGGCGACTTGGCCGGCAGGGGAGTCCACGAACTATCCGGAGGGCAGCTCCAGCGCGTGTGGCTGGCCAGTTGCCTGGCCCAGGACACCTCGGTGCTTCTGCTCGACGAACCGACAAACCATTTGGACCTTCGCTACAAGGTGGAAATCTTCGACCTGGTGTTCGACCTCGCCCGCGTCCACGGCGTGGCGATCGGCGTCGTGCTGCACGACCTCGACGAGGCTGCGGCGCTGGCCGACCAGGTGGTAGTGCTCTCCGAAGGCCGCATCGCTGCGGCTGGTCCTGCACACGAGGCCCTCGACGCCGCACTCCTCAGCGAGGTCTATTCCATTCCCATCGTTACCCACACTGATCCGCTGACCGGAAGGCTGCGCACCCGTGCAGTGGGCCGGCACAGCGAAACCCAACCCCTCAACAATGAAAGGACCACGCGTCCATGAAAATCCCCAAGGCTTTGGCCGCTACCGCCGCCGCGGCACTTCTCCTCACCGGCTGCGGCACTACTGAAGCACCTGCCGGTTCGGCCTCCAGCGGTGCCGCAGGCGGCGGTGCCATCACCGTGACCGACGCCCGCGGCACGGAGGTCAAACTCGACGGACCCGCCAAGCGCGTGGTCGGCACAGAGTGGAACGTCGTGGAAAACCTCACGACGCTCGGCGTCATGCCCGTGGGTGTGGCCGACGTCAAGGGTTACAGTGCCTGGGTCACAGCCGGCAAGCTGGACAGCACGCCCAAGGACATCGGAACCCGCAGCGAACCCAGCTTCGACACCATCGCTTCCCTGGATCCCGACCTCATTGTCGCCACCACGGACCTGACCGACCCGGTCATCAAGCAGCTTGAGGAGCTGGCTCCCGTTGTGGTGGTCAAGTCGGCCGACGCGAGCCGCCAGATCGCCCAGGCAGAGGACAACCTCAAGCTCGTCGCCAAGGCAACAGGAACGGAAAAGAAGGCCGATGAAGCCATCGCCGCCTTCGATGCAGCGGTGGCGAAGGGCAAGTCCGACCTCGAAAAGGCCGGGCTCGCAGGAAAGCGCGTGGCATTCGCCGACGGCTGGGTGGCCGACGGCAAGGTTTCGGTCCGGCCCTACGTCAAGGGATCACTGCTGGCAGACATCAACACCGAACTTGGCCTGGTCAGCCCCTGGACCATGGAAGGGGATCCCGCGTACGGACTGGCGTCCACCGACGTCGAGGGCTTGACTGCCATCAACGCGGACAGCTTTGCCTACATCACCAACAATGCCGACGGCGACTTCACCGATGAGCTGACCAACAACGCGGTCTGGAAGTCCCTCCCGTTCGTCACTTCCGGAAGCGTACACCGCCTGCCGGACGGCATCTGGATGTTCGGTGGCCCGGCTTCGATGACGCAATACGTCGACGCCCTGGTGGCCTCCCTCACCAAATAGCACCGCCGCATCATGACCCAAACAGCACGGAGGCCCGCCATGACCGCTACCACGGCCGTGGCGGGCGCTCCCGCCCCCGCTCCCGCAGGCTTCCGGCGCTGGTCCGGAACTGTCCTCGCCGCCGTTGCCGGCCTTGTGGCCCTGGTGGCCTTTTCGCTGGTCCACCTTACGCAAGGGACGGCCGACGTCGGCCCTGCCGAGTTGCTGGGGTTGCTCACCGGCAGCGGCTCGGACCAGGCGACAGCGGTGTTGATCGCCTCCCGGGTACCCCGCCTTGTGGCAGGCCTCCTCGTGGGCGTCGCCTTGGGCGTTGCCGGGGCTGCACTGCAATCGGCAACCCGCAACGTCCTGGCCGCACCGGACACCTTGGCAGTCAACGCCGGCGCGCATTTCGCGATCGTAGGCGTAGCGGCGTTCGGCTTGACCTTGCCCGCGCTCTTGTCCGGCGGAGTTGCCTTCCTTGGCGGCCTCGCCGCCGCCCTGCTCGTGCTGGCGCTCTCCGGGGGTGGAGCCAACGGCAACGGCGGTCCCATTCGGCTGGTGCTGGCAGGGACAGCGCTGGCGCTGGGGCTTCATTCGGCCACCAGCGCCCTTCTGCTGCTGTTCAGCCAGCAGACAACCGGGCTCTATGCGTGGGGACAAGGCAGCCTTGCCCAGTCCCGCACGGATGAATTGCTGCAGTTCACGCCGGTGGTACTGGTGGCGGTCGCTCTGCTCCTGGTACTGTCCCGAAGGCTTGACCTCCTGGGCTTGGGAGACGACGCCTCCAGACTGGCAGGTGCGGATCCGCGCGTAGCCCGGGTGGCCGCCGTCGTCCTGGCTGTTGTCCTGTCCGCAGCGGCGGTCACCATCGCTGGACCCATCGGTTTTGTGGGGCTGTGCGCCCCGGCCATCGTCCGCTTGCTGGCGAGCCGGCTCCGGGGCCTTGGCAGGCACCGTTCCCTGCTGCCCGTTTCCGGGTTGGCCGGAGCGATCGTCGTGGTTGGCGCGGACGTCGCCGTGCGCGGGCTGTTCGGCGCCCAGGCCGGCGTCGAGGTGCCGACGGGCGCGGTGACCACAGTCTTTGGCGCAGTGTTCCTGGTGGTCCTCGCGCTGCGCATGACCGACGCCGGTCTCAGCGCGGCCGGGGATGCCCTGGCGCGATTGCGCTCGCACAGGTTTTACTGGGGCGTCCTGGTGGCTTTGCTGGTGCTGCTGGCAGGGCTGCTTGTGGCCGGGGCTTTGCTTGGCGATGCCAAATTGCTGCTCGGGGATCTGGCCAATTGGATGACGGGGCAATCCGGAAACCGGGTCAATGCCATCCTGGGCACCCGGATGCCGCGCGTCCTGGCCGCGGTACTGGCGGGCGCGGCGCTGGCCCTTGCCGGTGCCCTCATCCAGGCAGTCTCCCGGAATTCGCTGGCCGAGCCCGGCATCCTGGGCGTCTCGGGCGGCGGCGGCTTGGCGGCCATTGCCGTGATCACCACGGTTCCCCTGGCTGGAGCGTGGGTAGTTACCGGCTCGGCCTTGCTGGGCGCCGCGTTGTCCGCCGCGTTGGTCTTTGGCCTGTCCTTCCGCGGAGGCCTGCAGCAGAACCGGCTTGTCCTGATCGGAATCGGGGTCTCCGCGGGTCTCGCAGCCATCATCACTGTCCTGCTCGTTTCAACGGATCCGTTCAACCAGACCAAGGCTTTGACTTGGCTTTCCGGATCAACGTACGGTCGAAACTTCGCCTCGGTCCTGCCTCCGCTGCTTGCGCTGGTGATGGCGGTTCCCGTCCTGGCTGCCCTGCGGAGGGACCTCGACCTGATCGCCGTGGACGACGATTCCCCCCGCGTACTTGGCATCCGGCTGACGCGCTCCCGGTTGATCCTCCTCTCCGTTGCAGTGCTTCTGACCGCCGGGGCGGTTTCATCGGTGGGTGTCATTGCGTTCGTAGGCCTCGTAGCTCCTCACGCTGCACGCACCCTGGTAGGCGCGAGGCACGTGCGCGTGCTTCCGGTGGCGGCCCTGATCGGCGCTTCCACGGTGGTCTTGGCTGACGTCATCGGCCGGACGATCATTGCTCCGGCCCAGATTCCAGCCGGCATCACCACAGCACTGGTGGGCGCGCCCTACTTTGTCTACTTGCTGTGGAGGTCCCGCGTGGATCGAAGTGCCTGAAACCGGCACGCCCGGCCCGGTGCCTGCGGTCCTTGAAGGGCGGAAGGCGGCGGCGGTAGCATAACCGCCACCACACCCGAACTCAGCCAATCGAGGAGCCAACCATGGGTGAAAGTGCAGCGGAGAAAACGTCAGCCGAGTTGATGGTGGATCTCATCATTTCCCTGGACGGCTACGCCTCGGGCGAAGGCTGGCCCGGCTGGTGGGGGTTGGAAGGACCGGAATACTTGGCGTGGCTGGACGAGGAAGGAAAAAAGGACATCACGCTTCTGATGGGGGCCAACACGTACAAGGTCATGTCCAGTCTTTCCCAGCAGGCGGAGGATGAAGGCTCGGGGTTTTCGGACGACGAAGGGGCAAGCCTGACGGGGTTGGCGGCGATGCCCAAAATTGTCTTCTCCAAATCCGTGGAGGAACCACTGGCCTGGCCAAACACCGAGCTTGTACGTGGTGATGCCGTGGAGGCCGTCCGGGAGCTGAAACGCACCCGCACGGGAACCTTGAGTACCTTGGGCAGCCTCAGCCTCACCCGGTCACTGCTGTCTGCCGGACTGGTGGACCGCTACCGGCTGGTGGTCTTTCCCGTCATTACCGGCCGGACCGGGAGCGAGCGGATCTACGACGGATATCCGGACGTAGCCCTGGAGCTCGTGGAAAGCCGCACGTTCGATGGGCGGTCCCAGCTTCTTGAGTACATTCCTACGCTGATCGAGGGACCACCGCCGGGACGCCCGTGACCTGCCGCCTTCGCATGCCTGACTAGTAAATAAGTAAACTTACTAATAGGCTGGCAAACCGGGATGGTCCCGGACGAAAGGTGGAATGAGGCAACCATGAGTGAAGAGCAAGGCATCGCCAAAGTCACGGACATCATCAACCACACCAAAATTGGCATGCTGACCACCGTCAATGAATCAGGGGCATTGGTCAGCCGGCCTTTGGCCGTCCAAGAGGTCCGTGACGACGGCGACCTCTGGTTCTTCACGGGCTTGGGTACCTCACAGGTGGCCCACATCCGGGGCGACAACAGGGTCAACGTCTCCTTCGGCAAGAACACCGAGTGGGTCTCCGTGGCCGGCACCGCGGAAGTGGTCACGGACAGGACCACCATCCGTGAACTGTGGAACCAGGCCGTGGAAGCCTGGTTCCCCGACGGTCCCGAGACACCGGAGGTCTGCCTGCTTCGAGTGGACTCCGACTCCGCGGAGTATTGGAGCACTCCGGGCGGAACCGCTGCCACCGTCCTTCAATGGATAAAGTCCAAGGTGTCCGATTCCCGGATGAGCGTCGGCGAGTCCGGGACGGTGGACCTCTAGGCCCCCGCCTGTTGCGGCAACACGAGCATGTAGCCGGTGGGCAGCTCGCTGCTCCATCGCCGCGGTTCCCGGACTACAAACTGTGTGGCCAACTGCTCCGGATTCAGCAAGGTGTCCGGGGCCGGTGAAGGGCCCCACTGGCCACTGCCGTAGGGGTACAGCGGATCCAGCACCCTGACGCCGGTCACTTGGAATTCCGGATGCAACCGTGGATCGCCCACTGACTCGAACCCACTCATCACCCATGCGTGGCGGCCACTCCACATCACCAGGCCGACGGGCCTGCCGGTGTTGGCCATGGCCCGCGCGGCCGTTCGCAGTGCGTCCGCGTACCCAGGAATGCTCACCACCTGGTAGCGGCCCATGCCCACCTCCTCAAGCACGGCTGCCCAGCCCAAGGGGTTGGCACCGTTGAACGCGTTGGACGAGCGCACCCGGGCCATCTCCCACAATTCGCCCTGTTGGGCCTGCCCCGCCCAAGTGCCGTTGCCGCCCTTCAGGACAAGGTTGTGTGCCATCTGGACACTCGCGGCCACACACCATTCGAAGGTGTACTGCGGTACGAAGTCGCCGTCCTCATAGAGGTTGAAAGCGAAGGGCTGCGGTGCAGCTGTCTGGGTTGGCGTGGGTGGCGGTGCCAGGGTTGCACCGGCGGTCGGTGATGCATCGCCGGCCATGGCCGCTGCGGATTCCACCGGACCGGGCTGGCTGGTTGACGATGCCTGGGCGGGCGGGGGAGCGGTGTCGTGGGCAGCCGGTGAGCAGCCGGACATGAGGATCGCCGCAACAGCGACTCCGAGGAATAGACGGGCTGGGCTACCGGTCATGGTCGAACCAGTCTATTCCTGCCCTTGTGATGCGGGACAGGTGTGCGTAGCGTGGGAGGATAGGCTCTTTCGCCGATGCAGCCCGGCGGTTCTTGCCTTTCATCCCCATTGGAGGCCGTCATGGCCACAGACAATTTCGCGCGTTTCATCCAGGAATCCCTCATTATTGAAGAAGACACCGACGAGGGCATGGACATCGATACCCTCTACGGCTTGTACATCAGCTGGTGCCGGATAGCCGGCACTGCGCGGGAACCCGAAACGCGATTCCTCTCCACTTTGCGCAGGCATGGGCTTCGTTGGGGCCGCCACGACGGCGGCTGGGTCCTCGTGGGCCTGCGAATGGTTGGTCCCGCTGCCCGGGACTACGTCATGTCCAGTGAAGTCTATTCCCGCGCCGGAAAAGACGAAGTGTGGGAGCTACCCTTGGAACCGGACGCGGCCGCCTGACCGGCCAGCTCCGCCTGGTCAACGCACAGGGGAACCGGGCCCGAGCGAGGAGGGTGACGCACCTACAGGGTCCTGGCCAAGCTAAGGAAGTCCACCCCGTGCAGGGCCTCCGCGGCACGGACCAGGGCAAGGTGCGAGAAGGCTTGGGGATAGTTCCCGGCCATCCGTCCTTCATCTGTGTCGTACTCCTCGCTCAGCAGGCCAAGTTCATTGCTGAGCCCCACCAACTGGTCCATGAGGCGTTTGGCATCGTCTGTCCGGTCTGTTCGGGCGTACTGTTCCACCAGCCAGAAAGAGCAGGCCAAGAAGGGATGTTCTCCGGGTTCCAGGCCGTCCACACCCGTCTCCGTCCTGTAACGCAGCAGCAGGCCGCCGTCGTTCAGCAGTTCTTCTTCCAGGCGTGCCACCGTACCCAGCATCCGTTCGTGGCCGTAAGGCAGGAACCCAACCTGGGGCATGACCAGGAGGGCTGCGTCCGTTTGGGTACCGCCATAGGTCTGGCTAAACGAATTGAGCCCAGGGTTGAAAGCCCTGTCCATGATCTCTTCGCGCAGCTTTTCGCGGAGGTCTTCCCAATGCGCCGCCGGGCCTCAAGGCCGTGATCGCGAACTGCTCGAATGCCGCAGTCGAAGGCGGCCCACATCATCACCCGTGAATGGGTGAAGAAGCGTGGTTCGCCCCGTATTTCCCAGAGGCCATAGTCCTTGTCATCAAGGTGTTTCTCGACGAATCCCAGCAAGATCTGTTGCAGGGTCCAGGAGAAATGGTCTTCCTTGCCTCCGGCCATACGCAGTCTTTCCAGAGCCACCATGACTTCGCCGACCACGTCGGCCTGGAACTGTGCCACGGCCGCGTTTCCGATCCGCACGGGCCGGGAATCGGCGTACCCCGGGAGGTGATCGAGAACCCGCTCCGGCAGGTCCCGTTCGCCTCCGATGCCATACATGATCTGAAGGTCTTCCGGTTGCCCGGCCAGCGCACGCAGCAGCCAGTTGCGCCACTGCAACGCTTCGGTTTCGTAGCCATGGGTCAACATCGATTCCAGGGTCAACGCAGCATCACGCAACCAGCAAAACCGGTAGTCCCAGTTCCGGGACCCGCCAAATTCCTCCGGGAGGGAGGTGGTAGGTGCAGCGACAATGCCGCCCGTCTCGTAGTTCGTCAGGGCGCGCAGGACCAAGAGGGACCGCTTGACGGCTTCTCCGTAGGCGCCATTCGAACGGCAGTGGCTTCCCCACGTTGTCCAGTAGGCAGTGGCCTGCTGCAGGGCGGCGTCCACATCGATTCTTGCCGGCGCCGGGCGATGCGACGGAAACCAGGT
Organism: Paenarthrobacter sp. NPDC018779; assembly: GCF_044391085.1. Taxonomy (NCBI): domain Bacteria; kingdom Bacillati; phylum Actinomycetota; class Actinomycetes; order Micrococcales; family Micrococcaceae; genus Paenarthrobacter; species Paenarthrobacter sp. NPDC018779. The sequence continues at coordinate 449,249 of NZ_JBIRZS010000001.1, read as the reverse complement.
CAGCTCGAAGTCCACAACGTCCGACGCCGCTACCGTGAACTTTCCTGCGTGACCGTGTGTGTGCGGTTCCGGAAGGTGCGGGCCGCGAAGGGCCAACGCGTCCGGTCCTGCCAAGGCCTGGAGCATGGTCCCGCCGGAATCCACGTCGTGGATGCGTCGCGTCCACGGGACGATCTTCGCGTAGCCCGGACGAATAGCCAGTTCCTGATGCATTTCCACCACGCCCTCAAGCCCGGTGATGCGGCGCAGAACCGACGAGGTGGCATGCCCTACCGGCATGAAATCGGTAACCCGGACGGAACCCGTGGGCGTACGCCAGTGAGTTTCCACTATGAAGGTCGAATCAACGTATGAGCGGCTTGTCACCACGGCTTCCGGGTCACCCGGGGCGAGCAACCACCGTCCTTGTTCACCGGATCCCAACAGGGCGCTGAACTGCGCGATCCCAACAGGGCGCTGAACTGCGCGGGGGAGTCGAACCTCGGGAAACATGCCCAATCAAGGCTGCCGCGACGGGAAACCAGCGGCCCGGTCGAGAGATCCGACAGCAGTGCATAGTCCTCGATAGGATCAGCCATGGCTTTACTAAAACACACCCGGAAGCGTGACGGGAGGGGCTACCTGGCAGCGCTCAGCGCCAACGGCGAGCAGACAAAGAACTGTGGCTGCTCAACCTGGGCGAACGGAACGACGATCCAGCGGCCACCATAAAACTCAACATAGGAGTCCGGGTTGCATTGTGCGTAAGCTTCTTCCCGCGTCATCGTCTTCTCCTTTCCTCATCTAGGTTGCGGACCACCACTACTGATCTGTGTCTGACCGGAACAGGTGCCCTTCTTCTCTTCGATTGGTACTCTTAACTATAGACTTTTATTGATAAGGGTCAATAGACATTCAAGGTTAAATGTCACTTTCTTCGAGGAGGACGAGTACCGGTGTCGACATGGAAAGAGCAACTGGCTTTCGCCCCGCTGGAGACCGCCGACAGGGGAGAGGAAGTCGCCCGGCGCCTGAGGCACGCCATAGAACTCGGCGTCCTCGAGGACGGATCCCAGCTGCCGAGCGAAAGCTATCTGGCCACCAGGATGGGCGTGTCAACATTGACGCTTCGGGCAGCCCTGGCCGAATTGCGGGGATTGGGTCTCGTGGAGACCCGGCGCGGCAAGGGCGGAGGAAGCTTCGTCAAGGCCAATACGGGCGACGTCGCACGGATGCAGAAACATTCGGTGGGCACCTACTCCTTGGAGGATTTGCGCGACCTCCGCGAGTTCCGCGCGTTCCTGGCCGGCAGCGCCGCTGCGGCCGCAGCGGAGAGGTCCAGCCGGCTATCCCTGGCACGCCTTGAGTACATGTCCGATGAAATCCGGACAAGCGAGCACCCGGCGGACGCGATCCGGGCCGACAGCAAATTCCACATTGAGCTTGCGGCGAGCTCCGGCTCCGTCAGGCTGACCAGGCAGGAGGCGGAGCTGCAGGCCGAGGTTGGCCCGCTGATCTGGATGGACCCTGCACCCCGCAGACAGGCCGCGGCCGACGATCACGCGCGGATAGTCGAGGCAATCAAGGCCGGCGACGTTGCGCTAAGCCGGCAGCTCGCCGAAGACCATGTGCGGCGGGACATGAACCTGGTCATCGACGAACGGTTGGAGCTGGACGTTTCGCCAATCGATACCAAAGGAAAGCCCCCGTCCGTGGACCGCGTAGTGACGGCCATCGAGACGCTCGCCGGCACTTTCCAAGGGATCGCCGCAGCATCACTTCGAGACCTCGAGCAGGCCGTTCGCACCAGCATTTCCTCGGGTGCGAGCCGGGAAAAGGCGGATTCAGAGATCTATGCCGTGGCCAGAAGGTCACTGGCCATCGGGGTACCCTTCCTGTACGGCAACGGCTTCATGGCCGATCAGGAATTCTACGGGGAGGGATGGATAGCGTGGTGCTACGCGCCTACGGGCCCTGAGTCCCACCAACGGCTGTACATCGATATGGATCTCTATGAGGTGAACACCGTCCCGTGGCTGCCGGGGGAGGACACAGAGGAGGGCGGCTACCACGTCAGCCACGCATACGTGGACGCCAGCGGAACCAATGAGATTGTGATGACTTTCGGCAGGCGTATCACGGTAGACGGCCGGTACGCCGGGGTAGTGGGCGCAGATGTTTCGGTCAGCCAACTACAGACTGCGTTCGAACCCCATCTGCGCGCGTTACCACCCAACAGCTGCATCGTTGACCAGCATGGAGCGATTCTCGCAACGAACACCGGCCGCTTTGTTGGTGGAACCATTCCCGTCGATTCCGGGGATTCACGTGAGCTGCCCGGCGTCCCTTGGCGGCTCTGTATCGGCTACGCCGGTTAGACTCCCCGCGCGACCGACCGGAGTCAGTTGGCCCCGACCAATTCGTTGAGCCAAGCAACTTCGAGTTCCCTGCTGCTGCGGGGCTGGAACCTTGCGTATTCGCCACTGAATTTCGCGTCCGGTTCAGCAAGACGCTGTCCATCCAACGTGACGAAGGGCAGTTCATCCAGGTACGCCAGGCGCGGGAGCCGGGTGATGTTGAACTCCGTGATGCACTGTGAGCAGATGGGCGTCGCCCGGATGCGCGCGTGGGCAGGGTTGGTCCAGCGGGTTTCGCAGAAGGCAATATCGCCGGGCATGTTTTCCTCAATGGTGGGCGCTGACGTGCACTTTCAATCCTCACAGCTGCCACCATGCGGTTTCGAGCAGGTGTGGCAGGCCCCACGGTGTGACGTGGCGCAAACGCGGAAGCACGTTCCAGGAAAACCCAGAAGGTTTGGCCCGGGACCCCGCAAAGCTGCGCATGCAGCGTCGAGAGGGGACGCTGAATATCCGTTACTTTACATAATGTAGATTATCGGCGTTTGGGACACATCACGGAGGGGGCCGTCCCGCACAGCCGAAACGGCCCCAAATACGCTCGCGTCAGGCGCCTACGTAAGCCGCCAAGTGCTTTGCCGTCAGCGTCGACCTGCCGGCCACAAGCTCCGCCGGCGTTCCAGCGAAAACGATCTTGCCGCCGTCGTGCCCGGCTCCGGGTCCCAAGTCGATAATCCAGTCCGCATGAGCCATGACGGCCTGGTGATGCTCGATCACTATGACGGACTTGCCGGACTCAACCAGGCGGTCCAGCATGCCCAGCAGATTCTGGACATCGGCCAGGTGCAGGCCCGTTGTGGGTTCGTCCAGGATGTAGATATCGCCTTTCTCGGACATCTGCGTGGCAAGCTTCAGGCGCTGGCGCTCACCGCCGGACAGGGTTGTCAACGGCTGGCCCAGAGTCAGGTATCCCAGTCCGACATCGGCAAGCCTGTCCAGGATCTTGTGGGCGGCCGGCGTGCGGGCGTCGCCCTCGCTGAAGAACTTTTCTGCCTCATTCACAGACATTGCAAGCACTTCTGCAATATTGCTTCCGCCCAGCCTGTACTCAAGAACCGACGCCTGAAAGCGCTTTCCCTCGCATTCTTCGCACGTTGATTCAACGGTGGCCATGACACCCAGATCCGTGTAGATCACCCCTGCGCCATTGCATGTGGGGCAAGCACCCTCGGAATTGGAACTGAACAACGCCGGCTTCACACCGTTGGCTTTGGCGAAGGCCTTGCGGATCGGTTCCAAGAGTCCCGTGTACGTAGCCGGATTGCTGCGCCGTGAACCGCGAATGGCACCCTGGTCAATGACCAGGACCCCGTCGCGCTTGGCCACCGAGCCGTGCACCAGCGAGCTCTTGCCTGAACCGGCCACGCCCGTCAGGACACAAAGAACCCCCAGCGGAATATCAATGTCGACATCCTGCAGGTTGTTCGTCGACGCGCCACGCACTTCAAGCTGGCCTGTGGCGGGGCGGACTGTGTCCTTGATTGCGGCGCGGTCATCGAGGTGCCGGCCGGTGATGGTGTCACTCCCCCGCAACCCGTCGAGGTCTCCCTCGAAGCAGACGGTTCCACCCCCGGTACCGGCTCCCGGGCCAAGGTCCACGACGTGGTCGGCGATCGCGATGGTTTCCGGCTTGTGTTCCACCACCAGCACTGTGTTGCCCTTGTCCCGAAGCTGCAGCAGCAGCTGGTTCATGCGCTCAATGTCGTGCGGGTGCAGTCCGATGGTCGGCTCGTCGAAAACGTAGGTGATATCCGTCAGGGAAGAACCCAGGTGACGGATCATCTTTGTCCGCTGCGCCTCTCCCCCGGACAACGTACCGGCGGGACGGTCCAAGGACAGGTACCCGAGCCCGATGCCGGTGAAGGAGTCAAGCAGGTGCTGCAATCCCTTCAGGAGGGGTGCGACTGATGGTTCGTCCAGTCCCCTGATCCAGCCGGCGAGGTCGCTGATCTGCATCTTGCAGACGTCCGCAATGCTCTTGCCCTGGATCTTGGAGGACCGGGCTTCCGGGCTGAGGCGCGTCCCTTCACACTCCGGGCAGGTTGTGAACGTGATGGCGCGCTCCACGAACGCCCGGACATGCGGTTGCAGGGCATCCACGTCCTTGGACAGCATCGACTTCTGGATCTTGGTAATGATGCCTTCGTAGGTCAGGTTGATGCCTTCCACCTTGACCTTGGTGGGTTCACGGTAAAGGAGGTCGTGAAGTTCCTTCTTGGTGAACTTGCCGATCGGTTTGTCCATGTTGAAGTAGCCGGTCCCGCTGAAAATGCGCCCATACCAGCCGTCCATGCTGTAGCCGGGCACGGTCAGGGCGCCTTCGCTCAGGGACTTGCTGTCATCGTAAAGTGCGGTGAGGTCGAAGTCGCTGACCGACCCCATACCTTCGCACCGGGAACACATGCCTCCCAGGCGGTTGAAGGACGCCTTCTCCGTCTTGGTCTTGCCTTCCCCGCGCTCCACGGTGATGGCTCCGCTGGCCTTGACGGTGGGGACGTTGAACGAATAAGCGTTGGGTGAGCCGATATGCGGCTGGCCGAGCCTGCTGAAAAGGATGCGCAACATCGCGTTGGCGTCAGTTGCCGTGCCAACCGTGGACCTGGGGTTTGACCCCATGCGCTCCTGGTCAACAATGATGGCGGTGGTCAGGCCCTCCAGCATGTCCACGTCAGGCCGCGAGAGGGACGGCATGAAACCCTGGACGAACGCACTGTAGGTCTCGTTGATCATGCGCTGCGATTCGGCGGCGATGGTGCCAAACACGAGCGAGCTCTTGCCGGAGCCCGAAACACCCGTGAACACCGTGAGCCGGCGTTTGGGGATGTCGATGCTGACGTCCTTGAGGTTGTTTTCGCGGGCTCCCTGCACCCGGATAAGGTCGTGGGTGTCCGCTACGTGGGACGCCGAAGCTTCCGTCTCCGTGCTCGCGGCAATGCTCATGATTTCTCCATCTGCCAGGCGGCGCTGCCTCGGCGTCGCCCATCCCCTGACCGGCCGGCTGCGGCCAGTACGTTCGATTCTCGTTCGTTGGCGCGGATGCGGCAACGGTACGTTCCACACTACTGGGCAGTATGCACCGCCACGGTGAACACGCGGCAACAACCCGCGCCCATTGTCTTCGCGTCCATACTCGCTAAGAATGAAGCATGCCGGTCTACATGAGGTCCCTCGAAACCGCAGTCCCGCCCACCATCCTTGTCCAATCGCAAGCGCGCGATGTTTTCGCAGCCCAGCCAGGCCTGTCCAGGCTTGGCTCACGGCTTGTGACCACCTGCTTCGACTCCGCCGCCATTGACACCCGCTACACGGCCGTGGCCGAATTGAGCCTGGACGCCCATCCCGAGAATCCGCAGTTCTTCGACCTCGAGACCAACCGGGTGCTGAGTCCCAGCACCAAGGCACGAAACGAAATTTTCGCCGTCGAAGCCACCAAGCTCTTCATCGAGGCCGGCAAGGCCGCCGTGGCAGGTGCCCCCGGGATCGGCCTGGATGACATCACGCACGTCATCACCGTCTCCTGCACTGGATTCTTCAACCCGGGACCGGACTACAAGGTGGTCAGGGCCCTGGGCCTCCAGCCTTCGGTCCAGCGCTACCATCTGGGGTTCATGGGGTGCTACGCCGCGTTCCCGGCGCTCAGGGCCGCCAAACAATTCTGTGTGGCGGATCCATCGGCCGTGGTCCTGGTCATCTGTGCCGAGTTATGCTCCCTGCACGTACGCACCTCCAACGATCCGGACACCATAATGGGTTCGGCCATCTTCGGCGACGGAGCCGCGGCAGCCGTCGTCACAGCCCGGGAACCCGAGGGGCCGGAGCCCGTCATCCGGCTGGACCACTTCGAGACCGTGCTGACCCCTGTGGGTGAAGAAGCCATGGCCTGGAACATCGGCGATGAAGGCTTCGAGATGGTCCTCGGTTCCTACGTGCCCCACATCATTGAAGACCACATCACAGGGGCCTTGGAACCGCTCCTGGCCAAGGAACCCGGCCTCAGCGACAAGCCCTACCGGGACATCACGCATTGGGCCATCCATCCGGGCGGACGCAGCATCCTGGACAGGGTGGAGTCCAAACTGGAGCTGATGGCAGATCAACTGGTCCCTGCCCGGGAGACGTTGCGGGAGTACGGGAACATGAGCAGCGCCACGGTGTTGTTTGTCCTCAAGTACATGCTGGACAGGCCTGCCCGTGAGCGTGAGGAACGGATCTGTTCCATGGCCTTCGGACCCGGATTGACCGTGGAGACCGGACTCCTGACGCTGGTCTCCCCCGGCCTGTGAGTCCGTGGGGGTCCCTCGCGCAGCGGGACCTGGATGCCGTGGAGGACATGGACCGCCCCGATTGCGACCTCCAGCGCCTCAACCGCAGCTATGCCCGCTTTCCCGTGGTGAACGCCCTGCTGTCCGGATGGCACAGGATGTACCGCGAACGGTTTGTACCACTTCTGCGCCTGCGGGATTCCGTCTCGGTGCTGGATATCGGCTGCGGAGGCGGTGACGTCGCCCGAAGCCTGGCCCGCTGGGCATTGCGCGACGGCTTCGACCTCCGAGTGACGGCGATCGACCCCGACGAGCGCGCCTTCGCTTTCGCTTCGAAGGCCCGGAGCGTGCCAGGAGTGGAGTACCGGCAGGCTCTCAGCTCCGACCTGGTGGCGGAGGGACGCACGTTCCACATTGTGCTGTCCAACCACATGCTGCACCATCTTGATGCTGCCGATCTGGCCGCTATCTTGGGCGACTCGGAGCAGTTGGCCACCTCGATGTCGCTGCACAACGACCTCCGGCGCAGCAACGCGGCCTATGCGCTCTTTGCGGCAGGTTTCTGGCCGCTTGGCGTGGGATCGTTCATTTGCGGTGACGGCTTGGTGTCCATCAGGCGCAGCTATACCCCGTCGGAACTGCGTGCGGAGGCCCCGGCCGGTTGGCGCGTGGAAGCAAACGGTCCCTGGCACAACCTGCTTGTCCGGGAAACCCGATTCGGAGACGACGGTCCGCGTGGGACCTGACGTTGTGATCGTCGGCGCCGGCCCTGTGGGTCTTTTCCTGGGAGTCCTCCTACTACAGCGCGGGAGGTCGGTACGCATCCTGGAACGCCGCACCGCGCGCAGCAACCGATCGCGTGCCATCGGTATCCACCCTCCTGCCCTGAAGGAACTCCAGCGCGCAGGACTCGCCACGGGGCTCGTGGCTGAAGGAATACGCATCCGGAAGGGCGTGGCGTACAGCAGGGGAAAAAGGGTCGCCGCCTTGCCCTTCTCCGGTGATCCGGATTTTCCGTTCATCCTTGCAGTTCCCCAGCCGGTGACGGAACGGCTGCTGGAGGAGGCCGTCGCAGCGTTGGACCCGCAGGCACTTGTCCGTGGCGCCAACGTCCACACGCTGGTTGACGACGGCGGCACTGTCAGCATCGGAGCGGACTCACCTTCGGGGGCACTCGGGTTCAGGACCAGGCTGGCTGTGGCCGCTGACGGCGCCCATTCCAGGTTCCGTGAGCGGTTCGAGCCCGGCAAGCATGCCAGGGACTATCCGGACTACTACCTCATGGGTGATTTCCAGGACACCACGGGCCACGGGGATGACGCCGTCCTCTACCTGGAGCCGGACGGGATCGTGGAATCCTTCCCATTGCCCGGTGGCGTGCGGCGATGGGTGGTGCGGCTCGGCACACCGGCAACGAGCCCGACGGCGGGTGGCCTGGCTGCGCTGGTGGGCGCCAGGACGGGCGTGCTGCCGGACCCGGCCACCAACACCATGCTGAGTGCCTTTGGCGTGCAGTCCCGGCTGGCTTCTTCCATGGTGCACGGGCGGATGGTCCTGGTGGGCGACGCAGCCCACGAGATCAGTCCGATCGGCGGGCAGGGGATGAACCTCGGATGGCTGGACGCCGCAGCCTTGGCACCCATCATCGATGCTTCACTCTCGGGTGTGGACGTGGGACGGCGTATCAGGCGTTTTGAAACCACCCGTGGCCGCGCCGCCTCCAAAGCATCACATCAAGCGGCGCTGAACATGGCCCTGGGCAGGCCCATGCCGGCTTCGGCGCTGGCCACCAGGAACAGCCTCTTTGCCGGTGCCCTCCGCCTGGACTGCGTCGCCGGGCTGGTGGAGCGGCGCTTTACGATGCGCTGGTAAGCCGTCCTCAGTCAGCTGCCGGTGTAGTAGCAGTCGTAGGTGTCCTGGCTGGCGATCAAACCGTCCCGCAGTTCAAAAACTGCGGTGCTCCGCGCGCGGATGGTTTCCCCGGCATCCCAGTGCGGGAGGTCCAGAAGCAGGACGGCGGACCAGTTCATTTCCAGCACCACCCGGTTTCCTTCGGTAGTGGTCCGGACAATCTCGAACCTCTGCCCGGAAACGATTGCCTTGCTGTCGTCGGCGCCGGCCAGGGTCTCTTCGCGGGTGCGGGTGGAGCCCGTCTTGGACAGGGCGTGAGGCCATTCGGTGAGTGTGAAGTCCTCGGCCAGGAACGGATCGATGTCGGCTCCTCCTCCGCCGGCTTCAACGGTCCTGACGAATCCAAGTACTACTTCCAGGGGGTCGCTGTCGCTCATCCGATGAGCCTAACCCACCTGCCCCGCCGCTCCATTGACGTGGTCATGCAGGCCGAACGGATAGGCTCACCTCATGACCCAGCATGCTCGGCCGCTGTACGGCCCATCCACGGACTTCACCGCTACCGACATCCGGGACACAGCGCGGATGCTGCTGGATATGGAGACCCTGCCCCCGATCGTCCAGGCCGGTCATCCAGTGCTCCGCCAGCACGCAGCACCATTCGACGGGCAAATCGACGGAGCAGAATTGCACGCCCTGATTGAGCGCATGCGTGAGGTCATGCATGCTGCACCCGGTGTGGGATTGGCGGCGCCGCAACTCGGTCTGCCCCTCCAGCTAGCCGTCCTGGAGGATCAATACCAGATTGACCCTGCCTCGGCGGCAGCCAGGAACCGCGAGCCGCTGGAGTTCCTGGCCGTGCTGAACCCGACTTACACGGCGGTTGGTCCTGAGAGCGCATCCTTCTACGAGGGCTGCCTGTCAGTCAGCGGCTACCAAGCCGTCGTCAGCAGGCCCGCTTCGGTACAGCTGGAGTGCCTCACCCCGGATGGTGTCCCGTTTGAAGGCGTGTACTCCGGGTGGCAGGCGCGGATCGTGCAGCACGAAACCGATCATCTGATGGGCACCCTTTACCTGGACCGGGCCGAACTGCGGTCATTGTCCAGCAACGCCGAACATGCCGCTCGATGGTCCGGTCCCGGGATCGACGATGCCCGGGCCGCCCTCGGCTTCCTCCGCAGCTAAATCATTCAGTCCTCGCCGTGCGCACCTGCGAAGGCCTGCTTGCAGATAATCGCAGCGACTCCAGCCAAACATCAGTGTCCTGGACGGCCAAACTGATTCGTTAGGGAAGGCGGATGAGCATCGAAACCCGGCACGACCCCTTGGGAGCCGTCAAAGGTATCGCCGCTGCCAGGGACGCGCACGGCGTCACCCTCGCAGACTCCGGCACGAAGTTCCTGTTCTACACCGCGATCCGCGATGGAATGCAAGAGGGATACCGCATTCCATCGTTGGCCCGAATTCAATACCGGAAACAACAGGGGTGTTACGGCCCCGGATCTTCAGTGCCAGGAAATGGCCCTTGCAGCGTGGTCGTCGGCTAATGGAATACCCAGCGCCCAGCCCTTGGATCTCGTCGAGCACAACGGTTTCCCCGTTCTGGTCCTGAATGTCATCGAGGACGACGGATCAAAACTCGACACGGCAGCATTGGGCTCTATCGTTGCCAGGATGCATCAGCTGCCGCTGCCCGAAGTGGACTTCGTCGCATAACATGGCATGCCCGTGAATCTGCGCATCGTACGGCGGTTGGAGCAGCGATATGCCGAGTTGGGAAAGAACGATCTGCTTCCGGTCCTGCCTGGAGCCGCACAGCTGCTACGCGATCTGGACGGGAACCCGAGCCGCGCGCGCCTTACCCATCTGGACCCCAGGCGTCAGAACGTCCGAGTCACGGGCGGCCAGCCGCCGTCCATTTTCGACTGGAGCAATGCCCTCGGCGCTGCACCTGAAATGGAGATCGCACGTATTGAGGAATACGCTGCCATCGATGAGAACGGACTGGACTACGAGGCTTTCCTGGAAGGCTATTCCCGTGCGGGAGGGACAGTCGTATCGGAAACACCCGCATGGCCGATCCTGCGTTTGGACAGGGCAGTGATGCTTGCTGTTGTCTTCAGCACCGTTGCTCCCAACGACCAGCTGAGAGAACTGTTCCTAACCCGTGTGAAGACCCTGGCCAAGCAACTCTGAGCAGGCCCGCCGAGCCCCTATTCCCCTTCATGCAAAAGACTCGCTCTGCAACGTCTGAGACTCGCATGGGCATCCCTGTCTCGTGCAACCGCTTCAGCATACGTACCCAGTGAATATCCCGGTCACCGTACCGCCGGCGCTCAGCCGAATCCCGCGGCACACCAGAGACCAGCAGGCGGTCGTTTCGTAGTAGCGCACTGTGTGCTCCGTAAGCTCTGTTAACTCCGCGGCAATGGAAATCGAATAGCTCAAGGCATTCCCCAATCAACAGTGACTCACCAATGCCAGCCTCGACCCAATTTGCAGAGCACGTGACATGAATATCACGGCCTCCCCCCGAGGATGAACCACGAACTATCTGGGGAACTCTCTTGAATCAGCGTCACGAACAAGGTTTCGCATCACATAAGTGTGTAACGAAAATATGGCTGAAGAAGCCTGACAGTCCATCATGGAGGTTGATCATGCGGTTCATTCAAGTTGCACAAAGTGCCGAGGACCTGGAACGGGCAGCGGCGTTCTATTCCTCGCTCCTCGGGAAGGAACCCCAAGCCGTCTTTGATCCGCCCGGCCTGTTGTTCTTCGATGTCAGTGGCGTCCGTCTCTTGCTGAAAAAGGGTGCGCCGTCGGCATTGGTCTACCTAGAGGTAGCAGACCTCCACTCGTCCGTTGAAGGGCTCCGGGCCAAGGGAGTGCGGATTGTCAAGGAACCGCACGTCATCTACGTCCACGAGGACGATCGGCTTGGCCCGACGGGGTCGGAGGAATGGATGGCATTCGTGGAGGACAGCGAGGGCAATACCGTGGGCCTGGTGAGTCACGTCCGGACGTCCGGCGACTAGGAGGCTGCTGGACAAATGTGGCTTTGGGGCGGGCGGAACACAACCAATGAGCCGTCCAGCGGCCCATCCAGGTCAGCACTCAAGGTGCGACAACCTGGTCGTTCCGCCCGCTTAGGATCATGTTGCACCCGGATCAGGGCGTCCGAACCACTAGCCCCACAGGTCCAGCCGACGCGCTTTAACACCACCGACCAATTCAGCAGCCTCCTAGGCCGAGGCAGGCCAGTGGCGCCGGTTGAACCAGGGCAACACAGCATGGGCTCACCGCTGAGCGGCATCTGCTCGACCTCCGCCAGCACATTCCTCCGTCACGCCGGCGACAAGGCGCCGTGGAACCTGCAGGGCGTCTGGTCAGCCACGCCCTACGGGTCGAAGCAACCAACGTGGGTGGTTATTCCGTACGCTTACGCCACGGGCCGCGGCAGAATCATCTTTGACACCGCGACCAACACCATCATCGCCGATCTCCCAAGAGGCACGGCTGTCCCATGGGAAAGAACCATCGTCTTGTTGAGCAGCAGGTGTGGTCGGTTTACCCCAATCGGCTGGCCACACCTGCACTTAGAGAAAATGTATAGCTGAGAAGTCAAGAGATTTCAGATCAAACCCTTGGAGTCACTTCAGTATATGTTTAATTCATTTCATTTATTCTACGGAGGTTCTTTTAATGAGTAAAGTCCAGTTCTCTGTGCAAGTGTTGCTAGTATCAAATCTAGAAGTTTCGAGAGCCTTTTATAAAGAAGTTTTAGGCTGTGAAGTAACTGATTTTTGGGCTGTGAGAGACGATTTTAGGCTGGGTTTCAAGTTGATAGAGGCTAATAGCTCTCTTGATGTCCAGCCAAACAAACCTGGCAAAGGACAGGACAAATCATGGGATACTTATGCTTATGTAGAAACGCATGAAGATATAGATATCTTGTATAAAGAATTAGAAGGTAAGGGAGCATCCATTACTCAAGAGCCTGAAGTGTATGATTTTGATTGGGGAGCATGGAAAGAGTTTTCCATAAAGGACCCGGATAATTATGTCATTGCTTTTGGATCAGGAAAAAAGAGTTTGTAAATTTTTCAATGAAGCCAGCTCATCGGTGTCCGGTACTGCGCCCGGCGCGTCGAAGCCAGCCCCGACGACGCAGTCTCCTACGGCTTGGTTTGGCTGTCCGATATCCGGCAGCACAGTCCAAGAGCGTGGCGGAAAGGCCAAGCTCGGTCCCGTCCCGGGATCGACGATGCCCGGGCCGCCCTAGGCTTCCTCCACAGCTAAACCATGCAGTCCTCGCCGCGGTTCAGCTCGCTGGGCAGGTGGTGCGCCCACCATGACAGAATGTGCTGGAACCGCGCCTTGCGGTGATGCGGAGTGCCCGAGCGCGACAGTTCGTGGTCCTCGCCCGGAAACAGCAACAGTGCCGTTTCCACCCCGCGGGACTTCAGTTCCGAGTAGTACCGCTGGCCCTGCTCGATGGGGCAACGGAGATCGTTCTCGCTATGGATGACCAGCGTAGGAGTCCTCACGCTGCCAACCACGGCCATGGGGCTCTGGGCTTGCAGTTGTTCCGGGGTTCCGCCCGTGTACTCGCCTCCGAAGAACCAGCCAATATCTGCCGATCCGTGGAAACTGACGGGGTCCAGGAAGCCGCGCTCCACAATGGCACCCTTAAAGCGATGATCGTGGCCGATGGTCCAGGCGGTCAGGTACCCGCCGTAGGAGCCTCCCATGATGCCCAACCGCTCTTTGTCCAAGGCCGGGTATTTCCGCAGCGCAGCGTCCAGGAAAGCCAGGACGTCCTGCATGTCCACGGTGCCCATCCGTTCCTTGATGGCCCGCCCATGGGTCTGGCTGTATCCGGCGGAACCACGCGGGTTGCACATCACCACCGCATATCCGGCCGCGGCATAGACCTGGGCTTCGTCGAAGAACGCGCCCGTGTACTGGGCGAACGGGCCGCCGTGGATAGTGAGGAGCACCGGGTGTGGTCCAGGACCGTCCGGCATGACCACCCAGCCGTGCACGGGGTGGCCGTCCTCCGCTGCCACTTCAAGGTCCCGCGGTTCGCTGACTTGGGAGTTGTTGCGGAGGTTTGCCGAGAAATCGGTCAGCAGCCGCAGTTCACCCCTGTCCAGGGAAGCAAGATCACCTACCGTGGAGGCGTCAGAGAAGCTGACTGCCATTTCGCCGTTAGCCGCCACTGTTGCTCCCAACACCACGCGGGCACCGTGTACCAGTGGGGTGATGCCGCCGTCCGCTGCGACCTCCAGCAGTTCAACAGTGCCCAAGGCCGTGTTCAAGACCAAGACACTATCCGGTCCACACGGCTGCAGGGGGCCTGAAACGTCAAGGTGCTCGGCATCGGTCAATGGCCGCGCCTCTCCCCCGCCCACGGGCATGACGAAGAGCACCGTGTTCCTGGCAACGAAGTCGATCCGCGATTCGCCCAAATCCTGGGCGGTGTAGAACAGCCACTCGCCGTTGGTCGACACCCGCACGGCATCGACCGTTTGCGGGCTGTGGTTGGAGGGATGAACTGCTTCTGGCTGGCCGCCTTGGACGTCCATCCGGTAGACAGAGGCGACCAGGTCGTCGTCGTGCGTTTCATGCAGCGCGGCCACAAAGTAAAGGTGGCGGCCGTCCGGAGCGAAGACCGGAGACTCATGGTCGGCGTCGCCAAAGGTGAGCTGCCGGGCTTGGGGAATGTCCGTGAAGGCGGCCTGGCTTTGTTCGTGGGCCGCCCGTCCGCGTGGACGGAACGCCGGCTCGCTGCCGAGTTCAGGTACGTCCACCAGGAACAACTGCTGGCGCTGGTCAGCGGTATAGCCCAAACCGTTCATCCGGTACTGCTTGGAGGAGATGAGGCGCGGGTCCTCGCGCCCGGCCGTGACGTCCTCCACCGTGCCATAGCGGCCGGGTTCGGGGACGCGCGACGTAAAGACGATCCGGTGCGAGTCCGGTGCCCACTCAAACCCTCCCACGCCCGCATGCTGCCCGGTAATCCGCTGCGGCTCGCCACCCGCGGACTCCACTACGAACAGCTGCGGCTTGCCGTCCTGGTCGCTTCGCAGGAAAGCCAGTACCAACCCGTCAGGCGAGAAGGCGGGAGCGGTATCCCTGAAGCCGCGCGTAATACGTCGGGAGTGCTTGGCAGGGTCCAACGGCACGCTCCAGAGCTGGCCGACATAGGAGTCGGTGTCAAAGTCCGGCCTGGTGACCGCGACGACGGCCCTGGTCCCGTCAGGGTGGATAGCGGGAGCGGAGACAGTATTCAGCAGTGGCAGTTGCTCGGGTTTCACGTGGGTGAGCCTAACCGCACACCCCGGATGCCGGTGCCTGACACTCCGTCGGCCGTAGGATTGAAGCCATGCTGTCCGACGCCATCGCCGCCCTTCGCTGTCCCGTGTGCCAAGGACCCTGCCACCTTGGCGAAGGCCCGAACCGCGCAATCCTGTGCGGCGCCGGCCACGTGTTCGATGCCGCGAAGCAGGGCTACTTCAACCTCTTGACGGGGAAGGGCACAGTCTTCGAGGCGGACACCGCAGACATGGTGGCCGCCCGCCAGCGCTTCCTCGACGGCGGCCATTACGCCGAACTGGCCGGCACCATCGCCTCCCTGGCAGCCGAGGCCATGCAGGGGCCGGATCCTGCTGTCCTTGACGCCGGGACGGGGACGGGCCATTACCTGCACGCCGTCCTGCACAAGACGCCGGCAAAAGCAGTGGGGCTGGATATCTCCAAATTCGCCCTCCGCAGGGCTGCCCACCTGAATCCCCAGGCCGCCAACCTGGTCTGGGACATCTGGCGTCCCCTGCCCCTCGCAGACCATTCCATGGACGTGGTCCTGGTGGTGTTCGCCCCGCGGAATCCACCGGAGTTCGCCCGCGTGCTGCGTCCGGGCGGCACCCTGTTGGTGGTCACCCCACGCCCGGGACACCTGGCCGAAGCGGCGGAGCGCACCGGCATGCTGTCCATACAGGAAGGCAAGGAGGCGAAGCTGGCAGAGACCCTCTCGGAACACTTCCTGCCAGGGCGCACCATCAACCTCGACGTCCCGCTCACGCTGGACCCGGGACAGTTGGCGGACCTCGCCTTCATGGGCCCTGCGGGCCACCATCTCGATTCGCACAAGACGCCGGGAACGGCCGACGGCACGGAATCCTTGCACACCACGGCGAAGTTCCAGATCGGTATCTTCAGGAGCCGTGAAACACGGCCCTGACGTGGGACTCCGCTCCGGGCTAGGATGGAAGGACAGCGACTGTGATCCCGTCCTCGGGGTCCGGGACCAAGGGGGAACAGATGTTTGAATGGCTCGGCGAAAACTGGTGGGCTCTCTGGCTCACGGTCTTCCTCGCCTTCGCAGTGGTGGAGATGCTCACGCTCGATCTCTTCTTCATCATGCTCGGTGGCGGCGCCCTCGCCGGTCTCGTGGCGGACTTCGCGGGGGCCGACTTCTGGCTCCAGATCGTGATCTTCAGCGTGGTTTCGCTCCTGATGATTGCCTTCGTGCGGCCCGTGGCCCTCAAGCACCTCCGCAAGGGACCCGCTGAACAGCGCACCAACGTGGACCGCCTGATTGGACAATCCGCCCTCGTCATCGAAGCCGTGAGCGGGACAAGCGGCCTGGTCAAGATCGGGGGCGACGTCTGGACGGCACGCAGCACGTCCGGGGTCATTGACCCGGGCGCAACGGTCCAGGTCACCAGGATTGACGGCGCGACGGCGGTTGTCGCCTCGACTGCCGAAAGCAGCCCGCTCTAGGGCACACCGAAAGTTTCTGCTGACGGGCGCGGGTTTGCCCCGCACCGTTGAGCCGCATCAAACCACTCAATTGGGGAATGAAGGAGATGTATGGACGGCTTGGGAGGAACAGCGGCAGCCATAGTGCTGGTTGTTCTAGTCATATTTGTCATCATTGTGTTGGTCCGCTCGATCAGGATTATTCCGCAGGCACGTGCCGGCGTCGTTGAACGCCTGGGCAAGTACCAGCGCACACTCAACCCGGGACTCACCATCCTGATCCCGTTCGTGGACCGGCTCCTGCCATTGCTGGATCTCCGCGAACAAGTAGTTTCGTTTCCGCCGCAGCCAGTCATCACCGAGGACAACCTGGTGGTGTCCATCGATACCGTCGTCTACTTCCAGGTCACTGACCCCCGGGCTGCCACGTACGAGATCGCAAACTACATCCAGGCTGTAGAGCAGTTGACCACCACCACGCTCCGTAACGTAGTGGGCGGGCTCAACCTCGAAGAGGCGCTGACTTCGCGCGATCAGATCAACGGCCAGTTGCGTGGCGTGCTGGACGAGGCCACCGGCCGCTGGGGCATCCGCGTGTCCCGCGTCGAGCTCAAGGCAATCGACCCACCCCACTCCATCCAGGACTCCATGGAGAAGCAGATGCGGGCCGAGCGTGACCGGCGTGCAGCCATCCTCACGGCCGAGGGCACCAAGCAGTCGCAGATCCTCACGGCCGAGGGCCAGCGGCAGGCGGCGATCCTTGCGGCCGAAGGTGACGCCAAGGCAGCCATCCTGCGTGCTGACGGTGAAGCCCAGGCCATCCAAAAGGTCTTCGACGCAATCCACAAGGGGAATCCGGACCAGAAGCTTCTGGCTTACCAGTACCTGCAGACTCTCCCCAAGCTTGCGGAGGGTACCTCAAACAAGCTGTGGATCATTCCCAGCGAGGTAGGCGAAGCCCTGAAAGGCATCGGCGGTGCCCTTGGCGGGACCAACGGGGACTCCCCCGTCCAGGGTCTTTTCGGCGGCAGGGACGATGCCAAGGCAACGTCCGCGGTGCCGGCAGCCGAGCCTGCGAGGCCCGCGGAGTAGCACCAGGCGAATCGCGTCAGGAGCGGTCAGCCGGGAGGCTGGCCGCTCCTGGGGTTTAAGGGTTTTTGAGTGCCCGGCCCGTTTCCGCGTATAATGGGATATTTGTCCGGCTGGTTCAGCGTGGATGGAACATAAGAGCTTGGCCAGGCGTTGCAAATAGTGATGCAAGGTGTGCAGAAGTAGTCCGTGAGCGGCGAGACAACGGCTTACGGCTAGCGCAGGGTTTCCAGCCCTGCGAACAGACAGAGGGAGTAATCATGAGCGATCGCAGCCTGCGGGGCATGCGTCTTGGCGCCCAGAGCATGGAAACCGAATCCGGTGTTGAGCCGGCACCGCGCCAGCGGGTCGAGTACCGTTGCGAGGATGGCGAGCAGGTCTTCGTGACCTTTGCCGCCGAAGCCGAGATTCCCCCTGTTTGGGTTTCCAAGACCGGCAAGGAGGCGCTGCTGGTTGACGGCGAGCGTCCGGTCGACGCCAATGAAAAAGCTGTACGTACCCACTGGGACATGCTTCTTGAGCGCCGCACGCTTCCGGAACTGGAGCAAATCCTGGAGGATCGCTTGAACATCCTCCGTGAGCGCCGTGGAGAGCGCCGCTCAGCATAACGGAGCCTGCAAGAGCTAAGGCCGGGCCCGGATCCCCCAGGGGAACCGGGCCCGGCCTTTCTTGTGGCCTGCTGGCTTCGGATTACTTGGCCGCGGCCGGCTGCTTGCCTGTCAGTTTCGCCCACCGTGCGGCGAGTCCCCACTTGGTGACGTTGATCATGGCTTCCACCACGATGTTCCCGCTCATCTTGGATGCTCCGAGTTCCCGTTCCACGAACGTGATGGGACGCTCTTCGATGCGCAGTCCGAGTTTGGCGACGCGCCAGGCGAGGTCTACCTGGAAGCCGTAGCCCACCGAGGCTACTTCATCCAGCTTGAGGGCCTCCAGGGTGCTCCGGCGGAAGGCGCGGTATCCACCGGTGACGTCCTTGATTTTGACGCCCAGCATGATCCGGGAATATGTGCTGCCAATACGGGAGATCGCCTGCCGGTACAGCGGCCAGTTGACGACGCTGCCGCCGGGAACCCAACGGGATCCCATTGCGAGGTCGGCGCCGTCCTTGATGGCGTCCAGAAGGAGGGGCAGTTGCTCCGGCTGGTGCGAGCCGTCTGCGTCCATTTCTACCAGGACGTCATAGCCCGCGGCGAGGCCCCATTTGAACCCGGCGATGTACGCGGCACCCAGGCCTTCCTTGCCTTTGCGGTGCAGGACGTGAACCTGGTTGTCCTCCGCGGCGATCCCGTCGGCGAGCTGTCCCGTACCGTCCGGGCTGTTGTCATCGACCACGAGGACGTCCGATTCGGGAACGGCAGTCCGAAGCCGGCCCAGTGTCTTGGGGAGCGATTCCAGCTCGTTGTAGGTGGGGATGATCGTCAGGACACGCAAGAAGAGGCCTTTCCTTGATGGAGCGGTCAGTGTGCCGGACCAGCATGGACGCTGGCGTTCTGGCGCAACTCTCCATTATAGGGTGAGGCGGCCACTGAAATTTTGCGCATGTGTCAGTGCCCACATTCCCGAGCGACGCGGCCGATGCTGTGGACAGGTCCAGCGGTCACAGTCCAGTCGGTGCCCGGCGGGTATCCTGCCGGACGGACTGTTTTCCAAGACCGCATGGACCTGCCCACACGCGTAACGCTTATGCTACCCGGCGAGGTATCGCCGTCAACCGGCCGATGACCTGCACCGACGGGTGTTGCCCCAGTTCAGCGGGGACGGTACTTCCGGGAAATTCTTGCGGGAATCAGCCGCGCAGGGCCTCGTGCGCGAACAGCTCCTGGCCTTCGCGGACCGTTTGCAAACAAACGGGGTCGCTGCCGGTATCCAGGGCCGGAAGCAGTGGCGTGCGCGCACGTGGATCGGTGCTCCACGACTGGACCCGGCTGTCTGCCACCTGCACCATAAGCTCCTCGACCTCCCAGACGGCGAAGCTCGCGGGTGCGCCCGGAACCAGTTGGCCCATGAGCGGATTGCGGTGCTTGGTGGCCCGCCACCCCGCACGGGTGTGGCCCAGGAAGGCAGCACGCGCCGAGATACGCTGCTCAGGGTTGCTGTGTTCCAGGCAGGCCCGGATGCTTGACCATGGTCGAAGCGGAGTCACAGGGCTGTCACTTCCAAAGGCAATGGGAACGCCGCTGGCATAGAACGACGCGAAGGGATTCATGCCACGGCTGCGGTCACCAAGCCGCTGCTCATAGAGCCCTCCCGGACTCCCCCACGCAGCGTCGAAACCGGGCTGCACACTGACAGTGATGGAGTACTTGGCGAGCCGGTCCACTGATTCCTGATCGGCCAGTTCGACGTGCTCAAAACGGTGCCCAGCAGCACGGATACGCTGCTCTCCGACTTCCGCTGCGGCCGCATCGAGTGCGTCCAGCGCGGAAGTCAGTCCGGCGTCGCCTATGACGTGGAACCCGGCTTGGATGCCCAGCATGGAACATGCCGCCAGGTGGCTCGCGGCCTCCTCAACGGACAGGTAGAGATTGCCACGGTTTCCGGGAGCGTCGGCGTAATCGGAAGCCAGTGCTGCTGTCCGGGAGCCGATGGACCCGTCGATGTTGAGGTCACCGGCGAGCCCCAGCACCGGGGTTCCCAGGCTTTCCAGGATCTGCCGGGCATGCTCCTCCGAGGAGGCCAGCTCACCCCAGTAGGGCAGGATCAGCGGGCTGCCGCCTTCTTCGTTCCAGGAGTTGGCCATCCGCAGATCGTCCGCCCGGCAAATATGGGGAGCGGACATTTCTGCCAGTGCCACATATCCGTTGCTGGCCGCTTCGCGGAGGGCTGCTTCCTGGAAGCCCCGTCGCGTGGAATCGTCGAAGTTCCTGGCCGCGCTCCTTGCCGCCGTGTGTGCCGCCCGGACAACATGGGCCGTTCCGGTAAAGCCATCAAGCCCGCCAAGGCCCGCGTCCTCGATCAGGGCGGAAGAAACGAGGGAGGAATGAACGTCTATCCGCGACAGGTAGACGGTCCGGCCCCGGGCTGCCCGATCAAGCTCTTCCACGGTGGGCAGTGTGGGATCGTTCCAGGTAGTTTCGTCCCACCCGTGGCCCAGGATGGCCGCCGTGCCGGGCACTGCGGCAACGGCGTCGAGGACATCGCGGGCCGAACGTGCGCTACCCAACTGCAGGCCGGACAGGGCCAAGCCCGTTTCGGTCAGGTGGACATGCGAGTCCACGAAGCCCGGGGCGAGAAGGGCACCTCGGAGATCGATGATCTCCATGGTGCCGTCCGCGATGGATGTGGCAGCCTGCTCGGAACCGACCCATGCCACAGTGTCACCGTCCACCACCATGGCCGTGGCAAAGGGATCCGCCGCAGTGTAGATGGATCCGTTGCGGTATATGGTGACCTTGGCTTTGCCGGCAGGCGCGCCTGGCTGGTTCATTCGCTGAACTCCTTGGGAAAGACGGTAATGAAAACGGAAAAGACGTCAGGCGACCGTGGAGTACGCCACGACGCCACGGCGGACCAGGTCGATGGACTCCCGGCAGATGCGGGCCAGCCGTGGGTCCAGCTGGGGAATTTTCGCCAACTGGTCCAACAGGTCCACCACCTGCTTGGCCCAGCGGACAAAGTCGCCGGCCGCGAGGTCCGTCCCATTCAGTACATCCTGGAGGTGCCTGCCCTTGGCCCACTTGTACATGGGCCACATGAGGCCCAGTTCGGGTTCCGCCGTCAGAGGGAGCCGGTTCTGTTCCTCGGTGTCCTCCAGGCGCGACCATTCACGGACCACGATGTCCACAGCGGTCTCAAGGGAGATGGAAGGCATCTTCGGCCGCAGGCCCCTATCTTCGCGCTTGGCCTGGTACACCAAAGTAGAAGCAAAACACGCCATCTCCGCAGCGTCGAGGTCGTTGATTGCACCTTCCCTGATGGCCTGTGAAATGAGCAGGTCCTTCTCGCCATAGATCCTGCGAAGACGCTGGCCGTCGGCACTGATGGTGACCTTTCCGGCGTCGTTCGCTTCCAGGTAGCCGTAGGAGGACAGGACATCGCACACCCGGTCGAAGGTCTTGGCAATGGTGTTGGTCCTGCCTTGGATCTGGCGGACCAGTCCGTCAGTCTCCTTCCGCAGCTTCCACCAGCGCTCGGACCAGCGGGCGTGATCCTCACGTTCGCTGCAGCCGTGGCAAGGATGCGCCCGAAGGGTCCGGCGAAGTTCGGCGATCCGTTTCTCCTGCTCCTGCGTCCGGGAACCCAGGCCGAAGTCCTCGTGCCTGCTGTTTCGCCGCTTGGGGGCATCGTCGCTGACAGCATGGCGCATGGACGCTGCGAGATCGCGTCGGGCCTTCGGCAGCTTGGCATTGAAAGACTTGGGAATCCGGATCCGGGTCACCGGGGACACGGGCGCATCCACGTCATGGACGCCGATGCGCCGCAGTTGGTTGTCCGAGGTCAGGATGGAGGGCCGCGGTTCACGCGCGTTGGGGTCGGCGTCAAGTACGACGGCGAACCCCGCCAGCCTGCCGCTCGAAACGCTGATGACGTCCCCGGGTATGAGACGGGTCAGGGAATCGGACACCCTGGACCGGCGGGCCCGCTGGTTGTCCCGGGCCGCGAACTGTTCAGCATCGCCGAGCTCGCGCCGCAACCGGGAGTATTCGCCGAAGTCACCGAGATGGCATTCCATGGACTTGGCGTAGCCGGCCAGCGATTCTTCCCTGCCGCGGACTTGCCTGGCGAGGCCAACTACGGAGCGGTCGGCCTGGAACTGCGCAAAAGAGGATTCGAGGATTTCCCGGGCCCTGGTACGCCCAAACTGGGCAATCAGGTTGATGCTCATGTTGTAGGTGGGCCTGAAACTCGAATTCAGGGGGTAGGTGCGGCGCGAAGCGAGGCCCGCCACGGCTGCCGGATCGGTGCCGGGTTGCCACAGGACTACTGCGTGTCCCTCGACATCAATGCCGCGGCGCCCGGCCCGCCCCGTCAACTGGGTGTACTCCCCTGCCGTGATGTTGACGTGGGCTTCCCCGTTGAACTTTTCAAGCTTTTCCAGGACGACGCACCGTGCCGGCATGTTCACGCCCAGCGCAAGGGTTTCGGTAGCGAAAACAGCCTTCACCAAACCGTCCGCGAAGAGCTTCTCCACCACCTCCTTGAAGGTGGGGAGCATCCCGGCATGGTGGGCCGCAAAGCCCCGCACAAGGCCGTCGCGCCAGCCCCAGAAACCCAGGACGTCAAGGTCGTCGGCCGGAATCTCCCGGCTGGCCTCGTCCACGCGTTGGGCAATGATCTGCTGCTCACGTTCGGTGGTCAGCCACAATCCGGAGGCGGCACACTGCGCGACCGCCGCGTCACAGCCGGCCCTGGAGAAAATGAAGGTGATGGCCGGCAGCAGGCCTTGCCGGTTCAGGCTGTCGATGACCTGGGGCCTGCTGGCCTTCCGGACAGGGCTGCGCTGTTCTGTGTTGCGGTCCTCCCGTTGCCTGTCCTGGCGACGCCGGCTGCGTCCGCCATGGCCAAAGCGGCCGCTGAAGTTCATACGGCTTTCCGAACGTGCCATGGCCAGGAGCTCGGGGTTTACCTCGAACTCCTGCCCGGACAGGGCCTGCCGGACGTTGTTTCCTGCTTGCTTGGCCGGCTTGGCGAAACTTGCCGCCCGTTCCTCAGCCGCGTCTACGGACTCATCCAGGTCCGGAACCTCAGAATCGGGAATGGGCGGGGCGATCTCGTCAAAGGACGTGTCGCCCGCGAAGAGGTCCACGATTTCCCGGCCCACCATGACATGCTGCCAGAGCGGAACGGGCCGGTGCTCGGACACAATGACGTCCGTATCTCCACGGACGGTGTCCAACCAGGCACCAAACTCCTCGGCATTGGACACTGTGGCGCTCAGAGATGCCACCTGGACTTCGCTGGGCAGATGGATGATGACTTCTTCCCACACGGCTCCACGGAACCGGTCGGCGAGGTAGTGCACCTCGTCCATCACCACAAAGCCAAGGTCACCCAGGGTTTCCGAATCGGCGTACAGCATGTTCCGGAGCACCTCGGTGGTCATGACCACCACCGGCGCCTCTCCATTGATGGTGGTGTCACCGGTCAGCAGGCCAACGTTGGCCGCCCCGTACTTGGCTGCAAGTTCGGAAAACTTCTGGTTGCTCAGCGCCTTGATGGGAGTGGTGTAGAAAGCCTTCAAACCCCGTTGCAGCGCAAGATAGATGGCGAACTCGCCAACGATTGTCTTACCCGCGCCGGTGGGTGCCGCCACGAGGACGCCCCGGCCCTCTTGCAGGGACCGGCACGCCTCACGTTGGAAGTCGTCCAGGTCGAAATCGAGGGAACGTGCGAAAGCGCCAAGATACGTCTTGGCCTCGGCTGTCCGGTTGGCTGCCGCCTGGTAGCGGTCTGATGGTGACGGAGACCCGGAGATGGAGGACATGCATCAAGCCTAGTGGCCTAAGGTCTACAGATTCTCCAGATCCGATGCCGAGGTGGCTATGTCCGCAGTGGCTTCCGTCTCAGCAGCCCGCTTGACGGCACGGCGTTCGCGCCGCCGGTCGTTCCACAAGCAGATCCCGATTGCGGCAAAGAACAGCAGGAGCATAGGTGCAGCCAGGTAGAACATGCTCATGGCGTCCGCGCCGGGAGCCGCCATGGCCGCAAACAAGCACACCAGGAAGATGGTAATGCGCCAGCTCTTGATCAGTTGCTTGCCCTTGACGATCCCCGCAAGGTTGAGTCCCACGAGCACCACGGGGACCAGGAAGGCGATACCGAACGCCAGGAGGAGCCGCAGGACGAAGGAAAGGTAGATCTCGGCACTGATGAAGTTGGACGCACCGCTTGGCGTGAAATCAGTGAGGACCCTTACTGCGTTCGGCAGGACGAGCCACGCCAGAAGCACGCCGCCAATAAACAGCGGTACGGCGGCGGCCACGAAGGACAACGCCAGGTTGCGTTCCTTCTTGTGAAGGCCGGGAACAATGAAAGCCCACAGCTGGTAGATCCAGACGGGGCTGGAAATGAGCACGCCAAGGAACACCGAAACTTGGACCATGAGGTCGAAGGAACTGGCCACCCCATCGAAATTCAGGGTTGCGGCGCGGCCTTCCTTCTCGTTGAGGTCCTTGATCGGCTTGATCAAGGCCTCAAGGAGCGGCTGGTAGACGATGAAGCCCGCCACCGTGCCCACAATGACGCCAATCGCCGCCTTGAAGAGCCTGTTCTTCAGCTCTTTGAGGTGGTCGAGCAACGCCATCCGGGCTTCGGGATTGGCTTTGCGTCCTTTCGTTTCTACCACTCTTCTTTAGACGCGGTTTGAGGGCGGAACGTCTGTCTCGCCGTTGTTCTTTGCCTTAACGTCCGGGTGGTCGACAACCCGGCCTTCGACGGCGTCCGAAGCGTCCTTGGAATCCTTGGACTCCGAAGATCCGTCCTTCTTCATCTCCCGGACCTCAGACTTGAAAATACGCATCGACTGACCAATGCTGCGCGCCATGGACGGCAATTTTGGTGCGGCAAACAGCACCAGGGCCAGAACGATGATGATGATGAGATGCCAGCCTTCAAGCCTCATGTGGGAGGTCCTTTCCTTTTGGATACATCCTACGTCTATCTGAATTCTATGTCGTGCAGGGATTGGGGTTGGCCCCGCTCGGCTTTGCGCTGGACGCGCCGTTGGCGACGAACTTCCTGGCGGAAGGCTTTGGCCGTCAGGTAATCATGACGCATCTGCTCGGGCGAGGCAAAAACGGCAGAACCGGGCACCGGGCTCTCTGACTTCCCGTCCACATCGGAGGTTTCCGTTGTTGGCGAAATGTTGCTGAAACGTTTACCCGCCTCGCCCAATTCGCGCACGGTAGCCATGAACTTCCGGAACAAACGGAAGCCCAGGGTGACATGCAAAAGCAGCGACAGGGCTATGAGCGCGATCCACAACAGGATCCAAAACCACCAAGGCATCTGAGTAGTCTAGCCAGCCGGGCTGGAAGTCGTGGCGCCGTATTGCGCCAAGGCGGATTCGAGCCAGGCCCGCGCGGCGTCCCTGAGCGGCCCCGGATCCAGGATCCGGGCTGTTCCACCGTGCTGGGCTATGAACATGGGCAGCCACTCCGCGCTGCCGAAGCGCACTTCGGCAAGCAGACCGCCGTCGGGCAGTTGGGCCGTGCGCTCCGCGTAGTAATCGTCGGCAAGTCCGGCACCCTGGCGGGTCAACTGCAACACCACCAATGCGTCGTCGTCACTGGGAGTGAAAAGACGTGCGGGCACATCAGCATCCGGAACCGCCTTCCGCGACACCGGCCGCCCGTTGGGCTCCAGCGACTCCACCCGGTCCAGCCGGAAGTTGCGGAGTCCGGATTTGCTGTGGCAGTACGCCTCGAAATACCACGTGCTGTCCATGGAGAAGAGACGCAGTGGATCCACGTCCCGTTCACTGACTTCGTCCCGCTGCAAGGACAGGTACCGCAGGCGGAGTTGCTGGCCGTCCCGCAACGCTTTGTTCACCGTGGCGAAGGCCTCCGACTGCTCGGGCTCCACAGAGGCTCCGGCCACTGCTCCCGCCAGTCTTCCTGCCTCGCCCGCGGCACCTGCCAACTTGAGCGTGACCGATTCAAGGGCGCTGCCCGCATGGTCTTCCTCAACACCGGCCAAGGCCGGCAGGTCTCCAAGCATGGCCAATCCCGTCAACAGCGCCGCCGCTTCTTCCTCGCTGAAGCGCACGGGACGGTTCAGGTCCAGGTGTTCGGTAATGTACACGTGGTCGTTTTCCCACTGGATGTCCAGCAGGTCGTCCGGATAGCCTTCCGGTAGCCCCGAACAGATCAGGATCTTAAGGTCGTCGATGAGGGCCTTGCGGGTGATCCCAAAATGGTCGGCGACCTCCTGGATATGCAGCCCCTGGTGGTGGACCAGGAACGGCACCAACTGGAGCATCCGGGTGAGCTGGTCCTCCGAGGTCCGTTTCCGCGCCCGGACCACCGGGGCCGTTGCGGGAAACTCAACGGCAACAGGCGGGGCGGCATCAAAGGCGGCCGCTCCCTGAAGGCGGCGTACGACGGCGGCACGCAACTCGGCGGGCTCCCGCACCAGCACGTGCGGCCCGTAAGAGGCCAGCTCCTCTGCCAACTTCTCCGGATCCCGGAAGGCTATCCGGAGTGTGTCGCGCCCGTTGGCGCCGGGCGTGGCCGAGCCGCGCTTCCGAAGGTCCAGCAACCGACCCGCGTCAGCGTCGAGGTGCGCTTCCTGGAGTGGGAGTTCAGTGAGGGAATCCAGCTCGGCCCGTGCGTCGAAACCAGCGGGAGGGTGGAACCGGCTGCTGGCGATGACAGTGACTGCGGTGGTCATCCTGGACAAACGGAAGAACCGCTTGGCGTTCCTTCCGCGGTCCAGCCCCACCAGGTACCACTGGCCAAAACGGCTGCCGAGGCCCCACGGTTCAACCTCGCGGGTTTCTTCCTTGCCGGTGCTCCCGGCGAGGTAGCCGAAGCGGATTGCCTGTCGTCCATGCATGGCCGCCACGACGTCATCGAATGCCTGGCCCGCGGGCTTGACGCGGGGCTGGACTCCGGAGGGGAGCTCCGTGTCCGCGAATCCTCCGGCGGCCTGCAGCTTGCGCACGGCGTTCACCGCGGCGTTTCCGAGGGCCGCACGTTCCCAGAGCTGCGAGGCCAGGAGAAGGACAGTTCCTTCAGCCGGCGTGAGGCTGACCTCGGGAAGCCTGTTCGAATCCTTCCCGATCCTGTATCGCGTTGAGGCGGGGTCATCCTCACCAAACCCGGTGTCCATCAGCGTCTCGATGTCGAAGCCAAACTGCTTCAAGTCCACCTTGTCACGTTCGAACATGCGCCCAAAAGCCGCGTCATTCTCAGCGGAGCCACGGTAGACCGTCTCGCGCAGGACTGCGCGGCTCAGCCCTACTTTGGTGTTCAGGAGGGCCAGGAGCAGGTTCAGGAGGCGTTCAGTGCGGGATGCGGACACGCTTGCTACGTTACTAAACACCCGACGAAAAACAGCAAGGCGCGTCACCTGCTGGCTGAACCGGAGGTGACGCGCCTTGGTGTTCTGCTTCGCCTAGCGGACGGCTACGAGGTCCACGACGAAGATCAGGGCCTCGTTGGGCTTGATGGCTCCGCCTGCACCGCGCGAGCCGTAGGCAAGCTCGGAGGGAATCTCGAGGCGGCGACGGCCGCCAACCTTCATGCCCAGCAATCCCTGGTCCCAGCCCTGGATAACCTGGCCTACGCCGACGCGGAAGTCCAGCGGTGCACCGCGGCCCCAGGAAGCGTCGAATTCTTCACCGGTGGACCAGGCTACGCCGACGTAGTGCGTGGAAACGGTGTCCCCGGCCTTGGCCTCGGCGCCGGTGCCTTCGATGATGTCGGTGATGCGCAGTTCCGTGGGGACCTCGCCCTCAGGGAAGTCGATCTCCGGCTTGGTGCGGTCGTAATCGCGCTGTCCAAATGACATGGTTGCTCCTTGAAGTAGTCGGGTGTCAGGTTCCAGCCTAAGCCAGTGCCTGGCGTGGTGGCTCCTGTTACTTGACGCCGAGGATATCCACGACGAAGACGAGGTCGCCCTTGGCCTTGCCGGATCCTTCCGCGCCGTACGCGAGGTCCTGCGGGATGACCAGGAGTACGCGGGAACCAACGGTCTTGCCGGTCAGGCCCTGGGTCCAGCCCTTGATCACGCCGGAGAGAGGGAAACTAGTGGACTCGCCGCGGTCAAAGCTGGAATCGAACTTCTCACCGCCAACGAGGTTGACGCCCACGTAGTTCACGGTCAGCGTGTCCGTGGCCTTGACGGCCGCGCCGGTGCCCTTGATCAGGTCCTGGGCGATGAGCTCCTTGGGAGCCGCGACGCCGTCCACGGAGATCTCGGGGATGCCCTTGTCGTTTTCCTTGACGGTGGGCAGGCCTGCCGGAGGAGTAACGGTTTCGCCTTCCGGCTTGTCGAGGGCCTTCGGGGTGTCCTTGGCGGAGAGCAGCTTGAAGACAACCAGCTGGGTGGTGGTGGACTCGCCGGTAGAGGCGTTTCCGGGAGCCGCGAAAGCAACATGGGAACCGATCTTTGCACCGACAATGGCGTTATAGATGGCCGCGTTGCCGGCCTTCAAGTCGTCGTTGAGTTCAATCGGCTGGGGCCCTTGGGCGTAGGTGTCCTCCAGGGTCTTGCCGTCAGTACCGTCCACGGCAATGTACGCCAGCTCAGCCGTCTGGCCTGCCTTGATGGTTTCTCCGCCGCCTTCGTCCACCACCTTGACGGTGGGCTCGGTGACGGCCAGGGGCTTGGTGAAGTCGAGGCCGGGGGCTTTGTCGTCACCATTGTCGGTCACCTTCAGCGAAGAGAGCTTTGAGACGTCGCCGGTGGACTGGCTGGTGGGCTCGGCAGCAGGGGTGCTTCCTCCTCCCCCACACGCCGTCATGAGCAGAAGGGCAGGAATCAGTATTGCTAGGAGTCGTCGCACAAAAGACACTTTCGTCGGGACAGAGGACATTCGGAATCGCAGGCAATCGCGGGGGCGCGCCGCGTCCGATCAGGTGCCTCTTTGGAAAGAGACCAACATCCAGAGTAACCGGCGAAGCTGGGAGTCAGCTCATAGAGTCCAGCAGGGCGTCCACCCTTTCGTCCACGCTGCGGAAGGGATCCTTGCACAGGATGGTTTGGTGGGCACGGTCATTGAGCTTCAAATGGACCCAGTCAACCGTATAGTCGCGCCCAAGTTCCTGGGCCCTGCGGACAAAATCCCCACGCAGTTTGGCGCGCGTGGTCTGTGGTGGAGCGTCCACTGCGTCCTTCACCTCGGTCTCTGTGACCAGGCGGCGGGCAGCACCACGTGACTGGAGGAGGAAGAACAATCCGCGTTGCCGGGAGATGTCGTGGTACGTCAGGTCCAACTGGGCGATCCGGGGCGAATCGAGGCTGAGATCGTGGCGGCGCATGTAACCGTCCATGAGCTTCTTCTTGATGGCCCAGTCAACTTCGGTGTCGATCGAACTGGTGTCACCGCTTTCGATGGCATCCAGCGTGCGGGTCCAGAGGTCGAGGATCAGGGGAACGTGGGGGTTGTGCGCACCATTTGCCGCAACGAACTCCGTCACTTTGCCCAGGTACTCACGTTGGATGTCCAGCGCGGAAAGTTGCCTGCCGTTGGCCAAACGGACCAAAGCCCGGCCGGTCAGGTCATGCGATATTTCACGGATGCTCCGGATCGGGTTCTCCATGCGCATGTCCCGCATGATGACTCCAGCCTCGATCATGCGAAGGATCAGGTCCACGGTGCCCACCTTGAGCAGTGCCGTGGTCTCTGACATGTTCGAGTCCCCGACGATCACGTGCAGGCGGCGGTAGAACTCGGCGTCGGCATGGGGTTCGTCGCGCGTGTTGATGATGGGACGCGAACGGGTGGTCGCGGAGGAAACGCCTTCCCAGATATGGTCGGCCCTTTGGGAGAACGCAAAGGTGGCGCCGTGCGGTGTCTTGAGGACCTTGCCGGCACCGGCGATCAACTGCCTGGTCACCAGGAAAGGAATCAGGATTTCCGCGAGCCTGGAGAACTCTCCCCTGCGTGGAATGAGGTAGTTCTCGTGGCTGCCGTAGGAATTGCCGGCGGAATCGGTGTTGTTCTTGAACAGGTACACCGTTCCGTTGAAACCCTCGGCGGCGAGCCGGGCCTGTGCCTCATCGACGAGGTCGTCGAGGATCAGCTCTCCCGCCCTGTCGTGGGCGATGAGCTGGGCGAGGTCGTCACATTCTGCAGTGGCGTACTCCGGGTGCGAACCAACGTCCAGGTAGAGCCGGGATCCGTTGGTCAGGAAGACATTGGACGACCTGCCCCAGCTGACCACTTTACGGAACAGGTAGCGGGCCACTTCTTCAGGAGCCAGGGGACGCGAATCCGGGCTCGAATACGAGATTCCGAATTCTGTTTCTATACCGAAAATGCGTTTGTCCATCTCAGGCCTCCTCAGTGATCAGTTGGGCCGTATCCTCAGGGAGAAGGCGGCGGAAAGATCTCCGCGTTCCCCTGCTGCTCTCCGAGGCCCTGTGCAGGACAGCGGCCTCCACGGCGGTAGCAGGAAGACTTTCAACGTCCTTGTCCGCAGCCAGCGCCCGCAGCGCCAATCTCATGGCGCCGGCGAAGTCCAGTTCAGGATCCCAGGAACCCCGCACCACATCCGAGATTTGCTCGGCCACGCCACCCATCACCACGAAGCCATTTTCGTCCGCGATGGAACCGTCGAACGTCAGCCTGTACAGGTGGTCTTTGTCCTGGCGCAGGCCGACCTCGGCCACGGCGAGTTCAACCTCGAAGGGCTTCTGTTCAGCGGTGAACACGGCGCCCAGGCTTTGGGCATAGACACTGGCGAGCCCACGGGCAGTCACGTCTTCACGGTCGTAGGAGTAGCCCCGGACATCGGCATACCGCACACCTGCCTGCCGGAGGCTCTCGAACTCGTTGTACTTGCCCACCGCCGCGAAGGCGATCTTGTCGTAGATTTCACCGATCTTGTGGAGGGACGGTGAGGGGTTCTCGGCCACCAGCGCGATGCCTTCAGAGCAGGAGATCACGATGACCGACCGGCCCCTTGCGATGCCTTTCCGGGCAAAATCCGCCCGGTCCTTCATCAGCTGTTCAGGCGAAACGTAGAATTGCTGCGTCATTTCAGGCCTCCCGTCCGGCGATGGCCCGCGATTCCACGATGGCCGAGGAAATCACAGCCAGGTCCCTTTCCGGAACCCGGCGGTGGCCTGCCCGGTTCACGGCATAGATCACGGGATACAGCTGGCGGACCGGATCCGGGCCGCCCGTTGCGGAATCGTCGTCCGCGGCGTCGTACAGGGCTTCAACGGCCACGGCAACGGCCGCTTCCTCGGAGAGGTTGGGCTTCCAAAGTTTCTTCAAAGCCCCACGGGCGAAGACAGAGCCAGAGCCAACAGAGTGGTGCTCATACTCCTCGTAGCGCCCGCCCGTCAGGTCATAGGAGAACAGCCGTCCGGTAGAGGACACGTGGTCGAAGCCGGCGAAGAGCGGTATGACGGCCATGCCTTGCATTGCCATGGGCAGGTTGCCGCGGATCATGGCGCCCAGGCGGTTTGCCTTCCCCACGAGGCTGAGGAGGGTGCCCTCGATTTTCTCGTAGTGTTCCAGTTCCACCTGGAAGAGGCGGGTGATGTCGATGGCGAGGCCTGCAGTGCCTGCAATTCCCAGAACGGAGTAATCGTCAGCCGGGAAGACTTTCTCGATATGGCGGCTGGCGATGACATTGCCCATGGTCGCGCGCCGGTCGCCGGCCATGAGGACTCCCCCGGCGTACGTCATGGCCACGATGGTTGTGGCATGCGGCGCGGCGGGAACGGCGCCCGCCGGAAGGGATTGATTGAAGGGAAGAAGTTCGGGACGCGAGCGTTGGAGATGCTCCGTGAATGAAGACGTTGCCTGGGTGGCCAGGGGGCCGATTGATGGGTCCTGCATTGCTGCACTCCTTCGACTCGCGTTCCAATGCCCGGCGGCCTCTCGCCGAACGGGCCCTACATCCTGTGTCCGGGACGGGTTACTGGCCGCCCTTTTGGACAAATGCCCTGACGAACTCTTCGGCGTTCGATTCGAGCACGCCGTCAATCTCGTCGAGGAGGTCGTCCACGCCCTGGGTAGCGTCCGAAGCCTGGGCTTCGGGGGCCGCAGGCGGGGCCTCGGGGACGTCTACCTCGGCCTCGGTGTCCCGCGACTGCGGTTGCTGTTGCTCCTGAGCTGCCATTTTCTTTCTCCCTACTGTCAGTCCCCCAAATGGGGACTTCCTACTGCCATACTGCCACGCTGCGGGCTGCCGTGCCCGGCTTTGCCGGGCCACCATTATTGCCGTGCCGGGCGGTGCCCTAGGCCTTGGGCGGCAGGGGGGTTTGCCCCAGCAATTCGGCCAGGAAAGAGCCTGCTTCGCTGTGCCTGTCGAACAGCCCACCCGTGAGGGCCTGGGTGCCGCGGAGGGGTTCCCTTGTGGGGACACGCTGCAGCTTGCCAAGGCCCGGGACATCGAAAATCACGGAGTCCCAACTCGCCCCCACCACGTCCTTGCCGAACGTCGAGACGCACCGTCCCCGGAAGTAGGCCCTGGTGTCCGACGGCGGTTCGCCCACCGCCCTGGTGATGGCGGCGTCGTCGACGATCCGCGCCATGCGGTCCCGCGAGAGAAGCCGGTAGTAGAGGCCCTTTTCCGGCCGGATGTCGGACCACTGAAGATCCACCAGGCCCAGCCGTGCGTCTCCCCATTCGAGCTTGTCCCGGTTCCGGTAGCCCTCCAGGATGGATTTCTTGGCAACCCACTCCACGGACGCAGCCGCGGAGGCAGGATCGGTACCCAGCGCGGTGAGGATTGACTCCCAGCGCTCAAGGACCTCGTGGGTATGGCCGTCGCCGGTCACGGAGTCGGCCACGCCCGTCTCCTGTGCCAGTTTCGCGGCGGCCTCGAAGTACATCCATTGAATGTCCAGCGCCGTGACGCGCCTTCCGTCAAGGAGCCTTACGGAGGTGGTGAGCGTTGTGTCATGGCTGATGGCCTGAAGCGCCTGGACAGGCTCGTGGACCTCGATCCTGGGCGCCTGTCCCGCTTCGATCAGGCTCAACACCATGGCCGTGGTCCCGAACTTCAGGTAGTTGGACACCTGGCTGAGGTTCGCGTCGCCGATGATGACGTGCAGGCGCCGGTATTTGTCCGCCGTGGCATGTGGCTCATCCCTGGTGTTGATGATGGGACGCCGGATGGTGGTTTCCAGGCCGACTTCCGCTTCGAAGAAGTCGGCACGTTGGCTGATCTGGTAACCGGAGGTGGAACTGTCCTGGCCTCGGCCCACCCTCCCGGCACCGCACACCACTTGGCGGGAAACGAAGAACGGCGTCAGTCCGCGAATGATGTCACCGAAGGGCACGGACCTCGGCATGAGGTAGTTCTCGTGCGAGCCGTAGGACACTGCCTTGTTGTCCGTGTTGTTCTTGTAAAGGTTGATCGGCGGAAGGCTGGTGTCCGCGGCAACCTTCCGAACCGTGGCCAAAGCAACCAGGTCGCCGGCAGCATCCCACGTCACCGCGTCACGGGGGTTGGTTACCTCCGGGCTCGAGTATTCGGGGTGCGCGTGGTCCACGTAGAGCCGGGCACCGTTTCCGAGCACCATGTTCATCAGGAGTGATCCGGATTCGTCAGCCCCATCGAGTTCCAACTCCTGCCGCCCGTACGCCAAGGCGACTGCCTCGGCGTCGAGCACTGGCGGCTGGTCCGTGAGTTGGCTTGGATCCGCCGCCGAACGTTCCAGCGTCCAGCCGCGGGCGTCATGCAACGGTTCTTCGTCCGTGTAGTCCCAGCGCGTTTCCGCGCCGCCGGCAGCTCGCTGCCGGGTGACGGTGGCATAGGCCTGGATGATGCGCGCGGACATCATGGTGGCGTTGGCGCCGGGGGCGGAAGGGGCGTGGATGCCGTATTCCGTTTCCGAGCCCATCACCCGCATGGCGCCGCCAACAGGCAGTTTCTCCTGGGTTTGTCCCTCGGGCCGAGCTGTCACAGGTACTGGCCCGTGTTGGCAGTGGTTTCGATGGACTTGCCAGGCTCCTGGCCTGCCTTGCCCTGCACGATGGTGCGGATGTAGGTGATCCTTTCACCCTTCTTGCCCGAGATCCGGGCCCAGTCATCCGGGTTGGTGGTGTTGGGCATGTCCTCGTGCTCGCGGAACTCGTCGACGACGGCCCGGAGCAGGTGGTCGATCCGCAGGCCCTTCTGGTGGTTGGTCAGGAGGTCCTTGATGGCGTACTTCTTCGCCCGGTCAACCACGTTCTGGACCACGGCACCGGAGTTGAAGTCCTTGAAGTAGAGCATTTCCGTATCGCCGTTGGCGTACGTCACTTCGAGGTACTCGTTGGACTTTTCGGTGGAGTACATGGCCTCCACGGTGCGCTGGATCATGGCATCCACGGTTGCCTGGACATCACCGCCGTACTCCGCGAGGTCCTGGGCATGGAACGGCAGGTCGGTGGTGATGTACTTGCCGAAAATGTCTGCTGCAGCTTCGGCGTCCGGGCGCTGGATCTTGACCTTGACGTCCAGGCGGCCCGGCCGCAGGATGGCGGGGTCGATCATGTCCTCACGGTTGGATGCACCGATGACGATCACATTGTCCAGCCGCTCCACGCCGTCGATCTCGCTCAGGAGCTGGGGCACGATGGTGGTTTCGACGTCGGAGGACACCCCGGTGCCGCGGGTGCGGAACAGCGAGTCCATCTCATCGAAGAACACCACTACCGGGCTGCCATCCGAGGCTTTCTCGCGGGCCCGGGAGAAGATGAGGCGGATGTGCCGCTCCGTCTCGCCGACGTACTTGTCCAGCAGCTCGGGACCCTTGATGTTCAGGAAGTAGCTCTTGAGGTCCGTGTTCCCGGCGCGCTCGGCTGCGCGTGCGGCCAGGGAATTGGCAACGGCCTTGGCAATGAGCGTTTTGCCGCAGCCCGGAGGACCGTAGAGCAGGATGCCCTTCGGAGCCTTCAGGCCGTGTTCGCGGTACAGGTCCGGGTGCAGGAACGGCAGCTCGACGGCGTCGCGGATCTGTTCGATCTGCGGCCCCAAGCCACCGATGTCCTGGTAGGTGATGTCCGGAACTTCCTCAAGGACCAGGTTTTCCACCTCGGCGCGCGGCACCTTCTCCAAGGCATAACCCGTCCGCGAATCAAGCGAGAGCGCGTCGCCCACCTTGAGGTGCACGTTCTGTAGGGCGCCGGAGAGGCGGACAACACGCTCTTCGTCCGCGCGGCCCACCACCAAGGCACGGTCCCGGCCAAGGAGTTCCTTCAGCGTCACCAGTTCCCCGGCGCGCTCATATCCCAGGCCCGCGACCACCAGGAGAGCCTCATTCAAGAGGACTTCCTGGCCCACAGCGAGCTGGTTGACGTTAACCAAGGGGCTGATGCCCACGCGCATCTTCCGGCCGGCATTGAAGATATCCACGGATTCCTCCGTGGCGGCCTGGCCCGAATTGCCTGCCGTTGGCTGCCGCCGCGGATTGATCTGGACCACGGTGCCAAAGCTGTAAGGGGGCTGCCCCTCCTGCTCCAACGCGCCCTTCAGCCGAAGAATCTCAGCCTTGGCCGTTTCCAGCATGGTGACGAGCTTGGTGTTGTTCTGCGTGGCAGCAGCCAACTGGCGGTCGATATGGCGGAGTTTGTCCCGAAGGATGTTGATCTGCCGTTCGGCCACCGTAAGTTCACTCGAAGGGTCAGGCGGTTGGATGGCGGCAAGCCTTCGGCGGGCAGCCTCTTCCGCTGCTGCGTTTGCTTCTTCCGGCGTCGGCCGTCCAATGTCGTTGTTCGACGTATCCACGATTCATCAGCCCCTTCCTGCGCTTAACAAGACCTTAGTCCCGAAAAGCTCAGGGTGCTGGGAGACATCCGGAATGCGGACCCTATTGTGACCTTTGTCAGTTTGTGACCGGCGGATCGTCCTGGACGTTGGTGCCGGCGATTGCGTCACGGGCCGCACGGCGAAGCTTCTTGTCCGAGACGGAGCGCTCCCCCACGGCACCGGGGGTCCAGGCGTTCAAATCCTCTTCGCTGAACTCGGTCTTGGACGGACGGCGCTTCACGGAAATGCCTTGGACGCCATCGGCCAGGCGCCGGGTCACCAGGAGGAAACCGGTGTGGGCCACCATGCGGTGGTCCGGGCGGACAGCCAGTCCCTCAAGGTGCCAGCCGCGGACCATGGATTCCCAGGCATCCGGCTCAGTGAAGCGGCCGTCGGCCCTGATGGCCTCGGCGGTCCGGGACAACTGGGTCACGGTGGCCACGTAGTTGATCCAGACGCCGCCCGGTGCCAGGACGGTAGCCACGGCATCGAGGCATTCCCACGGTGCCAGCATGTCCAGGACCACGCGGTCCACCGAACCCGGGGCCTCGGCCTTGACCACTTCTTCCTGGAAGTCACCCAGAGAAATCTGCCACGCAGGGTGCGGCCCACCGAAGATGGTCTCCACGTTTCCGCGGGCAATGTCCGCGAATTCCTCGCGACGTTCGAACGAGTGGAGGTACCCGCCGTCGCCAACGGCCCTCAGCAGGGAGATCGAAAGGGCGCCGGAGCCAACGCCGGCCTCCACCACGCGGGCGCCAGGGAAGATGTCCGCCATGGTGACGATCTGGCCGGCGTCCTTGGGATACACCACGGCAGCACCGCGCGGCATGGACAAAACGAAGTCCGAAAGCAGCGGGCGCAGCGTTTGGTATTGCTGTCCGATGTTGTTGCTGACCACCGAACCGTCCACCTTACCGATGATTTCATCGTGGTTCAGGAACCCACGGTGCGTGTGGAAGGCGCCGCCCACCTCAAGCGTGATGGTGTTCATACGGCCGCGCTCGTCAGTGAGTTGGACGCGCTCACCGACGCGGAAGGGTCCGCGGCGCCGTGCAGCGCCGGTTGCTTGGGCCGTCGGACTTACGCCTGTGGCAGTGGTGGCCGTTTCCGCGGCGGTTTCGCTGCTCATCTGATGTTCCTCGCTCCTGTGCGGCCGTGCCGCCGTGTATCGCTGCCCTGAGGGCGCCAAAAATTCGTCTGGATCTTTTCGGGCCGGCATGTAACTCTACCGGCCAAGGCGTCAGGCCCGCCCGCTTCCGCGGGCTTCCTTACCTGTTATGGCCGTCACCACAGCCTGCTGCCGGAGCAAACCGGTGACCATACCGTTGTGGTCCACCACGGCATATTCGTTGCCGTCCAGCCTGGCAAGGTACTGGATCAGCTCCTGGCCCTTGGACCATTCCGGCACGTAGGCGCCGGCGGCGAGGGCGTGCGCCACGGCCGTGACCGGCGTCGTTTCCAACGCATAGGGCGGCACGGCGGCGGTCGCACCGGTGTCCACAACGCCCTGCGGCTTACCGTCCGGACCACAGATCACGACGGCGGGACGTCCCTCCGGTGACATGGCCACCACGTCCGCGACGCTGGCGGAGTTGGGGATGCCGACGGCGGGATCGGCCAGTCCGCCGGCGCTCACCAGGTAGAGGCGACTGCGGAGGCGACCATGCTGGATGGAACTGGATGCGCCCATCCAGAGGAAGCCGCAGACCAGCAAGGTGATCAACATGAGGTTGATGTCCAAACGCTCCCCGCTGAGGAAGGGCCGGGCAATGAACCAGAGAAACAGGGCTACCGCTATGACACGTCCCGACCACCCTGCGGCGATAGTGCCCTTGTCCTGGCTTCCGGTTGCCTTCCACACGGCAGACTCGACGAGGCGTCCCCCGTCCAGAGGGGTTCCCGGCAAGACGTTGAAGATGCCGATCAGGAAATTGGCCCACATGAGAATGTTCGCCAGCATCTCAACGACGCCGTGGAAGGCGTGGCCGAACACGAACGGTGCCAAAGCCCCGGCGAGGATGAAGTTGGACGCGGGGCCGGCCATGGCCACCACGACCGCACGGCCGGGGGATGCCGTGAAGTTCTGGAATTGCGTGTGCCCGCCCCAAAGATTGAGGACAATCTTTTCCGTTGGCCATTTAAAGGCCTTGGCACTCAAAGCGTGCGCAAGCTCGTGAACCAAAACGGATGCGGCCAGCAACAGTGCGTAACCAAAGGCCACGAAGTACGCGCCAATACCCAATCCAGGAAATTGAACCAACACAGCCGGACCGTAAACGATCACCGTAAACCCGGCGATCACGAACCACGAGTAGGCCAGGTACACGGGGATTCCGGCGATTCTGCCCAGGGGTATGCCGTCCCGCTTGCTGGCGGCATGGTGCGGTGCGGAGGGACTGCTCACTTAGTTGGCCCCTTCAAGCAGGTTTGCTCCTGCGAAGCGGTCAAGGACAAGGTTCCCCACATCAGTGGCGGACCTGCCCACCAGGGTGTCCCAGAGGACCATGCGGGCATCGTCGGGCAGCGGAACCTGGTGTGGAACGCCGATGGTGATGACACCGGATGCCATGGCAGCGGTGGCACCCGGAACCGAATCCTCCAGGGCGACGCAATGGTTGATGGTCAGCGTTGGATCGTCGAGCCGCAGGCGGTCGACTGCCGTCAGGTAGGCCTCGGGATGGGGCTTGCCGTTGGTCACGGTGTCCCCGGTGACGAGGAATTCGAAATAGGGCTTGGGCAGGCTTTCCACCACCACGCTGGCCAAAGGGCCTTCGGACATGGTGACCAGCGCGCAGCGGATGCCGGCCTGGTGGAGATCCTCCAGGAGCTCGCGGGCCCCGGGCCGCCACGGAACTTGGTTGCGGACCTGCTGGATCACTTGGGAGCTGAGGGTGTCGATGATTTCACGGGCCTCGAGCCGGACGCCTGCCGCTTGCAGTATCGCCGCAGAATGGAGCAGGGATTGGCCTACCAATTGCATGGCCTGCTGGTGGGACCACGTGCCGCCGTGGGCCTCCACGAGGGCCCGCTCAGCGGCGATCCAGTAGGGTTCGGTGTCCACGAGGGTGCCATCCATATCCCAGAGCACGGCTTTGAGGAAGGGCTGGCTGGGTGAGGAATGCATGGCTTCAAGTCTACGTGGAACATGGGGCGCACCTTGCCGTGCTTGTGCTGTGGGCGAAGACCGGGGACGCGCCCCGTTGAAATGCCATGCATCTACGAGGGTCTTGGACGTAGGGTGAGTGGATGAACAGTGTGGACGGGACCCCAGAAGGACAGGACACCGCAGCGGAGCCCGAGCGTTTCCTCAAGGAACCCGCGGAAGGCCAACGTGTCACCGTAATGATCGCCGCGTTTGAAGGCTGGAACGACGCCGGAGAGGCCGCCAGCGATGCCTTGCACTACTTGAATAAATTGTGGGATGGCAAGAAGGTGGGCACGGTTGATGCCGAGGAGTACTACGACTTCCAATTCACCCGCCCCACGGTAAGGCGTTCGTCGTCGGGAGTCCGCAAAGTCAAATGGCCGTCCACCCGGATCTACAAGGCATCCATACCGGACAGCAACGTTGACGTGGTCTTCGTTCTCGGCACCGAGCCGTCCTACCGTTGGCGCGCCTACACCACCGAGTTGTTGGTCCACGCAGAGGCCTTGAAGGTTGACTCCGTCATCTTGGTGGGCGCCCTGCTGGCGGACGTGCCACACAGCCGGCCCATCCCCGTGAGCACCACCACCGAGGACAACCCGCTCCGGGAGCGCCTGAACCTGGAAGCCTCCCAATACGAAGGACCCGTGGGCATTGTGGGCGTGCTGGCCGAGTTTGCCATGCTTGCGGGACTACCCACCGTTTCGCTGTGGGCAGCAGTC
This sequence comes from Paenarthrobacter sp. NPDC018779, assembly GCF_044391085.1. Taxonomy (NCBI): domain Bacteria; kingdom Bacillati; phylum Actinomycetota; class Actinomycetes; order Micrococcales; family Micrococcaceae; genus Paenarthrobacter; species Paenarthrobacter sp. NPDC018779. The sequence continues at coordinate 409,652 of NZ_JBIRZS010000001.1, read as the reverse complement.
CCCCATTACGTGGCCCAGCCGCCTTCGCCCAAGGCGCAGTTGGCAATCCTCCACAAGATCGAGGACTTGCTGCAGGTGCCCCTGGACAGCCGGGCGCTGGCCGAAGAATCGGAAGCGTGGGAACGCGGCGTGGACGAACTCGCCACGGAAGATCCGGAGATCGCGGCCTACGTCCGCCAACTTGAGGAAGCCAAGGACACTGCGGACCTCCCCGAGGCCTCCGGAGAGTCCATTGCCCGGGAATTCGAACGCTATCTCAAACGGCGGGGTAAGGAACGTCCCTAGGCGGTCCGCTGCTGCTGGGTTTGGCAACGAAGCGGCCCTGACGGATATCCGTCAGGGCCGCTTCCTTTGGTGCTCTTCGGTCAGAGTTCGACGCCGAGCAAGGCGTTCAGGGCGTCCGTCACCAGGGCGCTGTCCACGGGCGAGGCCGTGGAGGCGCCTGCGGTGAGAGCCGATTGTGCCCAATGATCGACGGCGGCGATGGCACCTGGAGCGTTCAGGTCGTTGGCCAGCTCCGTGCGCATGGCTGCAAGAAGCGGCGTGGCCGATTCCGCAGGTGCCTTGAGGGCTGCCTCGCGCCACGTGGCCAGCCGCTGCTTGGCCTCAGCAAAACCCTCCGCAGTCCAGGACCAATCGGAACGGTAGTGGTGGGCAAGGATGGCCAGGCGGATGGCCGCAGGTTCTTCCCCGGCGGCGCGAAGTTTGGAAACGAGGACGAGGTTGCCCTTGGACTTGCTCATTTTTTCGCCGTCGAGGCCCACCATGCCGGCGTGGGCGTAATGCCGTGCGAGGGGAACATGGGCCAAAGAGTAGGCGTGGCCGGCTCCCATTTCGTGGTGCGGGAAGATGAGGTCGGAGCCACCACCCTGGACAGTGAACGGTGCCGGGAGGTACTTCTGGGCGATCACCGTACACTCGATGTGCCAGCCGGGCCGGCCGTCACCGAGGCTGGCACCCGGCCAGCTCGGCTCGCCCTCGCGGGCTACGCGCCACAGCAAGGGGTCGAGGGCCTGGCGCTTTCCCGGCCGGGCCGGGTCGCCGCCACGCTCGGCGAAGAGCTCCAGCATTTCCGCTTCGCCCAGACCGGAGACGTCGCCCAGGGTCCAGGCATCGGTGGCGTCCGAGCGCTTGCCGGCCGTTTCGACGTCGTAATAGACGTCGCCGTCAGGTTCGCCGTCCGCACCCTGGACCCGGTACGCGACGCCGTCGGCGATCAACCGCTCCACCGCGGGCACAATATCCGGGATGGCCTCCACGGCACCGACGTAGTGGTCCGGAGCAAGGACGTTGAGGGCATCCATGTCAGTGTGGAACAGCTCGATCTGGCTCGCTGCAAGCTCCCGCCAGTCCACGCCGGTGGCATTGGCCCGCTCCAGGAGGGGATCGTCAATGTCCGTCACGTTCTGGACGTAGGACACTGTGGTTCCGGCGTCACGCCACGCACGGTTGAGGAGGTCGAAAGCCACATAGCTGGCGGCGTGGCCCATGTGCGTAGCGTCATACGGGGTGATGCCGCACACGTACATGGATTGATCCGCTGTGTGGCCAACTTCCACCACCTGCCCCAGGGCAGTATCGAAAAGGCGCAGGGACGCCAGGCTGCCGGGCAGCTCAGGAACAGGGCGGGAGATCCACGATTTCACGAGTCAACCTTAGTGCTAGGCGCTGATCACACCGAAACCGAGCAGGACATACAACGCCAAGCCCAGCAGGATCCGGTACCAAACGAAGAGCCGGTAGCTCCTGGTCGAAACGAACTTCAGGAACCAGCCAATGATGACGTAACCCACCACGAAGGCGATCACCGTGGCCAGGGCAGTTTCGGGGAGGCCGTAGGGTCCAGCGAGCCCTTCCTTGGAGACTGTCTTGTACAGCTGGTAAAAGCCACTGCCGAACACCGCGGGGATCGCCAGGAGGAACGAGTAGCGGGCGGCAGCCTCACGCGTGTAGCCCATCAGGAGGCCTGCAGTGATGGTGCCGCCGGAGCGGGAGACACCCGGGATCAACGCCATGGCCTGGGCGAAACCGTACAGGATGCCGTGCTTGTAGCTCAGCTGGGAAAGGTCCCTCTCCTGCTTGCCGATGGCATCTGCCACCGCCAGGATCATGCCGAAGACGATCAGCATGGTGGCAACGATCCACATGCTGCGGAAAACGGACTCGATCTGGTCCTGGAACAAAAGGCCCAAAATGACGATGGGCAGGCTGCCAAGGATCACCAGCCAGCCCATCCGGGCGTCAGGGTTGTTCCTGGCCACTTTGCCTGTCAGGGAACCGAACCAGGCGCCAATGATCCTGACGATGTCCCGCCAGAAATAGACAATGACGGCGGTTTCCGTGCCGAGCTGCGTAATGGCCGTGAACGCGGCACCGGGATCGGAGGCATTCGGGAGGAACGAGCCCACAATCCGCAGGTGCGCGCTCGAGGAGATCGGGAGGAATTCGGTGAGGCCCTGCACCAGGCCCAGCAAGGCAGCTTCTATCCAGTTCACGTGAATAGACCCTACGTCATGAAGTATGGGAACTCCCCGTAAGCTATCAGCATGCAGCAGCGTTATGTCGGTAACAGTGGGTTCCGGGTGTCCTCTTTGTCGCTTGGAACCATGTCCTGGGCACAAGAGACGGACGAACAGGAAGCCGCCGCGCTCCTGCATGCCTTCGTGGACGGCGGAGGGACCGTGATCGACACCGCCGCGTCCTACGCGCAGGGTCAGGCCGAAGCCATGCTCGGCTCCATGCTGGGAGACGTGGTGGCCCGTTCCGAAGTGGTCCTTTCCACGAAAGCCGGTGTGTCCAGTTCCGAATCCCGTCGCAGCATCAACGCCTCCCGGGGGGCCATGCTGGCTGCCCTGGACGCCAGCCTGGCGCGGCTCGGCACCGATTATATTGACATCTGGTTCGCCCACGAGTGGGATCCAAACGTTCCCCTCGAAGAGACGCTGTCCGCGCTTGAACTGGCCCAGCGAACCGGCCGGGCGCGCTACGTGGGAATTTCGAACTACAACGGCTGGCAAACAGCCAAGGCCGCGGCGATTGCCGGCTTCACCCTCGTGGCCAACCAATCCGAGTACTCGCTCCTCCAGCGCCGGCCGGAAGATGAACTTGTCCCGGCCATCGAAGATGCCGGCCTGGGATTGATGGCATGGGCACCGCTGGGCCGCGGAGTGCTGAGCGGCAAGTACCGCGGACAGATTCCCACGGATTCGCGGGCAGCCCAGGGCCGCTTGACCGCGTACGTGGAACGGTACCTTGACCCTCAAGCCTCACGGGTAGTGGAGGCCGTGGCCATGGCGGCGCGGGGCCTGGGACGCTCGCCGCTGGATGTGTCACTGAGTTGGCTGCTGTCCCGGCCGGGCGTCTCCACCGCCATCGTGGGACCGCGCAACGCGGTCCAACTCAAGGAACTCCTCGACGCGCAACTGGGTGTCCTGCCGGCTGAAATTTCACGGGCCCTGGAAGACGTTTCCTAGCGCCTGTCCAGGATGTCCAGGAGATAGCTCCCGTAGCCGCTCTTGGCCAGTTTGGCCGCCTGTCGGCGGAGTTCGTCATCGCTCAGGTAGCCCATGCGCCATGCCACTTCCTCCGGCGCACCGATTTTCAGTCCCTGCCGGTTCTCCGTGGTTCGGACGTAGTTCGAAGCGTCATTCAGGTCGCCGAAGGTTCCGGTATCCAGCCATGCCGTGCCACGTGGGAACTTCTGGACGTGGAGTTTGCCAAGCTCCATGTATTTCCTGTTGATGTCCGTGATCTCCAGTTCGCCACGGGGCGAGGGCTCCAGGTCCTTGGCCATCGGCACAACGTCGTTGTCGTAGAAGTAGAGACCCGGTACGGCGTAATTGCTCTTTGGTTGCGCGGGTTTTTCCTCGATCGAGATGGCCAGGCCGTCATCGTCGAACTCCACCACGCCGTAGGCAGTCGGGTCCTTGACCCAGTAGCCGAAGATGGCGCCGCCATCGACGTCGTTATAGTGCCGGAGCTGGGCACCCATGCCGGGGCCGTTGAAGATGTTGTCCCCGAGGATGAGCGCCACCTTGCCGCCACCGATGTGTTCCTCGCCCAGGATGAAAGCCTGCGCCAGGCCGTCCGGCGTGGGCTGCTGGGCGTACGTGAGCGATATACCGAACTGCGAGCCATCGCCCAGCAGGTTCTCGAATTGCGGGGCGTCCCTGGGAGTGGTGATCACCAGGATGTCGCGGATTCCCGCCAGCATGAGGGTGCAGAGCGGGTAGTAGATCATGGGCTTGTCGAACACCGGAACCAATTGTTTGCTGATTCCGAGCGTGATGGGATGAAGCCTTGAACCTGTTCCACCTGCCAGAATAATTCCGCGCATTTTGCGCTCCTCTCCCCTGCCCGTGACCGGTGCTGGCGGTTACGCTATCGCCATGCAGAGAATCCTTGTCACCGGCGGGGCCGGATTCATCGGATGCAACTTTGTCCACTACATCATGGAACACGGCAGCGTTCATGTCACTGTCCTGGACAAATTGACCTATGCGGGCAATGAGTCATCCCTGGTCGGGCTGCCACCGGAGAGATTCGAATTCATCAAAGGCGATATTTGCGACTCCGTGCTAGTGGACCGGCTTACGGCCAGTGTTGATGCGGTGGTGCATTTCGCGGCGGAATCCCACAATGACAATTCCCTGCAGGATCCCAGGCCATTTATGGACACCAATCTTTTGGGGACCTACACCCTCATTGAGGCTGCCCGGAAGCACGGAACGCGATTCCACCACATCTCCACCGATGAGGTTTATGGAGACCTCGCGCTGGACGAACCCACCCGTTTCACCGAGGATTCGGTGTACCGGCCCACGAGCCCCTACTCCGCAACGAAAGCCGGTTCGGACTTGCTGGTACGGGCCTGGGTCCGTTCCTTCGGCTTGCGGGCCACCATCAGCAATTGCTCCAACAATTACGGGCCCTACCAGCACGTGGAGAAATTCATTCCCCGCCAGATCACGAATCTCCTGGACGGGCACCGGCCGCGGCTCTACGGAAAAGGCCTGAACGTCCGGGACTGGATCCACGTGGAAGACCATTCTTCGGCCGTGGCTGCCATTCTGGAACGCGGCCGCATTGGTGAGACCTACTTGATCGGCGCCGACGGGGAACAGTCCAACCGCACGGTGGTGGAAAAGCTGCTTCACCTGGTGGGCCAACCATCCGATGCCTACGACCTCGTCACGGACCGCCCAGGCCACGACCTGCGCTACGCCATAGACTCCACCAAGTTGCGACGCGAGCTCGGGTGGCGGCCACTGTTCGAGGACTTCGACGCCGGACTGGCGGCTACGGTGCAGTGGTACCAGGAGAACGAGGACTGGTGGCGGCCGCAAAAAGCCGAAACTGAAGTGAAGTACGCGGGGCAAGGTCACTAGCCCCGATGGCAACGCCCAAGAAGTTGACGTCCCGGTCCACCCCGATCGGCGGTCTACTGCTGTTTGACCTGCCGGTGCACGCGGACGAACGCGGCTGGTTCAAGGAGAACTGGAACCGCAGGACCATGGGTGCCCTTGGACTGCCCGACTTCGGGCCCGTGCAGAACAACATCTCCTTCAACGCCCGCCGCGGTACGACGCGGGGTTTCCATGCCGAGCCGTGGGACAAGTACATTTCGGTTGCTTCCGGCAGGATCTTCGGAGCGTGGGTGGACCTGAGGAGCGGTCCCGGATTCGGCACGGTGTTCTTCACCGAAATGTCTCCTGGCGAGGCCGTCTTCGTCCCCCGCGGAGTGGGCAACGCCTTCCAAACCCTCGACGACAACACGGCCTACACGTATTTGGTCAACGACCATTGGAGCGCCGAAGCCCAGGCCGAATACACGTTCCTGAACCTGGCCGATGCCACTGCCGCTGTGCCGTGGCCGATCCCCCTGGCCGAAGCCACCATGTCCGCCCAGGACCAACAACACCCCTCCATGGCCGGGGTTGCTCCCATGAAGCCGCTCCGGACCATGGTTCTGGGCGCCAACGGCCAACTGGGATCGGCCTTGCGGAAGGTCTTCGCGGACCTGGACACCGTGGACTTCTTTGACCGGGCGGGCTTTGATGTCACCGACAGCCGCTTCTTTGACCAGGCCGATTGGCGGAAGTACGCCACGGTCATCAACGCCGCCGCCTACACCGCCGTCGACGCCGCCGAAACCCCGGAGGGGCGCGCCGCGGCCTGGCAGGTTAACGCCGGCGCGGTGTCACACTTGGCGAGGACCGCCGTCGACCATTCACTGACCTTGGTGCACGTCTCCAGCGACTACGTCTTCGACGGCACGGCAGAGATCCACGGCGAGGAAGAGCAGCCCAGTCCTTTGGGCATCTACGGGCAGAGCAAGGCCGCGGGCGATGCGGCCGCGGCGGTGGCGCCCAAGCACTACATCCTCCGGAGCAGCTGGGTGGTAGGCGATGGAAAGAACTTTGTGCGAACCATGGCGGCACTGGCCGGGCGCGGTGCGGCGCCGTCCGTCGTGGACGATCAATGGGGGCGCCTGACGTTTGCCGAAGATATCGCCGCGGCCATCCGGCACTTGCTGGGCACCGGCGCGCCCTATGGAACGTACAACGTCAGCAACGACGGGCCGGTGCAGTCGTGGGCGGACATCGCGCGCGACGTCTACCGGCTCCGCGGCGTGGATCCCGGACTGGTGAGCCCGGTGAGCACCGAAGAGTACGCCAAACCCGGCATGTCGCCCCGTCCGCGACGAAGCGTGCTGGATCTTGGCAGGATCAAGGCGGCCGGCTTCGTGCCGCCGGAGGCACAAGTCCGGCTCAAGGAGTATGTACAGGGCCTGGAACCCTAGCCCTGCGGCACAAAACGTCCTACAGTGGCCGTACGGCAACCTCGATCAGACGGGGCCGGGAGACAACTCAAGCAAGTACGGGGCAGCACCAGTTGCCCGCGGCGATCCAAGGCAGTGCAGCGGCCAGGGATCGCCGGTCAATAGTCCATGCCTTGAGTTGGACCCGAGCGAGACCTTGCGTCTGGAGAGCCGATCATGCTGCAGCCAAAGACCTTCCCCATCGGGGGCCTTTTCCACGTCCTCGCCGACCGGCTGAGTTACCACCCGCCAGCAGCGCCGCGGGCCGCGCAGACCCAGGAGCTTAGTCTCGGCGGTACCACGGTCCGGCTCATGGAGTTCCCTGAGGCCGTCAGCTTCATCATGGACCGCGCCTCGCATCTGGGAACACCGCCCTTGGGTGTGTGCTCAGCGAATCTGGACCACATCCGGCACTTCGGCACAGGAAGCCGTTGGGCAGGAACCATGGACGGCTCCGCGGTTGAATGGCTCACCCTGATTGATGGTGCTCCCCTTGCCGCGGAAGCCCAGCGCCTCACCGGTACGCCTTGGCCACGGCTGGCGGGCAGCGACCTGGTTGGACCTCTCCTTGACGAAGCGGAAAGACTCGGATTGCGCGTGGGCTTCATCGGCGGGTCCGGGCAGGCCCAGCAGCTGATCCGCCAACGGTTCGCCGAGGACCGTCCGGGACTGGCCATAGCAGGCTGGTGGGCGCCGGACCGGTCCGAGATCAGCGATCCCGCTGCATCGAGGCGACTGGCAGGTGAAATAGCTGCCAGCGACGCAGACCTCCTGGTGGTGGGATTGGGCAAACCCCGCCAGGAACTCTGGATCACCGAGTACGGCCACCTGACAGGAGCCAAGGTCCTTCTGGCGTTCGGCGCCGTGGTGGACTTCCTCGCCGGCCACATCAAGCGGGCACCGGACTGGGTGGCCGGACACGGTTTCGAATGGGCGTGGCGCCTCATGCTGGAGCCCCGCAGGCTCGCCCATCGCTACCTCGTGGACGGCCCCGAGGCCTACCTTCACCTAAGGCGGGACAGCGGGCTTTCCACCGCCCACGGGGTTCCCCGCTCCGAGGAACTACCCGCACAGGCGCCCCGCCAGGCTCCGGGCATCTTCGCGTCGGCCGCAGACCAAGCCGACATCGCCGTCGTGGTGGTCACCTACAACAACGCCGATGACATTGGCCCGCTCATCGAGAGCCTCCGCACCGAAACGGCTGGCCAGACGCTCAAGGTAGTGGTGGCGGACAACTCACCCAATGGCGAGACCATGGCGGCCCTCGCAGGGCATCCCGATGTGATTGCCAAGAGCACAGGCGGCAACTTGGGGTATGCCGGTGGAATCAATGCGGGGCTCCGGGCAGCCGGTCCGGCGGATGCCTTCCTCATCCTCAACCCGGACCTGCGCGTCGAACCTGGCGCGGTGGCTGCGCTGCGGCGCCGCATGGCGGCATCCGGCGCCGGAGCGGTGGTGCCTGTTCTCCTCGATGACGACGGTACCGTCTATCCCTCGTTGCGGCGCGAACCCAGCATCCTGCGAGCGCTGGGCGACGCGGCCATGGGAAGCCGTTTGTCCGGACGGCCCGGGTGGTTGTCCGAGATGGACTTTGATGCGGAGAGTTACAAGTATGCCCACGCCGTGGAGTGGGCTACGGGTGCGGCCTTGCTGATCGATGCGAGGGTGGCCGCGGCTGTGGGCGACTGGGACGAACAGTTCTTCCTTTACTCGGAAGAAACCGACTTTTGCCGGCGGGTCCGGGAATTGGGCTTCCCGATTTGGTTTGAGCCGTCAGCCAGGATGTGGCATGAGCGGGGCGGCTCGGGATCGTCGGCGCAGTTGTCGGCCCTGATGTCTGTCAATCGGGTGCGGTATGCGGAGAAGCACCTGGGCCGTGGGCGTTCGGGGGCTTTCCGGCTGGCGGTACTGGGCTCGGAGATTGCGCGTCTGGGGAAACCCGGTCACCGGGAGGCCGCTGTGGCGTTGCTGAGCCGCAAGCGTTGGTCCTCCTTGCCCCATGCGGGAACCTACCCTGAGGCGGGACCGGCAGTTCATCCGGTGGGTTCGGTGATTATCCCGGCGCACAATGAGGCCGCCGTGATGGGGCGGACGCTGGATGCGTTGCGGGAGGTGCTGGCTTGGGGCACCGTGGAGGTAATTGTTGCCTGCAATGGGTGTTCGGATGGGACGGAGGCCATTGCGGCGGCCTATGACGGCGTGCGTGTCATCGAGGTGGAGGCGGCCTCGAAGGTGGCGGCTTTGAACGCCGCTGATGAGGCTGCGCAGTTGTGGCCGCGGTTGTACCTGGATGCCGATATCGAAGTGACGCCCGGCGCCCTGGCTGCCGTGTTCTCGGCGCTCACGGACGGTATGCTCCTTGCCGGGCGTCCTGCCTACCGCTATGACACCTCGGGTGCGTCCTTCCTTGTCCGCGCCTATTACAGGGCCAGGACCAGGATCCCCGGTAACGCGCAGGGCTTGTGGGGTGCGGGGGCTTATGCGCTCAGCGAGGCGGGACACGCCCGCTTGGGGACTTTTCCGCCGTTGAGCGGCGACGACTACTACGTTGACAGGTTGTTTACGGCGGATGAGAAGGCCGTCCTGGACACGGAACCGGTGGTGGTTCGGACACCCCGTTCCCCGTCTGCCCTGATGGCCGTCCTGCGGCGTACGTCCCGGGGTAACGCCCAGCAGGATGCAGTCTCGGGTGATTCTTCGGCTTCCCGGACGGTGCGGCAATTGGTGGATTCGGTTCGTGGTCCGCTGACCGCGTTCGATGCGTTGGTGTATGCCGCCTTCGCAGGTGCTGGCCGCCGTCGTGCAGTCCGCCCGGGTACCCCGGCGGTTGCCTGGGAGAGGGACAACAGCAGCCGGTAGGTCACCAGCCGCAGCTGGTGCCTCCTTCAATGCGGTAGAGGTGGACTGCGTTGCCGTCGGCGAAATTGTCGGTGAACGTTGCGTCGGTGATGGGGATGGTGCGGTTTTCATCGATCACGACGGCGGTGCTGCCGCCGCAGGCGAGGTGGAAGGTGGCTTGGCCTCCGGCTTGGGTGTTGGCACCCGAGAAGACGTAGGCCTGCCCGTTGTGGAGTTTCGTGGCGACATCCACGGGGCCGGATGCGGTGGCGGCGCCGTCCAGGAACGGGGCGTTGAGCACCGGGGCGAGTTGTTTGATCTGGTGGTTGACTGCCGTGACGGCGGGCCGCACGTCGCCGGGGCAGTCTCGAAGAACGTGCTGGGTCACGCAGTCCCCGCCGAAGCTGTGGTTGAAGTACACGATTCCCCGGGCACCGTGGATGAGGCTGCTCCATACGGCGGCACGCAGTTGGGGACCGGTCATGGTGGCAGCGGCTGGTGAGTCTTCGAACGGGTGGCCTGCTTCCACGAAAGCCCATACGGGTTTGTTGCCTCCCGTAAGTTTGCGGATGCGCTCCACCGTCCACCCGTAGTTGGCCGCGAGCCGGCATTGTGCGGGGGTGAGGTCCCGGAGGTAGCCGTTGATGGCGCCGCCTTCGGTCTTGGCGCAGATGTTGGGGTCCGTGAACCAATAGTTGTCCGCCGAGACAACGTCCTGATACTCGCGAAGGAACTTTTGTGATTGTTCGTCGGACAGCCAGAAGGTGACGCCCTTGCCATAGTTGGCGTAGACCATGGTGCCCTGTGGCGCGGCGGCGCGCAGCTGGCCCTGGACCGTGTAGCCGCATTTGGCTTGTTCGGGAACGCAGATGGGGCCCTCGCCTGGGTATTTGCCGCTCCACGCGCCGTCACCGCCGCCGGCCCACATGTCCACCTCGTCACCCAACGCGAAGCCTGCGGCTGTCCCGGCCGGGTAGGTGGGGATGGCGTACATTCCGGAGGACTTGATGAGCTCCATGTCGGAGTCCGGTGTGAGGACGACGTACGTGTTGAGCCCCGCTGCGAGATCCTTGGCTACGTAGTCCTTCTCCAAGGCACTTTCGAACCAGACTCCCACGGGAAAGTAATTCGGATCGGTGGGAAGCGGATTACTGAATTGTCCGTAGAAGTCCGGTCCGCCGTCCACGGGGCGCAGCGCAGTGCCTGCCGGGTGGGTTGGTTCAGGTTGCTGCACCGTGCCTGCCAGGGGTGCTCCCCCGCTGATGGTGGCAGCGGCAAGGAGGCAGAGCAGTGCCAGGGCTCCGAGTATTGCCACGGACTTGCGGTTCATGGTTCCCCGATTCCCGGTGGTCAATGCGGAGTGGTCTTGAGGGCAGCGTCCGTGCGGGCCAGCCGCCACAACGCTCCGGAGATTCCGAGCATGAAGAACAGGACGCTGGCGGACATGGCGAAGGACAAGCCATCGAAGAAGGCGAACGTGACGGCGATTGCTGCTACTGAGGCCAGGACCGCTTGGGAGAGCTGTTGGCCGGCGGGATCAGTGGCGAGTTTCCTGCCCCGCCAGGCCGCGGCGAGCGCGCAGGCGATGACGCCCAGGAAGGCCAGCAGGCCGAGGACTCCAAGTTCCACGAGGGTGCCCAGGTACTGGTTATCCACGATCACGTAGTCGGGCAGGAAGGTTCCGAACCCGCGGCCGACCACCGGGTTGTTGGCCAGCATGCCGAAAGCCGTGCTGTAGGCGCTGGTGCGGGAACTGATGCTGGGGTCCTGTGTTCCCACGGTGAAGAGTCCGCGAAGGGTACCCAGCATGCCTGGCGTCAGGACGTACAGGGCTCCAGCCAGGACGACGGCCAGGAGCATCGCCCGGCGTCGGATCTTTTTGGGCCACGACGGAACCAGGGCGACGATCGCGACGGCGAAGGCCGTGAGCGCTGAACGGGAGACCGAGAGAACGGCTGCGGCGGAGATGATCGCTGCCGGTGCCCATCTGAGGAGCCAGCCGCGGTGCCTGTCGGTCACAGCGAAAGCAATGGCTACGGGGAGGGAGGCCACCAGGACGACGCCGTACTCCAGGGGGTGGCTGGCCATGCCGGCTGCGCGGACGAAACCGCCCCTGGACTGTACGCCGGTGAGCTCTGAGGCGGCGCTGAACCCGGGAAGGCTGATCCAGTCCACCAGTGACTGGCCTGTGGCAAATTGCAGCAGGCCCAGCAGTGCTGTTCCCGTTCCTACCAGGACCAGGGCGCGGAGGACCTTCATCAGGGTCCGGCGGCTGGCCAGGCCATCGTTGATCAGCAGGAAGATGCCGGCCCAGCTCGTCAGTCGGATGATGCCGCTGTCAGCCGGGCTGGTTTCGGGTGCAGGGACTCCGTGGAGCATGGCCAGGGCGTAGCTGGCCAGCGCTACGGCCAGGAAAACCGCCATGGCGTTGCGGACCATTTGTGTGCCTGCACGGCTTGGGCTGGTGCGCTGCAGTTGGTACAGCAACCACCAGGCGAAGGCCAGGAGCCCGCAGAGGGTGCTGGGCCTGCCCACGGACCCCAAGGCGGTGAGTGTCAGGTTGGAGGGGATGGCACAGGCGAGGAGCAGGTAGACAATGACGAACGATGAGACGTCCCTGCGTTCGGCGGGTTCGAGCGGTGTGGGGTTGGCAAGCAGCGTGTTCCGCTCAGACCCGGGCCTTATCATCGGACACCTCCCTTGGTTGCACCTTGCCCTGGCGGCGGCGGACCATGATGCGGTCGATGTAGATGGTGGCCACGGACGTGACCGCAAGGCAGAGCGCCTCGAGCACCACGGCTCCCTTGAGCCGGGTGACGGGAGTTCCACCGCCGAAGACCACCTCTGACTTGGACGGGGTTGTCTGGGTGGAAATGAGGTCACCTTTGACCTGGGCTTCGGCTTGCAGCTTGACGGTTGCGTCGTTGATCCGGTCCAGCACGTTCGCCAGCACCTGGTTCACCTTCTCTGCGCTCGAATCCACAACCTGCACTTTGAGCACGGGCTGGGTGAAGGTCTTGTTCCACTGGCCACCATTGTTGGGCAAGGTAACGGAGTAGCCCTGCTGGACTCCGGCGCCGTACAGTGTTCCGCTCGTCAGGACCAGGTCCACGGCAGCGGAATCCTGGTTGACCCGGCGCTTGACCATGTCCGCGAAGTCCACCAACGTCATGGCGCTGCCCCCTGAGATCCAATAGGCAGGCTCACGTTCGGGGGCCAGGAACGTCACGTCTGCCTCGGTCCAGAAGACGGGCTCGGAGGACCTGATGGCACCCAATGCAGCCAGGCCCAGCACCAGGCCTATGGCCACTACGTACCAACGGCGCAGGAGGATCCCGAGGAATGTAGCCGCCGTCATGGCTAACTTGGTCCGGAAGACAAGGGCAGGACGCCGTCGGTTTCAGGTTCTGTGGTGGCCTGGGCCTTGTTGCGGTTGCGGGATCTCACCGGCGAGGCGGCCAAGGGATCCACGGTGATTTCCTGCTCTGCTGCCAGCTTGCGGCGTCGCCGGGTCAAGAGCAGCCCGTCCAGGAGGACAGCGATCACCAGGGTCACGGCCACTCCACCGGCGCCTGCTACCAACACCAGCTGGGTCCGGGCTTTCACCTCCGGCACGGCCTGCCGGTCCACCAACAGGTTCATGGTGGTGATCCTGGCGGGAACGGCGACATTGAGGGCTTCCTGCATCTCGTTGAGGGAGCGCGGGGTTTCCTCCATCACGGCCTTGAGCAGGGACATGGTTTGCTCCGGTGAGTCGGCGGTGGCTGTGATGACCAGGATGGCACCGTTGGTTCCACGGTCCGGTTCGGCCGCGTACGTGGCCGTGCCGAAGTTCGCCAGAACCCGTTCCTTGACCGGCTGCGAGGAGAGTTTACGGATCAGGATGTCCAGCGCCTCGCTCATGCCTCCCAGGTAGAGGTAGGGGTTGCCTGCTGCGCCGATGCTCTGGCTGGAGGGCATCAGCACCAGGCTCGCTTGGGCTTTGAACTTGTCCGGGGCGTTCATCTGGATGGCCACGCACACCAGCCCGGTGACCAGGATGCCGGCGACCAGCACGTACCACCGCCGGATTATGCTCGCTATGACGGTACGAAATTGCATCATTTGCTCCCAACATGACGGGGTCCGCGTGTGCTGTCCGGCTCCGTGGTTTGATGCTTGCCCACTAGGGAAAGCAGCTGTTCTGCCCTGACATCCCACGTGTGCGCGAGAGCCGAGTCCTGGATCGCCAGCCGCCGCACAGGGCCGGGCGGGTCAACGATCCTGGAACGCACAAGATCCACGAATTCCCTAGGTGTCCCGGCGATGGAGACGGACAATCCCCCAACCCACCGTGTGGCGGGCAGGTCCGTCGCAACCACGGGAACACCTGATGCGAGGTATTCGAGGGTCTTCAAGGGAAAACTTGACGTATTGAACTCCGAAACGCTGTACGGGGTCAGGCCCACCGCGACTGTTTGGAGGATCCGGGCCACCTCATCGGCGGGGACTTCACCGCGCCAATCCACCGACGGCAGGGCAAGGAAGCCATCCAGGAAGCGTGCCATCCCCGGATCGCGTTCGGTCCGGGGTCCCACCACCACCAGCGGCACCTCGGCATGGCCCAGTTCGGTGAGGATGTCCTCATCCAGCCGTTCGTTCAGTTGCCCCACCAGGGCGGCAACGGGCCGCCCCACGGCGTCCGGGTCCCCTGCCGCCGGGGTCCGGCAACCATTGGGCAGCAGCTCCACGGTGCGGCCTGCGAGCGCGGTCATCTTTTCGGCCAGGCCGGGCGAGACCGCGGTGATCACATCTGCCATGGCGCAGTTGGCCTGCAGGACCCGTTCCACATGGCGCCGCGACAAGCCCAGGAGATCCGAGGCGGCCAGCCAGTCGTCCGTGAGGTGAAGAAGCCGGGGAGCACTGATGGCTGCCGGGAACGGCACCACCGGGGAGGAATTAACGACGACGGCGATGTCCGCCTTCTGCGAGGCGGACACCAAGGCCCTTGTGGCCAGTGCTTCGGTGATCCGCCGGACCAGGGGGCGGCTGAAACCAGGAAGTGCAGGGAGGCGGAGCCGGTTGATGGACGGGGCCACCTGTTCGGGAACACCCTTGAGGCTGCGGAAGGCGTGGCGGCGGACGTCGGCGTAGCGATGGACGGAAACTGGCTGGTCCGCCCACAACACGTCGGCGTGTACTGCGAGCGCCTCGGCGAGGAGCCTGTCCGTGCCGGGGATGCCGTCCCAGCGGCCTCCGGAAACGTACATGATGGTCTGCGTCATGGCCGGACCTCAGCGGGGTTCCAGGCCGGCCGTGGCGAGGACGCAACGGGACGGGAATTGAAATCGTCCAAGGCGGCTTGGCCGCGTAGCCGGAGCCAGCGGCGTCGCGCAACATAGGCGGCATACCGTGACAGGGCCTTTGCCTCGGC
This sequence comes from Paenarthrobacter sp. NPDC018779, assembly GCF_044391085.1. Classification (NCBI taxonomy): domain Bacteria; kingdom Bacillati; phylum Actinomycetota; class Actinomycetes; order Micrococcales; family Micrococcaceae; genus Paenarthrobacter; species Paenarthrobacter sp. NPDC018779. The sequence goes on along the minus strand of NZ_JBIRZS010000001.1, from coordinate 394,581 downwards.
CGGTGCAAGCGCAACCTGCCGCTTCGGTGACCCGCAAACTTCCGTGTAGAGGTCCAGTTGCCGCTGCGCGGAGTGCTCCAAGGAAAAACGTTCCACAACCAGGCGCCGGCCGTAACTGCCCAGGGCTGTGCGCAGCCCCTGGTCGTCCAGGAGGCGGGCCAGGATGGCGGCGAGCGCCCCGCTTCCTTTCCCGGAACTCCCGGGCCCTGCGCCGTACCAGCCCTGCCACAGGAAGGTTGGCAGCGATTCCGGCGTCAGGAGCTCCCAGAAGCCCTCCTCGCCTTGAACCACCAGGGGCTTGGCAAACGCCATGCCCCGCAGTGCCGAGCCGCCCATTCCCAACACCACGTCGGCCATCGCGTAGGCGGGGCGTGGGTCCTCGATTTCCCCGGTCAGGACAACCACGGCGCGTCCGGCCCCGGCGTTGATCCGCTCGGCGCGTCCGCGGACGGTTGCCTCGGCCGGCCCGGATCCCACAACCACCAAACGCACGTCCCCTGCGCGGGCAAGATCCGCCACGGCATCCATGGCCGCGAGGATTCCCTCCAGCTTCAGTTCGTGGGCCAGGCGCGAAACACAGACAACGTGCAAGGCCGCGTCCGCCAGGCCCCACCTTGCCCGGAATTCGTCTGTGGCAGCGCCGGCATCCGGACTGTTGGCTGCAGTATCGACAGGGGGTTCCATCAGGCGGACCGCTCCCCGGCCGGCTTTCGCTTCATGGCGGCGGATCTGCTCCGTTCCCACCATCAAGGGCATGGAATAGGGAATGAAAGGTGCAACCGCCATGGACATGACGGTGGCGACGGCGGAACCGCCCGCTATTTTGCTGGCGGCGAGGCACTCCAAGGCGGGGGGCCATTCGTAGCCGTGGATGATGTCCACGCCGCGCTCGCGGACCAGGCGCCCCAATGCCCGGACCACGGCCGGCGAGGGACGCTTCCCCGGTACCGGGGCCTGGACGTGCTCAAGGCCCAGTTCCTTGGCCCTGCGAACCAAGGGGCCGGGCTGTCCGAACAGCATCACTTCGTGTCCCAGGGCCTGAACGGCGGCGCCCAGCTCAATGGCGTTCAGTTGGCTTCCGCCGAGGCCAAGGTCGTGGGGGTAGACAACGATTCTCATACGGCCACCTCCTCGCGGCCACGGCCCCAACGCCGGATTTCGGCGACGTCGGAGCGCCGCAGGGCGAGGCCGGCACCCATGACCACAAGTCCAATGCCGGTGGAAGCAAGGACAGCAGGCAAGGGTGAGTGCAGTGCCTGGGACACGAGCCACGACGCGTAGCCTGTGACGGCGGCCAGGGCGAGCGGAACAGCCACACGGGCCGCCAGGTCCCGCAGTGCGACGTTCGCCCGGCGCAGGGTCCTGAGATACATGGGTGTTGTCACCAGCAGGGCCACCCCTGCCGGAGCCATGGCCAGGCCCGGCATCCCGCCCAGCAAGGCCCCGGCAATCAGTCCTGGAACCAATGCCACCAGCGCCACTAGTTGGACACTGAAAATCGACATGGAGAGGCCAACCACCACCAGGTAGTCATAGAACAGTTCGTGAAGGATGCGCAGAGCGGTCAGCGGCGCCAGCCACACCAGGGCCAGGCCCGCCAAGGACCAGGCATCCCCGTAGACCAGGGTCACCAAGGCGACAGCGCAGCCCATCATCACCGCGCAGACCGGGAGGAGCACCGCGGACAAGGCACCCAACAAGGAAAGCAGGGCGGCCCGCATGTCTTCCGGATTGTCCTGCAACCGGGCAAACATGGCCGGGGCGACGCTCCTGAGGGGCTGCGACAACAGCGCCGCGGGCCAACCCGCCATATTAAACGCCATTACGTACAGTCCCAGCGTCACGGGTCCCAGCATCTTGCCTGCCACCAACTGGTCCACGTAGCCCACGCTGAAAACCACCAGGCTCGCCCCTGCCAGCGGCAGCCCGAACGACAACAGTTCGCGGGCCGCCTTCCGGGAAAAACCGAAGCGGTAAGGCAACGGAGAAAAAACCACGAAGAGCACGGCGGACACAATGCTTGCTGCCACCCGGCCGACGGCAAGGCTCATGGCCCCCATGCCGGCTATGACCAGGACCAGCGAAACACCCGCCCCGAGCCACACGTTCACTTGGTCTATGGCCATCCGCTGCCCTTGGCGGAAGTTTCTTTGCAGGAGGGCAGCGGGGGTGGCCACGAGGCCGTTGAAGACGATGCACGTAGCAAGCAGCCGGACAACATCCGTGGCGGCCTCATTGCCCATGGCGGCAGCAAAGTACGGGGCAGCCACATAGGAAGCAGCGAAGAGGACAACACTGCACGCCGTGGAAATCGTGGTCACCGTAGCAGCGATATGCTTTGGGTCCCCCGGCCACCGGACAATGGCCAGGCTCACCCCCAACTCGTTGAAGCTCAACACCGCAATCAAGGCGACGAACGCCACCGCGTACGTGCCGAACTCCTCCGGCCCCAGCAAACGGGCAAGGGCAATGCCAATCCCAATGGTCCCCAGGCGCGTGACGAACGCATTGATGACGCTCAGCGCAAAGGCCCTCGAGGGCGTTGGCCTGCGTTGGGTGGTCGCCACGTGCTTCTGGAGAGTCACAGGATGCCCTCCAACGCAGGGTAGTTGCCGCGCCGGATGATCCGTGCAGGAACACCCGCCCACGTCTCGTCCTCGGGAACATCGCTCAAAACGGCGGCACCCATGCCGATGGTGGCACCTGCGCCAACCGTGCGGCGCTCGCGGACGCTGGCGTTCATCCCGATGTACGCTGCCCTGCCGATGTGGACGTTACCGCCCAGGGACACGCCTGCGGCGAAAGTCGCGAAGTCGCTGACAACATCATCGTGGGTGAACGTCACTCCGGGCATGGCCACGACGTGGCTGCCGAGGGTCACCGAAGCAGTCATGGTTACATGCGCCAGGATGATGCTGCCGGGGCCAATGCGGCACCCTTCCGGAACATGGGCGGAGGGATCGACGGCGGTGGCGTAACGGTCCTCGGACAGTCCAAGCGCCCGCAACCGCATGACGACGCTTTCCCTGCCGCTGCCCGATCCGATGCAGACCAGCAGCAGTGCATGCGGGAATTTCAGGGCGTCACGGATGGGACCGAGGACGTGGGCTCCATCGACGACGCGTCCGAGCTTGTCTTCGTCGTCGTCAAGTATGCCGATGACATCGAACGGCCCGCTGCTGCGGACCATGGCCAGGACTTCCCGGGCCAGGCCGCTTGCAGCGATCAGGAGCAGCTCGCTCATCGTCCCCGCCCTGCCGCCCGGAGCACGGAATCAATGACGCGGACCTGGTCGGCGAGCGTGAGCTGGTGGTAGAGGGGCAGGATCAACGTATGGTCCGTGAGCCATTCCGTGGCGTCGAGGGCGGCGCTGCCAGTGTCCCTCCCGGCGTAGGCGGGCTGGCGGTGTGCGGCCATGATGCCGCGCCGGGCCGAGATTCCGTCCTCAGCCAGGCGAACCATCAACTGATCGCGTTCCAGCGGGAAAACCTCACCGATTTCCAGCCAGCACGACTGGTAATTGCCCGCCCCGTACACGGGATCGTCCACGAGCCGCAGGCCATCCACACCGGCAAACGCGTCAGCGTAGTTGGCGGCCAGTTCACGACGCCGGCGCACGGCTTGGGCCAGCCGGCCCAACTGCACGAGTCCGACGGCGGCCTGAAGGTCCGTCATGCGGTAATTGAAGCCAACTTCGAGGTACTCCTCAGCCGGGGCCAGAACGCTTGCATGCCGGTCGGCGGCCGAAACGCTCATGGCATGTTCGCGCAGCCTGCGGGCACGGTCGCCAAAGTACTTCCGGGACGTCGAGAGCATGCCACCCTCCCCCGTGGTCAGGATCTTGCGGGGGTGGAAGGACCATGCCGCCACTTCCGCACCGGCACCCACCGGCCGCCCGCGGTACCGCGACCCGATGGCGCACGCAGCATCTTCCACCACCACGATGCCCAAGGGATCGCACAGCGCACGAAGGGGATCCAGGTCCACCGGAACACCGCCCTGGTCCACGGCGATGACGGCCCGGGTCCTGGGAGTGAGCGCGGCGGCCACGGTTTCGGCCGTCACGCAGCCGGTGACGCGGTCGACGTCGGCGAACACCGGCCGTGCGCCCACGTACGTGGGCGCGTTCGCCGTGGCAATGAAGGAAAGGGAGGGCACCACCACGTCGTCGCCGGGACCAACACCGGCGACGGCCAAGGCCAAGTGCAAGGCGGAGGTGCAGCTTGAGACCGCAACGGCGTAAGCCGCCTGCTGTTCACGGGCGAAAGCTTCCTCGAACTGGCGTACCTTGGGTCCCTGGGCAACCCAGCCCGATGCTATGACCTCCGCCACGGCCTGGGCCTCTTCGGCTCCAAGCCACGGCTTCATGACGTCGATACGCGCCAGCGAGGTCTCGGACATGGTCATCGTGCACCTGCTGCCGGCACCGCCGGCCGGGTGGCGGACCTGGCTGCGGCGATTTCCTCCCGGAGGGGCCTCCACCAGTCAACCAGGGAACGTAATCCGTCCTCCAAACCCACGGCGGCCTCAAAGCCCAGGTCACGCCGGGCAAGGGTGGTGTCGGCCAGGCGGCGGACCACACCGTTCACTGCCCGTTCCGGCCCATGCTCCAGGTGCAAAGGCGAATCCATGACGTGCAGCAGGGTACGGGCGAGGTCGGCAAGGCTGGTCTCCGTACCGCTGGCCACGTTGTACACGCCCTCATTCACGCTGCTCGCGGCCGCAAGGACATTGGCACGGGCCACGTCCGCCGTGTGCACGAAGTCCATGGTCTGCTCGCCGTTTCCGAAAATCAATGGAGGAAGTCCATCAACGATCCTCTCCATCCAGCGGACCAGCACCTCGGTATAGAGTCCGTGGACGTCCATGCGGGGCCCGTAGACGTTGAAGTAGCGCAGCAGCACGTAGTCCAGGCCGGACATGGCCCGGAAACTCCTGGCCATGCCTTCGTTGAACGACTTGGCGGCGCCGTAGAAGGTGTCGTTGTTGTGGTGGTGGTGACGTTCCGTCGTCGGAAATTCCTCTGCCATGCCGTAAACCGAAGCACTGGAGGCCGCGATGAGCTTTCCCACTTTGTGCTCGACGGCCGCTTCAAGGACGGTGAACGTCCCGTCCACCAGAACTTCCAACGCGAGCCGCGGTTCCTCCGCACACTGGGTGATGCGTATGGCCGCCTGGTGAAACACCAGGTCCTTGCCGATGGTCAAATCGTGGACCAGGTCGCGCTCGCGGATGTCCCCCTCGACCAAACGGACACGTCCGGAGGCCATGGCATCGTCGAGGTTGGCTTTACGGCCACGCACCAGGTTGTCCAGGATGTCTACGTGAGCCACTCCGGCGTCGAGCAACTGATCCACCAGGGTGGATCCAATGGTGCCCGCCCCACCCGTGACCAGTGCCGTGGCGCCGAGGAGGGCGTTCACTGGGCAACCTGGAGGGAGACTTCGTTCCCCGCCACAACGGCTGCGTGCCCGTCGGTGCCAAGGCTCTGGGTGACGGCTTCCAGGACTGACAGGACTCGCAGTCCGGACTCGCCGCTGGTCCGTGGAGTCGAGTGGTTGCGGATGGACGAGGCCAGTTCGGCCACCACCTGGGTCAAGGGCTCACGTTCCTGGAGTGCCGGGGACCACGTGTCTCCCAGGCGGTAGGAAATCGCTGTCGCTTTCTTGTCCGCGGCGGAGCGGGGCTGGTGTTCCAGGCTGACTCCACGGTCGTAGACGCTTAGCCGCTGTTGGGGATTCAGGTCATCCCAGACCAGCGTCCTCTTGGATCCACCGATGATCATTTGCCTGATCTTGGTGGGACTCAGCCAGTTCACATGGATGTGGACCATGGCGTCGTTGGGCAACCCGAAGGTGAGATGGCCTACGCAGTCGCGCCCGGTCCCGAGTGGATCGGCCCCGTGCGCGGAGATTTCCGTGGGGTGCAGTCCGCCGGGGAGGATGAAATCCAGGATGGACAGATCGTGCGGGGCAAGGTCCCAGAACACGTTCACATCGGGCTGGACCAGGCCAAGGTTGATGCGCACGGAGTCGACGTACAGGATGTCGCCCAAGGCGCCGCTGCTGACCAGCTCCTGGATTTTCAGGACCGCCGGGGTAAAGCAGTAGGTGTGGTCGGCCATGAGGACCAAACCGCGGGCCTTGGCCTCCTCCACCATCTCAAGGCCCTTGGCCCTGCTGTCCGCCAGTGGTTTCTCCACCAACACATGCTTGCCTGCCCGCAGGGCGGTCATCACCACGCCGTGGTGGGTGTGGGCCGGCGTCGCCACGGCTACGGCGTCAAGGTTGTAGGTGTCCAACAGTTCGTCGAGGGATTCGACGACGGCCACCCCACCTACCGTTTCCGCCAGGCGGAGTCCCCGTTCGACGTCCAGGTCGCAGATGGCCACGAGTTCCCAGTCCGGGCTGGCTTTGAGGTTCCTCGCCAGGTTGGGCCCCCAATAGCCCGCGCCCACAACGGCGATCCGCAGTTTGGGGCGCAGCCCGTGGCCATTCAGTTGGCCTGATGGAATGGTTCCTATGCTCATTTTCCACTCGGATTCTGTGAAGGTGACTGGGTTGAAACGGTCTAGTAGGCTCCGGCGGGCCGGGTCATGGCCCGGAAGGTCCGCCACATGATCATGAGGTCCCCCGCGATGGACCAGTTTTCGACGTAGTACAGGTCCAGGCGGACAGCTTCGTCCCACGGGAGGTCGGAGCGTCCATTGATTTGCCACAAGCCGGTGATGCCCGGCTTGATCAGGAGCCTGCGGTGGGTGTGCTGCTCGTAGCCGTTCACTTCGCGGAGCAGGGGCGGCCGGGGGCCCACCAGGCTCATGGTTCCCATCAGGACGTTCCAGAACTGCGGCAGTTCGTCCAGGGAGTACTTCCGCATCCACCGGCCGCACTTGGTAATCCTTGGATCTCCCTTGATCTTGAACAGCACACCGGCTCCTTCGTCCTTGGTGCTGAGTTCTTCCAGCCTGGCCTCTGCGTCCACCACCATGGACCGGAACTTGAGCATCTGGAAGGTGGTTCCACGCTTTCCGATCCGCTCCTGCTTGAACAGGACGGGACCGGGGCTGTCAGCGCGCACGATCAGGGCCAGTGCCAGCAGCACGGGCGCCAGGACCAGAAGCGCTGCGCCCGCGACAGCGATGTCCATGACCCGCTTGAGGGTGTGTTTCCCACCGGAATAGTGCGGGATGTCCACGTGCATCAGTGGGAGGCCTTCGACTGGACGCCAGTGGATGCGGGGACCGGCGACGTTGGTCAGTGTTGCCGCGAGCACCAGTTCGGCAGCGTCTTCCTCGAGCCGCCACCCCAGCTCGCGGATGAACTGGTTGCCGCCCGGGACTGGGCCTGCCACGATCACTGCGTTGGCTCCGGTCTGCCGGACGGTGCGGGCCACCCCGTAGATCGACGAGAGAACAGGGACACGGCGTTCGTCCACCACGAGGGTTGTTCCCCGGCGTGCGCCCGGAAGGCAGGCTCCCACAATGTCGTAAGGGGCTCCGGACTTCCTGTTGATTTGCTTGATGACGTACCTGACGTCCTCCGGCTCACCCACCACGATGGCTCGGGAGAGGCACAGGCCATGGGCCTTCTGCCGGCCCAGCCAGCGCCTGAAAGCCCACCGGTTCACCGCAAGGGCAGCAACGCCGATGGGCAGCGAAACAAGGACGAAGGTGCTGACGGACTCGATCCTGAACACCACCGCGGCGACGCCCAGGAAGCCGAAGACCCGCAGGCTGGCCGAGAGGACGCGCTTGTATTCCTCCGGGCCGACGCCAAGGACCTTCGAATCCCGCGTGCGGTAGACCTCCAGTGCGCCAATCCACGCCAACCCGATGAGCAGTCCCAGGATGGCTTGCCGTGTGTATCCGGTTCCCTCCGCAGCCGTAGCGAAGCCATCGGTGTTCAACAGGTATCCGGCAAAAACCGCGACCGCCACCAAAACACTGTCGGAAAGGCGGAGGGCATTCCTCAGCAACCGGATCCACGTTGAACTGTCGGGCCGCGGCAGCACCGCGTGCGCGGGCCGGCGGGTGACTGGCGGCATGAGGTCCAGGGTGACATCTGCCCCCAGTGCCGCCAGTCCCGCCTTTTCAGTCCGTTGTGCAGCAACGGACTTGTCAATCCAGGGAGACACCGGCGGATTGACGGTGGCAACGGCCGGTTGCAGGGGGAATTCCGTGACGGTGTGGGTTGCACGCTTGGGTGCTGTTGCCTTGCCTTGGCGCAAGAGCGGAACTCGTACCATGTCAGCCTTCTTTTGCAGACCTGCCATTGCCTACAACCCAGTGAAGCCGGGGGGAAATGGGGGCGCACCAGTAGTCGGTACTCAACTTTGCGCAGGTTTACCCCTTGCGCATACTCGCGAGTACCTAGCTGCGCTACTTGGGACTACGTGCCTTGGCTCGTGGTTCGACGCCGGAGATCAGCGCCAATCCGGGCCCAAGGCAGCACAAAGAAGCCCAAAACCGGCACAAAAAAACCGGCCACCCGTTGGGTGGCCGGTGACAGTTGCTCAGTCCTCCAGGCTTTCGAGGTCCTCGTCGAGGACCTCTTCACCGTCCTCGTCATCCTCGTCGAACACTTGAAGGGGAGTAACCTCGGAGTAGGCCTCGTAGAGTGCGTCCTCGTAAACCTCAAACGCATCGGCTACGGCGAAGAAGGCCGCCTCGACGGTGGGATCACCCTCCCCGCGCCGGGCGGAGGCAGCGGCCAGATGCTCTTCGAAGGCAGCAGTCAGTGACTGCAGCGCGACACGCGGATCGATGCTCATGCCTTCACGTTAGCCGGAAAAGGACCAAAATGGAGAGGGATGAAGGAACAATTTCAAGGCGGCTCCGTTGAGCGCCAACGAGACTATGCCCGTCAGTACGAGTACCTCGTCCTGACGGTTGGACCTGAGGATTCGCTGCCGGAGGCCCGCCGTCGGCTGGCAGAGCACTCCGAGTACGGCAAGTGGGAGTTGGAGCGCAGCCGGCTGTATATGGGCGGCGGCCGCCGTTTCTGGCTCCGCCGGAAGGTGTACTCCGTCCAACGAACGGTGTAATCCCACCGACTAGTTTTCCAAGGGTCCCAACCAGGCGCTGGCCACTGTATTGTGCGCCGATTCGTCGTTGGACGGGTGGAAGATGCCGGCCAGCACGTCACGGTAGAGCCGCTCGAGCTCCGAGCCACGGAAATAGCTCCCTCCCCCGGACACCCTGATGGCCACGTCAACCACGTAGCGGGCATTCTCCGTCGCCCGTGATTTCAGGCCCACCAGCTTCGGGAACCATTGCGGACCGTGGTCCACCAACCCGTCCACGTCCCGGGCCAGGCCGGCCAGCTGTGGGTAGATGCCGTCCAGGGCCATGGCGGCATCGGCGATCTTCCAGCGGATGTCCGGATCCTGGGCAAAACTGCGTCCCCCGTACTTCGAGGAGACCCGCCATTTCACGGCGTCCACGCCCAGGACGAAGGCACGCTCCGCAAGCCCGGTGTAGACGGCAGCGAGCAACGTTTCGAAGCAGGCGAAAATCGCGAAGATCAGCAGATCCCGGTTCGGTCCTGCCGGGAGCTTCCGAAAGATCCGTTCCGGCGGCACCACAGCACCCTCCAGCAAGGTGCTGTTGGACGCACTGGCACGCATGCCCAACGTATTCCAATCGTCAAGGGTCCGGTGCCCGGGATCCTCGCGGCGCAGGAATCCGAACACCAGTTCGCCCTCGCCATCACGGGCATCGGAGTCCTTGCCGAAGGTACCCAGCCGCGTCCAGCCGTGGGACAGGCTGGTGAAAATCTTGCGGCCGGTAAACCGGTAGCCGCCATCAGGCAACGGCTCGGCCACAGTACCGGAATCGAAGAGCATGGAGTCATTGCCCGCTTCGGAAATCCCGAAGGCGAAAACCTCCCCTTCTCCGGCCTCTTTGAGGACAAAGGCCAGGGAATCGTCTCCCCTGGCGTTCATGACATGCGCGACGCCGGTCCACACCAGGTGCATGTTCACGCCCAACGCTGTGGCCGGCGCAGCCGTGGCGAGCCGTCGCTGAAGCGCAGCTACCGCTTCGAGGCCAAGGCCCAGGCCGCCGTCGGACGCCGGAACAAAAGCCTTGAGGTAACCGGCGCCGGCAAGGTCCGCGAGGTCTTCGTGGAAGAACGCATTGTCCCTGTCGTAGCCCGCAGCCCGCCCCCGGAGCCGCTCGAGCAGTTCGTCGGGCAGGATTTCCTCGGGAACCATTGCCTCAGCCTTCCTAGTAGTTGGTAAGCAGCCTGTTCAGGACGCGGGCGCCGAACTTCAACGATTCGGCGGGAACCCTCTCATCGACGCCGTGGAACATGCCGGTGAAATCAAGCTCGTCCGGCAGCATGAGCGGGGCAAAGCCGTAGCCCGTGATACCGATTTTGCTTAACGACTTGTTGTCCGTTCCACCGGAAAGCGTATAGGGCAGCACTTTCGCTCCAGGGTCCTCCGAGTGGAGGGCATCGATCATGGAGTCCACCAGGTTCCCCGCAAACGGGACTTCCAAGGACACATCCTTGTTCACGTAGCTGATGTCAATGCCTTCACCGGCGAGCTCCTTGATGGTCTGGAACACCAACTCCTGCTGACCCGGCAGCGTGCGGCAATCGACGAAAGCTTCGGCGGACTCCGGAATGACATTGTGCTTGTAACCCGAGCGCAAGTACGTGGGGTTGGAAGTGTTCTGCAGGGTCGCACCAACGAACCGCGCCACGGTCCCCAGTTCCTTGAGGAGGATGTCCGGGTTGTCGGGGTCGAACTCCACTCCGGTGAGTTCGGTGACGCCGTCCAGGAACTGCCGCGTCGTGGGAGTCAGCTCGATGGGCCACGTGTACTCGCCGATCCTGGTGACGGCAGCCGCGAGACGGGTCACTGCGTTGTCCGTGTTGATCTGGGAGCCGTGGCCGGCGCGGCCGTGCGCTACCAGCCGCAGCCAGGAGATACCCTTCTCGGCTGTTTGCAGGAGATAGGTCCGCTGGCCACCGATTGTTGCCGAGAAACCGCCCACTTCCGAGATGGCTTCAGTTGCACCATCGAACAGTTCACGGCGGTGCTCCACGGCATAGCGCGCCCCGTACGTTCCGCCCGCTTCCTCGTCGGCGAAAAAGGCAAAAATGATGTCCCTCTTGGGCTTGCGGCCAGTCCTGGCGAAATCACGCAGCACGGACAGGATCATGGCGTCCATGTCCTTCATGTCCACCGCTCCACGGCCCCAGATCAGGCCGTCCTTCAGTTCACCGCTGAAAGGATCAACGCTCCACTGGTCCTTCAGTGCCGGAACCACGTCCAGGTGGCCATGGACCACCAACGCGTCCGCGGATGGATTCTCGCCGGCCATGCGGGTGACCACGCTTGCCCGCCCAGGCTCGGATTCGAAGATCTCGACGTCGAGGCCGACTTCGCTGATGAGGCCTGCGGTGTACTCAGCCGCAGCACGCTCCCCCGGCCCTGTGCCATCGCCGAAGTTGGACGAGTCGATGCGAATGAGCTCCTGGCAGATCCGGACTACTTCGTCCTCGGGACGGATGACAGACATGGAAGTTCTCCTTGCGTGGCTGGGCTGCAGGTTCCGGTGACGCGCAGCGCGGATTCCGCTGCTGTGCCGTCCCGTGTACCTTCAGCCTACTCATCGGATGGGCGAGGGTGCAGACATTTGAGCCTCCCACCGGACCACGCTTTGCCCGGCCACTCCGCTCCGGTTGCCCGATTTTTGTGTTCCCCCAAAGCGTGTTAGAGTTTTTCTCGCTGCTTCGAAGGAAAGTGAAGTGCCGCACGGCCCAAACAGATACTTCGAACACCACCTGCGCGGGTGGCGGAATGGCAGACGCGCTAGCTTGAGGTGCTAGTCCTCGAAAGGGGGTGGGGGTTCAAGTCCCCCTCCGCGCACCAACTCAAGGCCTGGAATTTTCGAATTCCGGGCCTTGATTGTTTAATTCAACGGTCGCAAAACTACCCACTTGCGAGCTTGCTCACATTTATTGCCGCTTGCGTCATGTGCCGAAATCCGGCCCTGTCGTGCTAACGACGACGGCGGCAGTCACCATTGCTGACTGCCGCCGCCGTCGTGCCCCGGAGCCTAGCCCAGCGCCGCAACGCTGCCGATGAAATGCCGACGTCCGCTCCGTGGATTCCAGGCGACGTATTCCGATCGTTCCCATGCCCCGGACGCGGCCTGACTTGTGGAGATATCCAAGGCCACCCGCGCCGGCAGGAACACGGGGGCTTCGAAGGCTACGTCCCAGGTGAAAGCTTCGGCCTTGACAGAACCCACGTCGGCCAACGCCCTGGACGCCAGATACATGCCGTGGGCAATCGATCCGCGCAGCCCCAGGGCCTTGGCTGAGAGACCGCTCAAATGGATCGGGTTGAAGTCACCTGACACCGCGGCATAACTGCGTCCCGTGTCCACCCCGAGTTGCCAGAGGGCGGTGGGAAAGGGCGGCTTGAAGTCCGTCTGTGCCGCGCTGTTGGACGTCCCGGCCTTATCGATTCCGGGCAGGAACACGCCTTTGGCCAGATAAGTGGAAACCCCTCGCCACAGCAATACTTGCGATGCATGGTGACGGACCTCGGCCACCACGTCCACTTGCGTACCTGCGCGATGACCGGTGAGGTTTTCCGCCCACGCCCTGATATCCAGCGACTGGGTGAACTGTATGGGGCTGTACTGCTCCACGTGGTTCCTGAGATGGATCATCCCCAGCAGCGGCAACGGAAAGTCGTCACGGTTCATGACGCTCATGGTCACCGGGAAAGCCAAGGCGTGGACGAATCCGGCGGGAAGGATGTCACTCGCCGTTTCGCCGAGGAAGTGCTGATAGGACGTGAGGTTTTCAACGTCCGCCGTCACATCCCGGACCTCATGGCTCACTGCCGGCAACTTCCTGCGCGGCGGAGTCCCCAGGACGCGCCTCCGGGCCGCGTTGGCGGCGGCATTGACGTAGAGCTTGGACAGCGACGGCAACTCCCCAAGGATGACGGGCTGGGCCTGGATCATGCGCCCACCAGTTGCTGTCCGCAGACGCGAAGGACCTCCCCGGAAATGCCCCCGGCGGAGTCGCTTGCAAGGAAGGCAATGGCTTCGGCCACGTCCGTCGGCTGGCCACCTTGCTTGAGGGAGTTCAGCCGGCGGGCCGCCTCCCTGATGGCCAGGGGCATCCGGGCGGTCATCTCCGTCTCGATGAAGCCGGGAGCCACAGCGTTGATGGTCCCGCCAAAGGATGCCATCAATGGCGCGGTTGAACGCACCATGCCGATCACACCACCCTTGGAGGCGCCGTAGTTCGTCTGGCCCCGGTTGCCGGCGATACCGCTGGTTGAGGCAACCGAGACAATGCGCGGCGCATCCTTGAAATGCCCCGATGACAGGAGTGCCTCATTGATCCGCAGTTGCGCGGCGATGTTCACGGCAATCACCGACTGCCAGCGGCCCTGGTCCATGTTGGCAAGGAGGCGGTCCCGGGTGATACCGGCGTTGTGCACAACAATGTCCAGCCTGCCGTGGCGCTCCACGGCGTGCTCGATGATCCGCTGCCCCGCATCGCTGCGGCTGATATCCAGCTGCAACGCCGTCCCGTGCACCTGGTTGGCCACCTCGGCCAGGTGGTCTCCGGCCGCAGGGATGTCCACCAACACCACTTTCGCGCCATCCCGGTGCAGGGTGCGGGCGATCGCGGCACCGATCCCCCGCGCAGCTCCGGTGACCACGGCGACTTTGCCTGCGAGGGGCTTGTCCGCAACGCCAGGCAGCCTGCCGGCCGCGGACGTCACCGAAAGGAATTGTCCGTCCACGTAGGCCGAGCGACCGGACAGGAAGAACCGGACTGCACCGAGGGCGGAGGGGCTGGTGGTGGACAGGTCCTCCGCAAGCAGGACACCGTTGGCCGTCGCCCCCGATCGGAGCTCCTTCGCCAGGGAACGCAGCAAGCCGTCGATGCCTTGGCGTGCGGCGGCGGTGGCCGGGGACGAGGTTCCCCCGGCTGCCCGGGACACCGTGATGACCCGGCCATTGGGTGCGAGGTCCCGGAGGGAAGCACCTACGGTGAGGACAGGCTTTCCGAGGTCCTCAGGGTGCTGCACGGAATCGAGGACCAGGATGATGGCGCCCAACTTTTCCTTGGGCAAAGCATTCCGGCGGACGTCCAGCCCCCACCCCAGCAGGGTGGTAGCGAGATCGTCGGCGCCCACGCTGTCCCCGTTGACCAACACCGGACCGGAGATCAACGGGTCACCGGGATGGTACCGACGCAACAGGACGGGCTGGGGCAGGCCAAGCTTCCTGGCCACGTCCCGGCCCAGTCCGCGGCTGACGATTTGGGTGTATTTGTCCGTCATTGGGCCCCCTACGCAGCTTCCAGGATGGCTACGACGCCCTGTCCACCGGCGGCGCAAACGGAGATGAGGCCGCGGGCAGGACGTCCGTCCACCGTGCCCTTGCCATGGAGCATTTTGGCCAGCGAAGCAACAATCCTGCCCCCGGTGGCCGCAAAGGGATGGCCCGCCGCGAGGGAGGATCCGTTCACGTTGAGCTTGGCGCGGTCCACCTTGCCGAGGGCGCCGTCCAGGCCCAGCCGGGTACGGCCAAAGTCTTCGTCTTCCCACGCCGCCAGGGTGCTGAGCACGGTACCCGCGAAGGCCTCGTGGATTTCGAAGAAGTCGATGTCCTCCAAAGTGAGTCCTTGACGGGCCAGAAGCCGCGGAACGGCAAATACCGGCGCCATCAGCAGCCCGTCCTTGCCATGGACAAAGTCGACGGCGGCCGCCTCACCATCCACGACGGTGGCCAGCTTGGGCAGGCCGCGGCTTTCCGCCCACTCCGCACTGGCGAGCAGCACGGTGGAAGCGCCGTCCGTGAGCGGCGTCGAGTTGCCGGCGGTCATGGTGGCCTGGGAGCCAAGGTTCTTGCCGAACACCGGCTTGAGTGCAGCGAGCTTCTCCAGGGACGTGTCCGGACGCAGGTTCGAGTCGCGGTTGAGGCCACGGTAAGGGGTGATGAGGTCATCGAAGAAGCCGTGGTCGTAGGCGGAGGCGAGATTGTGGTGGCTGTTGAAGGCGAGTTCGTCCTGGGCTTCGCGGGTAATCTTCCACTGTGCCGTAGTGAGGGCCTGGTGTTCGCCCATGGAGAGTCCGGTACGCGGTTCGCCGGTGTTGGGTGCATCCGGGGCGAGGTCCTTGGGCCTGATCTTTCCAAGGATGCGCAACTTCTGGACCGGCGTCTTGGCGCGGTTAAGGTCCAGGAGGATTTCCCGCAACCCCTCGCTGACGGCGATGGGGGCATCCGACGCCGAGTCCACGCCGCCGGCAATGGCGGAATCGATCTGCCCCAGTTTGATCTTGTTGGCCAGGCCCAGGACCGTTTCAAGGCCGGTGGCGCAAGCCTGCTGCAGGTCGTACGCCGGAGTCTCCGGAGACAACGCCGAGCCCAGGACCGCCTCACGCGTGAGATTGAAATCCCGGGAATGCTTCAGCACGGCTCCTGCCGCCACTTCGCCGATGCGTTCATCCTGCAACCCAAAGCGCGCGATCAGCCCGTCCAGTGCTGCGGTGAGCATGTCCTGGTTGGACGACTTCACGTACGCACCGCCCGTACGCGCAAACGGGATCCGGTTTCCGCCCACGATCACCGCTGACCGTACCTGCCCGGGTTCTTGGGCTGCGCCCGATGTTGCACCTGCTGAAGCCATGTTTGTCTCCTTCGGAAAAGTTGCCGGTTACTGATACCCAGCGTACCTGATACGCTGGGTATCGTGAACAGTGGTCCCGCAGATTTCTCTCCTGCCCCCCGGGGCGTCGGCCGAACCGACGTCGAGTACTCCCCTGCCGCCGTCGATGGTCCCGAAGGTGCCGTGGACGGCCGCACGGCCCGCTGGCAATCCCACCGCGAGGAGAGGCGGCGGGCATTGATCAAGACAGCGAGGAAGGCCGTTCATGCGCTGGGCAGCGACGCGTCCATGGAGGACATCGCGGGCGCGGCCGGAACCTCCAAATCGGTTTACTACCGGTACTTCGGAGATAAGGCAGGACTGCAGCAGGCCATGGGCGAGGTGGTCCTCGGACAGATGCAACGCCGCATGAAGGACGCGGCCCAGTCGGCACAGACTCCGCGTGAGGGGCTCTATGCCATGGTCTCCGCCTACCTCCAGATGGCCGAATCAAGCCCGAATGTCTATGCCTTCATCACGAGGCTGACACCGGGCGAGGCTTCAGCGCAGGATGCCATTGCCGCGTCCGGCGCTTTGGGCAACTTTTTCGAGCAGATCACCGGCATGATCGCCACTCCCATGCGCCAATACCTGGGGCCGGATAACGAGGCCCTCATCGAGTACTGGCCTACGGCTGCGATCGGCCTCGTCCGGAACGCAGGCGAAATGTGGCTCGGAAGTGCCGCGACTTCCGCCAAGCCGGACCAGGCCACCATGGCCGCCAACATTACCGACTGGCTGTGCCTGGGCATCGCCCCACAGCTCAAGACCACCTGACACCAGCAAAGACGCAGCAGTTGTCCGGAACCAGAGAAAGAAGAAGCATGACCGACGTAGTGGATCGCGAATCATCAACCCGGCAGGCGACCGCGGGCAACCCTGCAACCGGCGTCGAAGCCGGGCCCGCCGTGGACGTGGCAGCATTGGGCGAGCAGCTCCTCGGCACATGGGCGGGCGTCCGGCGCCAGGCACGCGAACTCGCCGGCCGCCCTGAGGTGCAAAAGATCGAGGGCCTCACGCATACAGACCACCGCCACCGCGTCTTCGAGCAACTGAAGTACCTCGTGGACAACAACGCCGTCCACCGGGCCTTTCCCGTCCGCCTGGGCGGATCGGACGATCACGGCGGAAATATTGCCGGCTTCGAGGAACTGGTCACCGCGGACCCGTCGCTTCAGATCAAGGCCGGCGTACAGTGGGGGCTCTTCGGCTCCGCAGTGATGCACCTGGGCACCGAGGAACATCACGACAAATGGCTTCCAGGAATCATGAGCCTGGACACCCCCGGGTGCTTTGCCATGACGGAAACCGGTCACGGTTCCGATGTTGCAAGCATCGCCACCACAGCCACCTATGACGCCGCCAGCCAGGAATTCGTCATCAACACCCCGTTCCGGGCGGCTTGGAAGGATTACATCGGCAACGCTGCCAACGACGGCCTGGCTGCGGTGGTCTTCGCCCAGCTCGTCACACGCAACGTCAACCACGGTGTCCACGCGTTCTACGTTGAGTTGCGCGATCCGGACACCAAAGAGTTCCTTCCGGGCATCGGGGGCGAGGACGATGGCATCAAGGGTGGGCTTAACGGCATCGACAACGGACGCCTGCACTTCACCAACGTCAGGGTTCCGCGGACCAATCTGCTGAACCGGTATGGCGACGTCGCCGTCGACGGCACTTACAGCTCCACCATCGAAAGCCCCGGCCGCCGGTTCTTCACCATGCTGGGCACCTTGGTCCAGGGGCGGGTTTCCCTTGACGGCGCCGCAGTGGCGGCCAGCAAGGTGGCACTGAAGGCCGCCATCCACTACGCGGCAGAACGCCGCCAGTTCAACGCGTCATCGCCCACGGACGAGGAAGTGCTGCTGGATTACCAGCGCCATCAGCGCCGCCTGTTCACGCGGTTGGCCACTACCTACGCGGCAAGCTTTGCGCACGAACAGTTGCTCACCAAGTTCGACGACGTTTTCTCCGGCGCCCACGACACCGACGCCGACCGCCAGGATCTGGAAACCCTGGCCGCGGCTTTGAAGCCGCTCAGCACCTGGCACGCCCTGGACACCTTGCAGGAGTGCCGTGAAGCCTGTGGTGGTGCGGGCTTCCTCATCGAGAACCGATTCGCCTCGCTGCGGGCCGACCTCGATGTGTACGTGACCTTCGAAGGCGACAACACGGTCCTCCTGCAGTTGGTGGCCAAGCGGCTGCTGGCCGATTACGCCAAGGAATTCCGCAGTGCCGACTTCGGAGTGCTGGCCCGCTACGTGGTGGACCAGGCGGCTGATGTGGCGTTCCACCGGACCGGCCTGCGCCAAGTGGCGCAATTCGTGGCCGATTCCGGATCTGTCCAGAAAGCCGCGCTGGCACTGCGGGACGAGGCAGGCCAGCGCACCCTGCTGACGGACAGGGTCCAGTCAATGGTTGCGGAGATCGGGGCCGCGTTGAAGGGCGCCAACAAGCTTCCCCAGCACCAAGCGGCAGCGCTGTTCAACCAGCACCAGCATGAACTCATCGAAGCTGCCCAGGCCCACGCGGAACTGCTGCAGTGGGAGGCTTTCACCGAAGCCCTGGAATCAGTATCCGATGCCGGAACCAAGCAGGTTCTGACCTGGCTGCGCGATCTCTTTGGGCTCTCCCTGATTGAGAAGCACCTCTCCTGGTACCTCATGAACGGCCGGCTCTCCATGCAGCGTGGCCGCACGGTAGGCACCTACATCAACCGGCTGCTGGTGAAGATCCGCCCACATGCCCTGGACCTTGTGGATGCCTTCAGTTACGGTCCGGAGCACTTGCGGGCCTCGGTAGCCACGGGCGCCGAGGCCACGCGCCAGGATGAGGCCCGCACCTATTTCCGGCACCAGCGGGCCAGCGGCAGCGCCCCTGCGGACGAAAAGTCGCTTCTGGCCCTGAAAGCGGGCCGGCAGCAGTAGTTTTCGGGGCCTGGCAGTCCGGGCTGGCCACTTGGTGAACACTTGCGGAAGCTTGGAAACCACGACGGCGCCGTCCCCACCTGGGGGCGGCGCCGTCGTGGTTTCGGCTGCTTCAGCGACGCTTAGGCGAGCACCGAGCGGTAGACCTCAAGGGTGGTCTCCGTGATGGATTCCCACGAGAAATGTTCCTCGGCCCTGCGGCGTCCTGCCACACCCATGGCGCGTGCACGGTCCGGGTCGGTCACCACCTCGTTGAGGGCAGCGGCGAAGTCACGGACGAACTTCTCCGGGTCAAGCGGCGTACCCGTCCCGTCGGTGACCTGTTCCAACTCCACCAGCAGCCCGGTGTTCCCGTGGTCCACCACCTCCGGGATGCCTCCGGTGGCACTGGCCACCACCGCCGCCCCGCAGGCCATGGCTTCGAGGTTGACGATGCCGAGGGGCTCGTAGATGGACGGGCAGGCGAACACGGTGGCGTGGCTCAGGACCTGGATCAGCTCGCGCCGCGGCAGCATCCGTTCAATGAGGATGACGCCCTCACGCTGGCTCTGAAGTTCTTCGATGAGCTTGGCCGTTTCCGCGGCAAGTTCGGGGGTGTCAGCCGCGCCAAGGCAAAGGACCAGCTGCACGTTTTCAGGAAGGCTCGAGGCAGCGCGCAGCAGGTAGGGAACACCCTTCTGGCGCGTATTACGGCCCACGAACACCACGCTGGGTTTGGCGGGATCGATGCCGAGTGCACGGACTGCGTCTTCTTCCTCGTCACGTTCCCACAGGGACACGTCGATCCCGTTGTGGACCACGCGAACCTTGGCGGGATCTACATTGGGATAGCTGCGGAGGATATCCTGGCGCATCCCCTCCGATACTGCGATGATCGCGGCGGCGGCCTCGTAGGCGGTCTTTTCCACCCACGACGAGAGCGCGTATCCGCCACCAAGTTGCTCGGCTTTCCATGGCCGCAGCGGTTCAAGGCTGTGGGCACTGAGCACGTGGGGAATACCGTGCAGCAGCGACGCCAAGTGGCCTGCCATGTTCGCGTACCAGGTGTGCGAGTGGACGAGGTCCGCTCCCGCAACGTCCGGAACGATCCTCAGATCGACGCCGAGGGTCTGCACGGCAGCGTTGGCTCCGTCCAGGTCCCCGGGTGTCGCGTAGGAGTCAACCGTTGCGCCGTGGTAGTCGGCTTCGCGCGCCGCGCCGAAGGCCCGCACATGGAGGTCAACGTGCTTCGCCAGCACCCGGCTGAGCTCGGCAACGTGGACACCGGCACCGCCATAAATTTCCGGAGGGAATTCTTTAGTCACAATGTCTATTCGCACGCTAACCAACGTAGTCGTTCAGCCGTATGTGTTCTAGTGTGAAAGAGTCCGGAAAATCGGACTTTTGGGGGCTACGAAGACGTACGGGGAGCTGTGACCATGGCGTTGAAGAAAGTTTTGGCAATCGTGCTGGCCGGCGGAGAGGGCAACCGCCTGATGCCGCTGACAGCAGACCGTGCCAAGCCAGCTGTACCGTTTGCCGGCGGTTACCGGCTTATTGACTTTGCACTATCGAATCTGGTCAATTCGGGATATTTGCGAATTGTTGTGTTGACCCAATACAAATCGCACAGCCTGGACCGGCATATCTCCGAGACCTGGCGCATGTCCACGCAGCTGGGGCGCTACGTCGCTTCCGTTCCGGCGCAGCAGCGGGTGGGCAAAAGCTGGTTCCTGGGCAGCGCCAACGCCATTTACCAATCCTTGAACCTGATCCACGACGACGCCCCGGACATCGTGGTTGTTGTCGGCGCTGACCACGTCTATCGCATGGACTTCTCGCAAATGGTTGAGCAGCACATCGCCAGTGGCGCAAAGGCCACTGTTGCAGCCGTGCGCCAGCCCCTGAACATGGCCAACCAGTTCGGCGTGATCGAGGTGGACCAGAACGATCCCCAGAAGATCGCCGCCTTCGTCGAGAAGCCGGCCAGCACGCCTGGGCTCGCAGCCGACCCCAGCCAGTTCCTTGCTTCCATGGGCAACTACGTCTTCAACGCCGACGCCCTGGTGGAGGCACTGCACGTGGACGCCGAGCGGCTGGACACCAAGCACGACATGGGCGGCGACATCATCCCGTATTTCGTGGACAAGGGTGAGGCAGGGGTCTATGACTTCACGCTCAACGACATCCCGGGCGCTACGGAGCGCGACCGCACGTACTGGCGCGACGTCGGAACCATCGATTCCTTCTACGACGCACACATGGACCTGATCTCCCCCGTCCCGGTCTTCAACCTCTACAACTCCGAATGGCCGATCTACACGCGGCAGAGCATTTCACCGCCGGCCAAGTTCGTCCGCGGCGAAAACAGCACGGTGGGTACTGCACTGGATTCGATCGTTGCAAGCGGCGTGGTGATTTCCGGTGGCATTGTTGAGGGTTCGGTCCTGTCCAACGATGTCTTCGTCGAATCCGGCAGCCGGGTCGAGGATTCCGTACTCATGGACAAGGTCCGCGTTGGCGAGGGAGCCGTGATCAAACGGGCCATCCTGGACAAGAATGTGAAGGTGCCTGCCGGTGCTGCCATTGGCGTGGATGCGGCCCTGGACAAGGCCCGGGGGTACAAGGTCACCGAATCCGGCATCACCGTGCTGGCCAAGGGCCAAGTGGTCCCTGAACCCGGTGAAGAGGAACTGGCACTCTCCGCCGAGTACCGCCGCAGCCTTCCTGAAGCCCTCAAGGCAGCAACCCAGGACGACCCCGCCATGCGCGACTCCGCCGAGAAGGTAGCCGCCGGAATCCAGGCGCGGGTGGTGGACGCCGCTTCCCAAGGCGCCGCGCACTAACGAAGTCCGCACCACCAAACCCGAGGCAGGTCCCGGGGTCCCAAGGCTGTAAAATCAGGTCAATGAGTTCCACCGACCTGACGCCTGAGGAGATCCAGGCCTGCCTCAAGGTTTTAACCACCATCCATGCCTACGACGAAGAGCATCCGGACTACATTGCCGTCCGCCGGGCCACGGGCAAGATGTTCAAGGCAGTCAAGCGCCACCGGAGGGTGACCAAGCGGGACCTGATCGCCGAAGCTGACCGCGCGGTGATCGCCCTTACCGCGACTGCGGCCCCGGACCGGATCGACGACGAGACCCGGGGCAACAAGCTGGCCCCTTCGACAACAGGCGAGGTGGCCGGTCACCTCATCCGGTCGCGGCCCTGCTATATCTGCAAACAGCACTACACGCAGGTGGATGCCTTCTACCACCAGTTGTGCCCGGAGTGCGCAGCGTTCAGCCACAGCAAGCGGGATGCCCGCACGGACCTCACCGGGCGCCGGGCGCTGCTGACCGGCGGGCGGGCCAAGATCGGCATGTATATTGCCCTTCGACTGCTCCGGGACGGCGCCCACACCACCATCACAACGCGTTTCCCCAAGGATGCTGCCCGCCGCTTCGCAGCCATGGAGGACAGTGCAGACTGGCTGCACCGGCTCAAGATCGTGGGAATCGACCTCCGCGACCCGGCGCAGGTCATGGCCCTGACCGACTCGCTGAACGAAGCCGGCCCCCTGGACATCATCATCAACAACGCGGCACAGACGGTGCGTCGATCAGGCAACGCGTACAAGCCGTTGGTGGACGCGGAGGACGAGCCCTTGCCCGCCGCCCTCGAAACTGCCAACGGTGGGCCTGAGCTGGTCACGTTCGGCCATGCCCACGACAAGCACCCGCTGGCCCTGGCGAGCAGCGTGACCGAGCACCCGGTCCTCGCCGGCGACGCCATCACCTCGTTGGCGCTGTCCACGGGCTCCGCGTCCCTGGAACGGATCGAATCAGGAACCGCGATCGATGCCGGCGGCCTGGTCCCGGACCTCGCCACGATCAACAGCTGGACGCAGGTGGTGGATGAGGTGGATCCACTCGAGATGCTCGAGGTGCAGCTCTGCAACGTCACGGCACCGTTCCTGCTGGTCAGCCGCCTTCGCGGCGCCATGAAGCGCTCTACGGCACGGCGGAAGTACATCGTGAATGTGTCCGCCATGGAGGGGCAGTTCTCCCGCGCCTACAAGGGGCCGGGCCATCCGCACACCAACATGGCCAAGGCCGCCTTGAACATGATGACGCGGACCAGTGCCCAGGAAATGCTGGACGCCGACGGTATCCTGATGACCGCCGTCGATACCGGATGGATCACCGACGAGCGGCCGCACTACACCAAGATCCGGCTCATGGAGGAAGGCTTCCATGCTCCCTTGGACCTGGTGGACGGCGCCGCCCGGGTTTACGATCCGATCGTGATGGGCGAGCAGGGCGAGGACCAGTACGGCGTCTTCCTCAAGGACTACAAGCCCTCGCCCTGGTAAGGACTACGTAAGCACTACGCCAGGCGGGTAATCTCCACCGACACCGACAAACCGGAGCCGCCGCCGCCCGAAAGGATTCCCTTCAGCGGCGGCACATCCCGGTAGTCGCGCCCCTTGGCAACTGTCACGTGGTAGTCCCCCGCCGGCTTGTGGTTGGTGGGGTCCCAGCTGCGCCATTCGCCATCCCACCACTCCAGCCATGCGTGGGACTGGCCCGCCACGGTTTCGCCGATGTCCGCCGAGGACCTCGGGTGGATGTAGCCGGAGACGTACCGGGCCGGGATGCCGCAACTGCGCAGCGAGCCGATGGCCAGGTGTGCGAGGTCCTGGCAAACACCCTGACGCTGGGTCCAGGCCTGCTCGGCGTTGGTGGTGACTCCCGTGGTGCCCTTCATGTACGTCATCTCACCGGCCATCCAGGAGAAGACCGCAAGTGCCGCCTCATGCGGGTTCTTGCCCTCGACAACGCCGGGAACCAGGCTGAGGACTTCTTCCCCCGGACCGCTAAGCCGTGACTGCGGC
This sequence comes from Paenarthrobacter sp. NPDC018779, assembly GCF_044391085.1. Taxonomy (NCBI): domain Bacteria; kingdom Bacillati; phylum Actinomycetota; class Actinomycetes; order Micrococcales; family Micrococcaceae; genus Paenarthrobacter; species Paenarthrobacter sp. NPDC018779. Next base: position 371,098 of record NZ_JBIRZS010000001.1, on the reverse strand, counting down.
AACCAGTCGCTGAATTCGTCCTGGATCTTCGCGGAACGGATAACGTCCCAGCCAACAATATCGTCGTCGTTCGCCACCCGTTCAGTGCGGTGGACCTCCACAGTGGCAGTCGCCAGGACCTCAAGGTTCTCGTGCGGCATCTGCATGTCGAAGGCGGTAACGCGGGTACCCCAATAGTCGCGGTAGGTACTCACCGAGGCCTGGCTGGGGCTCACCTTCAACGAGGACTCGAGGACCACTTGCTGGCCGTCCGTCAACGGCGTCATCCGGGCCTCGTTGTAGCTGAGGGTCACACGGCGGTTGTATTTGTAGGCAGTCTTGTGGACGATGCTCAACCGGGTCATGAAACTTCTCCCACCCAGGCGTGTTCATCAGCCTGATTGAAGTACTTACGGGAAATCGCATCCGAGGCCTGCGTCACGGCCTTCTGCACACGTTCCATGTGTTCGGGAAGCTCGGACATCAGGTCATCGGTCCGATGGAATTCAAGGAAGGTGCGGGCTTGGCCCACGATCCTGCGGGCGTCGTTGATGAAGCCGACGCGTTGGGCCGAGGGATCCAGTTTGGCCAAGGACTCGTCGGCATCGCGCAGCGCGTAGACGATGGACCGGGGGAAGAGCCGGTCCAGGAGCAGGAACTCTGCAGCGTGCTGGTCGCCGAAAGCAGCCCTGCGGGTCCGGATGAACGACTCGTACGCACCGGCGCACCGCAGCATGTTCACCCAGGACATGCCGGCCGACTGGACGTCGCGGGTGGAGAGCATGCGTGCGGTCATGTCCGCCCGTTCCAGGGAGCGGCCAAGCACCATGAACAGCCAGCTCTCGTCGTGGCTCACCGTCGTGTCGGCGAGGCCGCGGACCATGGCGGTCCGTTCCAGGACCCAGTTGCAGAACCGGTAGGTGCCCACCACGTCCTTGCGGTGCTGGTTAAGGCCGTAGTAGGTGGTGTTGAGGCTTTCCCACAGGGATTGGGAGACTGTCTCGCGGGCACGGCGGGCGTTTTCGCGCGCAGCCCCCAGGGAACCGGCAATCGAGGACGCACTTTGCTTGTCGTACGCCAGGGCGTTCAGCAGTTCGGGAAGGCCGAAGTCCTCGTTTTGGGGCTTGGCTCCCATGACCGCCAACAGGTCCCGGGCTACAGTGCGCTGTTCCTCGAGGGGCAAGTGGTTAAGGCGTTCCAAGTGGACGTCGAGGATGCGGGCGGTGCCATCGGCGCGCTCAACGTAGCGGCCAATCCAGAAGAGTGACTCGGCAATACGGCTCAGCATGCGGCTGTGCCTCCTTCGCGTGGTGCTTGTCGAAGTTCAAGGGATGGAAGGAGCGGAACGGCGCTCACTGTTGTTGTTCCGTCTGCCGGTCCCGCCAGTTGCTTTCCACGGGCCACACGGAAACCTGTTCGCGAACGGTCACCGTTTGCCGTGGAATGAATTCCGACGGCATCTGCGGCGAGTTGGCCAGTACCCAGGTGTCCTTGGAACCGCCGCCTTGGCTGGAGTTCACAATCAGCGACCCCTCCTTGAGCGCCACACGGGTGAGTCCGCCGGGCAGGACCCAGACGTCGTCGCCGTCGTTCACTGCGAACGGACGCAAGTCCACATGCCGGGGGCCGAACTTGTCTCCGGACAACGTAGGAACAGTTGACAACTGCAGGACGGGCTGGGCGATCCAGCCGCGGGGATCGGCGATCACGCGCTTGCGCAAGGCATCCAGTTCTTCCTTCGAAGCGTCGGGGCCAATGACCAGGCCCTTGCCACCGGAGCCGTCGACGGGCTTGACCACCAACTCTTCAAGCCGGTCCAAAACATGTTCCCTGGCTTCCTTTTCCTCAAGCCGGAAAGTGTCGACGTTGGCGATGACCGGCTCTTCGTGAAGGTAGTAGCGGATCAGGTCAGGGACGTAACTGTACACGAGCTTGTCGTCTGCGACGCCGTTGCCCACGGCATTGGCGATGGTCACGCCGCCGGCCCGCGCTGCATTGACCAGTCCGGGGCAGCCGAGCATGGAGTCGGAACGGAACTGCAGCGGGTCAAGGAAGTCGTCGTCGATCCGTTTGTAGATGACGTCCACGCGCTGCTCACCGGCGGTGGTCCGCATATAGACGCGGTTGCCGCGGCAGATGAGGTCGCGGCCTTCCACCAGTTCCACGCCCATGAGGCCCGCCAGGAGCGTGTGCTCGAAGTAGGCGCTGTTGAAGACGCCGGGGGTCAGGACAACGACTGTGGGATCGTCCACGCCCGCCGGAGCCGTCTTGCGAAGTGCTGAGAGAAGCCTGCGGGGGTACTCCTCCACGGGACGGATGTGCTGCTGGCCGAACGCCTCGGGAAGGCCCTTGGCCATCGCCTGGCGGTTTTCCAGGACGTAACTGACGCCCGACGGGACGCGCACGTTGTCCTCAAGGACGCGGAACGTGCCCGCCGCATCACGGACAACATCGATGCCCGAAACATGGACGCGGACACCGCCGGACGGTTCGAAGCCATGCACGGCGCGGTGGAAGTGCGCACTGGTGGTCACCAGCTGGCGCGGTATGACGCCGTCCGCCACCACCGCCATGCGCCCGTAGACGTCGTTGAGGAAGGCCTCGAGGGCCTTGACCCGCTGCGCGACCCCGCGCTCCAGCACATCCCATTCGTCAGCCGGGATGACCCTGGGAACAATGTCCAGCGGGAACGGCCGCTCCTCGCCCGCGTAGTCAAAGGTGACGCCACGGTCGAGGAAGCTGCGGGCCATGGAGTCGGCCCGGGCGGTGACATCCGCCAAGGAGAGCTCCTGCAGGGCGCCGGCAACCTGACCGTAGGATTTTCTGGTGACATGGCCGTTGGCAAACATTTCGTCATAGGCGCCGCTGCGCGCGGCGGCCTCTGAGTAATCCTGGAAGAGGTCAGACATGGGAAATAGACAATCACCTTTTTGGGTCCAGCGCATTTCGCGTTGATTGTGTCGCGGTTTCCCGGGCCTCCCGCGCCAGGCCGCCAGGTGCCGCATGATTAGATGGCTGTGTGTCGAATCACAATTTGTCGCGCGAAGAAGCCGCTACCCGCTCAGCCCTGATCACCACCCATTCCTACGACGTCACCCTCGATGTCCGCAACGCGGAAGATCCCGCAATGAACGGATACCCGAGCATCAGCACCATCGCCTTTTCCGCCGAGCCCGGCTCGGCCACTTTCCTTGATTTCATTGGCGGCACCGTGGACTCCGTCGTCCTCAACGGCCAAGAATTGGACGTCGCCGTGGCAGTAGACCAGGACCGGATCATCCTTGAAAGCCTGGGAGCAGAGAACGTGGTTACGGTCTCCGCGACGGCCCTCTACAGCCGTTCCGGCGAGGGCATGCACCGCTTCGTGGATCCGGCGGACGGCAAGTGCTACCTCTACACGCAGTACGAACCGGCGGACAGCAGGCGCGTCTTCGCCAACTTCGAACAGCCGGACCTGAAGGCCGAATTCACCTTCCACGTGATCGCGCCCACCGGATGGGAAGTTGCCTCAAACGGAGTTGAGGTGGCGCGGACGCCACTGCGCGACGATCCGTACGCGGCCCTATGGGACTTCGCCACAACGGCGCGGATGTCAACCTACATCACCACCGTTTTGGCTGGCCCTTACTTCAAGGCGACGGACCACTGGGGAGCAACGCTCGACGGCGGAACCCGCCTTGATGTTCCATTGGCCCTTTACTGCCGCGCGTCTTTGGCTGGGTCCTTCGATGCCGGTGAGCTCTTCAAACTCACCAAGAACGGCCTCGCGTTCTTCAATGAACTCTTCGATTACCCCTACCCGTGGGGGAAGTATGACCAAGCCTTCGTGCCCGAGTACAACCTTGGAGCCATGGAGAACCCCGGGCTGGTGACGTTCACCGAAAAGTACGTCTACGCGTCACGGGCAACGGACGCCCAATACCAGGCACGCGCCAATACCCTCATGCACGAGATGGCCCACATGTGGTTTGGCGACCTCGTGACCATGACCTGGTGGGACGATTTGTGGTTGAAGGAATCCTTCGCCGACTACATGGGCACCCTGGGCGTGGACCGGGCCACGGACTGGGACACCGCCTGGGTGAACTTCGCCAGCAAGCGCAAGGCCTGGGCCTATGTCCAGGACCAACTGCCCACCACGCACCCCATCGTTGCCGACATCCCCGACCTTGAGGCGGCCAAACAGAATTTCGACGGCATTACCTATGCCAAGGGCGCATCGGTGCTCAAGCAACTGGTTGCCTACGTTGGGTTCGACGCTTTCATTGCCGGTTCCAGGCAGTACTTCCGCGATCACGAATATGGCAACACCTCCCTCCAGGACCTCTTGCGCGCCCTCAGCGACGCGTCCGGACGGGACCTTGCCGTGTGGGCCCGTCAATGGCTTCAGACATCCGGTATCTCCACGGTCGGCGCCGAGATCGTCGAGGACAACGGGATCCTTGGGGCCGTTACGCTGACGCAGGATGCGGTGGACCCGCTGACCGGTGACCAGGAGTTGCGTCCCCACCGGATGCGGATCGGGCTGTACAACCCGGACCAAAACGGCGCGTTGGTCCGCGTGGAAAGCATTGAGGTGGATGTGTCCGGCCCGCGGACGCTGGTGGGCGGGCTGTCCGGAAAACCCCGCCCGGCACTGCTCCTGGTCAATGATGACGACCTCAGCTATGCCAAGGTCAGGCTGGACAGCGTTTCAGAACAGACCGTCCGTACGTCCCTGCACCGGATCCAGGACCCCATGGCACGGGCCTTGTGCTGGACCGCCCTGTGGGACGCTGCACGGGACGGCGTGACGCCGTCGGCACAGTACGTGTCGGCCGTGGAACAGTTCGCTCCTGCGGAGACCGGCATCGGCGTGCTCCTCAACGTGCTGGCCAACGCCTCCTTTGCCGCCGGGCGGTACGTTCCGGCTCCCCAGCGGGACAAGGTCAGGTCCGGGTTTCTTTCCGTGGCAGCACGCCAACTTCGCGCCGCGCTGCCGGGCTCGGACCAGCAACTGGCTTGGGCGCGCACCCTGGCGGATGTGTCACGGCATGCGGACCGGGAACTTCCGCTGGTGAAGGGCCTGCTGGAGGGCAACGTGGTGATCGATGGCCTCACGGTGGATGCGGAGCTTCGCTGGAGCCTCTGGCAGGCGCTGGCGGCGCATGGGCAGGCTTCCCAGGAGCAGCTGGATGCTGAGCTGGCCGGTGATCGAACGGCTTCGGGCCATGAGGGGCACGCGCTGGCCATGGCGGCCCGGCCGGACGCCGCTGTCAAGGCTTCCGCCTGGAAAGCCGCCGTCCTTGGCTCGGAACTGTCCAACGAGATCCTGTCCGCCACCATCAACGGCTTCATGGTGGCGCCTGCCGCGTTGCTCCACCCCTATGTCGAACCGTACTTTGAAGCACTTGAGACGGTGTGGTCGGAGCGTTCCATCGAGATTGCCGGCCGGATTGTCCGGGGACTGTTCCCCGCTTCCCAGGACCTCCCCGAGGGAACCGCTCCCGCCGCGCATCCCGTAGTGGTCCGAACCGACCAATGGTTGCGTGAGCACGCAGACGCACCCCGCGCCCTGCGTCGGATCATCATCGAGCAGCGGAGCCACTTGCTGCGCGCCCTGACGGCGCAGGCAGCAGGCTGACAGCCACCCTGTAGTAGAGGCAGCCGGGGTCAGGGAACGCGGTTGAGCCATTCGGCGGTGCCGAACTTGGTGTCCACCCGTTTCCTGGCCTCGGCCAACTCGTCATCCGTCAGGCGCGACACGACAGCGCCGTAGCGCTCAGTGAAGACCTCCTGCATGGCGTCGATAATCGCCGCCCGGGCAAGGCCTGTCTGCCTCCTCAAGGGGTCCACCCGCTTCTTCGCACTGCGGGTTCCCTTGTCGGAGAGCTTCTCCTTGCCGATCCGCAGGACCTCCACCATCTTGTCCGCATCGATGTCGTAGCTCATGGTCACGTGGTGCAGCATGCCGCCGTTCGCCAGCCGCTTCTGGGCCGCGCCACCAATCTTGCCTTGGTCCGTGGCGATGTCATTGAGTGGCACGTAGAAAGCACTGATGCCCAGCTTCTCCAGGGCGGCCATGACCCAGGAGTCAAGGAACGCGTAGGAGTCGGCGAAGCTGATCCCGTCAACCAGGGTCTGCGGCAGGTAGAGGGAGTAGGTAATGCAGTTGCCCGCCTCCATGAACATGGCCCCTCCCCCGCTGATGCGGCGGACCACTGTCACCCCGTGCCTCGCCACACCCTCCGGATCCACCTCGTTGCGGACGGACTGGAAGCTCCCGATCACCACGGAGGGTTCCGCCCAGTCCCAAAAACGCAGGGTGGGATTCCGGAGTCCGGCCCCCACCTCCTCGGTCAGGACTTCATCGAGGGCCACGTTGACGGGCGTCGGGAGGACTGACGGAGGGATGACGTCCCATTGGTGGTCCGCCCATCCCGTGGCCTTGGACAAGGCCCTTCGGACGGTGACCGCAACGGCCTCGGCCGAGAAGCCAAACAACACCGCACTTTCGGGAAGCCTTGCCTTGACGGCGGACGCGATCTCCCCCGCAGGGGACTCGGCGGGGAGCCCGGTGAGGGCCGTGTTGATGTCCAGGAGTGCTTCGTCGGGTTCAAGGAAGAAGTCTCCGCTCACAGAGACATTCGCGAACCGGCCTTCGACGACGTCCAGATCGACCACCACCAGCTTCCCGCCGGGAACTTTGTATTCCCCGTGAAGGTGCGTGCCGTCGTCGTGCGTTTCCTGTGCGGGGAGGGAAGTCATGGTTTCCATCTTGCCGGAAAACGCAAAGGCCCGCATCGCCGGAAACCGGTGATGCGGGCCTTCGAGAAGACTTGGGGTGAAGTGGGTTACTTCTTGCCGCCGAAGCCCTTGAAGCGAGCGTTGAAGCGCTCGACGCGGCCAGCGGAGTCCATGATGCGCTGCTTGCCCGTGTAGAACGGGTGGGACTCCGAGGAGATTTCGACGTCGATGACCGGGTAAGTGTTGCCGTCTTCCCACTCGATGGTCTTCGAAGAAGACACGGTGGACTTGGTCAGGAACTTGACGCCGGAAGCCAGGTCGTTGAAGACAACAGCTTCGTACTTCGGGTGGATATCAGACTTCATAATTGGACCTTTGTTCGCGCAGCTGGATTTTGCCAGCTGCCAGGTATGAATGGAGGTGGTCCGTAGATGCCATAACTCATTTCAACGTCCGGACCAACAAACAATCCTACCTGATGGTTGCCGCCTGCACGAACCAGGTGGCAAACCCGCCTCAGCCGTGTGGCCGGAGCTCCCAGAACGCCACGGCCGAAGCAGCGGCGACGTTGAGGGAGTCGACGCCGGCGCGCATGGGGATCTTCACCGCAAGGTCGACGGCGGCAAGCGTCCCGGCGCTCATGCCCGCGCCTTCGGTGCCGAGCACCAGCGCAAGCTTGGGGATCTCCCGGGCGGCCAGTTCGTCAAGGTCCAGGGCGTCATCCGTGAGTTCCATCGCCGCGACAGTGAAGCCTTGCTCCTGCAGCAGTGCCAGGTCCCCGGGCCAGCTTTCCAACCGTGCCCACGGGACCTGGAAAACGGTCCCCATGCTGACACGGACGCTGCGCCGGTACAGCGGGTCACCGCAGCGCGGCGAAACAAGGACTGCATCCACGCCGAGGGCCGCCGCGGAACGGAAGATGGCGCCGACGTTGGTGTGGTCAACGATGTCCTCAAGCACTGCCACGCGTTGGGCGTTGGCCAGCAGTTCCGGCAGTGGTACCGGGGCCGGCCGGTGCATGGCGGCCATGGCGCCGCGGTGCAGGTGGAAGCCGGTGATCTCTTCGAGCAGGGCGGCTTTGCCAATGAAGACCGGAACGTCGGGGTAGGCCTCAAAGACGTCCGTCAGATCCTCAAGCCACTTCTCCGCGAGGAAGAAGGACCGTGGTTGGTGCCCGGCGGCCAGTGCACGGCGAAGCACACGGGACGACTCTGCGATGTACATTCCCTCTTCCGGCTCACGCAGCTTGCGCAAGTGGACATCCGTCAGCGTGGTGTAGTCGGAAACACGGGGGTCACTGGCGGATTCGAGGTAATGGAAGGTCACAGCGGTCTTACTTAAGGAGATTGGCGATCATGAAACCGAGGGCCACGATGCCAAGGGTGAAAATGACGCTGCGGAGGACTTTCGGGGAGAGTTTGCGGCCCACCTTCGAGCCTACCAGGCCGCCAATGGTGGAGCTCACGGCAATGAGGAGGACCACCAACCAGTCGATCCGGTCGAAGGCGAAGATCAGGTAAGAGATGGCCGCCACCATGTTGACCGTGAGCGTCAGGATGTTCTTCATGGCATTGGCGTTTTGCATGGTGCCGGACATGAACACGCCAAGGATGCCCACCAGGAGGATTCCCTGGGCTGCCACGAAGTAGCCGCCGTAAACGCCGGCGAGGTAGATCAGGACCACCAGGAGGATGCCGTGGCTCTTGTCCTTGAGGGCGTGCTCCGGGTTCTGCTCGCGGTTTTTTATCCAACCCTGCAGCTTCGGCTGGAACAGCACCATCAGCAAGGCCGCCACCAGCAGCACCGGTGCGACATAGCCAAAGACTTTCTCCGGTAAATGAAGGAGGAGCCAGGCGCCGGTAATGCCACCGAGGAGGGAGGCCGGCATCAACTTCATCAGTTGCCTGCCCCGGCCCTTCAGTTCGCGCCGGTAGCCCCAGGCACCGGCTGCGGTGCCTGCGACGAGGCCCATGGCATTGCTCATGGAGGCAACCACGGGAACCACACCGAGTGCAATAAGTACCGGGAAGGTGACCAGGGTGCCGGATCCAACGACGGCGTTGATGGTGCCCGCCCAGAGGCCAGCAAAAAAGACCAGGATGCTGCTAAGAATTTCCATAGTGAATGTGCGTTTCCGGCCTAGCGGCGGGCAGTGGCCGTGTAGCGGCCGGCGTTTTCGGTGACGTCCAGCTCAAGGCCGAAGGTGCTGCTGAGGTGTTCATTGGTCAGGACGTCGTTGATGGGCCCCGCGGCCACAACTTCGCCTTCGCGCAACAACATGGCATGGGTGAAGCCCGGCGGCACTTCCTCAAGGTGGTGTGTCACGAGGACCATTGCCGGGGAGGCTTCGTCCTGGGCAAGTTCGCCCAGCTTGTGGACCAGTTCCTCGCGACCGCCAAGGTCCAGCCCGGCCGCGGGCTCATCGAGGAGCAGGAGTTCGGGGTCGGTCATGAGTGCCCGGGCGATCTGGACGCGCTTGCGCTCTCCCTCGGACAGCGTGGCGAAGGTCCTGTTAAGGAGCGGGCCCATCCCCCAGTCGTTCAAGAGACTAAAGGCGCGGCGTTCGTCGTCGCGCTCGTACCCTTCGCGCCAGCGGCCCGTGACACCGTAGGCCGCAGTGACAACGACGTTGAGGACGTTCTCGTGCTCGGGGATCTGGGTGGCAAGGGCAGCCGAAGAGAGGCCGATCCTGGGGCGGAGTTCGAAGACGTCCACGCGGCCCAGGGTTTCGTCGAGGATGCCGGCCTTGCCGCTGCTGGGATGAAGCCGTGCGGCAGCAATCTGCAAAAGCGTGGTCTTGCCCGCGCCGTTGGGTCCCAGGATGACCCAGCGTTCGCCCTCGTTGACCTGCCAGTCCACTTTGTCCAGCAGGGTCTTTTTGCCTCGGACAACGCTGACGGAAGCCAATTCCAGAACATCACTCATAGCAGTAGACACTAGGACAAAAATGAACATGACTGATAACCGGCACGGGAGCCCGTTACCAAGTGAAACCAATTCGGGTACATATAGCCGCCTCGCTAGGATTGAGGCCATGACTTCCAACTTGGCTGCGGTCAGCTATGGCATGACATTGTCCCCCGAATCCCTTGATGGCGTGCGCAAGGCACTCGCGGACGCCGGCGTCACAGTGTCAGCAGAATCACAGTCCGGTGACGGGCGCTACGCAGTGCATACCGCTGAACTCAACGTCGCAGCAGCCACGGCTGAAGACGTGGCCGCGTTGCGCCGCACCGTTGCCGCGGTGGATGCTCCAGGCGTGGATACGGCACTGGTGCCCGAAACCCTCCGGAAGGCGTCGCGGAAACTGCTCATCATGGACGTCGACTCCACGCTCATCCAGCAGGAAGTCATCGAACTGCTCGCTGCCTACGCCGGCAAGCGGGAGGAAGTCGCAGCCGTTACCGAAGCGGCGATGCGCGGCGAACTCGACTTTGCCCAAAGTCTCCACGCCCGTGTTGCAGTACTGGCAGGCTTGCCGGTCGACGTCGTAAATTCCGTGCGTGCGGAGGTGCGCCTCAGCCTGGGCGCGGCAGAGCTCGTGGCGGCGTTCAAGGCGGCTGGACATGTGGTTGCGGTTGTTTCCGGCGGCTTCAACCAGATTCTTGGTCCGCTTGCCGGGGATCTCGGCCTCGATTACTGGATTGCGAACGAGCTTGAAATCGTCGACGGCGCACTGACCGGCAAGGTGCTGGGCGCTGTCATTGATCGCGCCGCAAAGGAGAAGTACTTGCGGAAGTGGTCTGCAGCCGAAGGCATCGACATCGAACACACCATCGCCGTGGGCGACGGCGCCAACGATCTCGACATGCTGGGGGCTGCGGGGATCGGCATTGCCTTCAACGCAAAACCGGCTGTACGCGCCGTGGCGGACGCAGCCATCAATATGCCGTACCTCGACGCGGTAAGGCATATCGCCAACGTCTGAGCCGGACTTCCCCGCCCCCGTGGTGAAGGAAATCGATTCCGAGGATACGGCGATGGCTGTATCCGTTTCTCCGTGGATGAATCAGCGTCACGAATTGCGGTTCCCGACACTTAACCTTTGTGTCCGGCTGCCATGGTCCGGCGACTCGTTGACAGAGGTTCCTTCGATGAGGCGCTGCCTGGCGTCCCATCGTTAATCCAGGAGCATCATGAACCACACCTTCACGTCTGCAACGCACCATGTGGCCCACAGGACCACATGGACGCCGGGACGGTAAGTGGAAGGTTCACAGCGCACCTGGAAATGGTGGAGACGCCTCACTGAAGGTCCACCGGCCGACGGGTCGCCTGACTCGACAACAGGTTCTGCCTCCTTCCTGGACGAGGTACTCAAGGAAGAAGACCCTGGTACGGGCACGCCTCATGGGAAGGCGGTGGCTGGGCAGCCGGGTTTCCTGGAGGTCCCGTTCCGCGAATCCACCACCGGTTACTTCCCGCAACCCCTCTCCAAGGAAACAGAACAGGAAAATCGGAATATGAGTTCACTCGACGAAGCCGTAAAGCAACTACTGTCCATTGAAGGCGCCACCGGCGCCGCCGTGGTTGACTACACCAGCGGTATGGCCCTGGCCCAGGGCGGAAGCCCCGGCTTCGATCTCGGCGTCGCGGCGGCGGGCAATTCGAACGTGGTCAGCGCAAAACTGCGCACCATGTCCGATCTCAACCTGGAGAGCGATATCGAAGACGTTCTCATCACGCTGGATACCCAGTACCACTTGATCAACGTGCTGAACTCGGCCGGCTCCAAAGGCTTGTTTGTCTACCTGGTATTGGACCGCACCTACGCGAACCTTGCCTTGGCCCGCCACAAGCTCAAGAACCTGGCCAAGGGCATCACCATCTAGCGTCGCCGCATGAAGAAGGGGTGGTCCCGCCTGGGACCACCCCTTCTGCATCTCACAGCAAACTAACCCTTTTGGCGCCGGGGCTCCCGGGATGCTGCCTCGAATTTCTCGCCCAACATGTGGTGGACCAAAACATCCTCGTTGGTATTTGCGTTCGCCTCTATGGAAACCAATTCGCCGTCACGCATCACTCCGATCCTGTGGCACCAGCCAACCAGCTCTGACAAGTCAGAAGACAGCAGGATGATGGCCACCCCCGTTTGGCTGAGTTCGTGGAGCATCTTGTAGACGATTTCCTTGGCACCGATGTCGATGCCCCGGCTGGGGTGGCTGAGGATCAGGATGTCGCAATCGGTGGACATCCACTTGGCCAGCTGCACCTTCTGCCGGTCGCCGCCGGACAACGTCGCGATGGTTCCGTGGATGTTCGTGGTGTTGATCCGCATGCGCCTGACTAGTTCAATGACACCTCGGAGCTGCATCACCTCGTCCTGGAGGCTTGCCTCGTGTTCGTTTGCCGCTTGTTGAAGCCCGTCGGCGACGGTGGCACTTGCTTCGAAGTTGTCGTCCGTCTCTGACAGGAACCCGATCTTCAAACGCTTGGCATCCGGCTGTTCCCTGATTTCCACCTTGTCGCCGTGCATGAAGATCTCGCCCGAGGTGCTCGGGGTGGTCCCTACCAGGGCACCGATCAAGGGGTAGATCCCGGAGCGGTGCGTCCCCACAAGGCCAAAGATCTCGCCCTTGGCCACATTGAACGTGACGTCGCGGACCAGGTCACCCACACCCAGGTTCACCACACGCAGCGCCTCTTCACCGGTAGCCAGTTCCACGGGCCGGGCGTTGGGCTCCAGTTTTTGCTGCAACAGCAGGAAAGCGAGTTCGGCGATGTCTGTCTGGCTCGCGTCCACCACACGATGGACCCGCCCGTCACGCAGAATCGCTATGCGGTGGGCTATGGAACGCACTTCGTCGAGCCGGTGGGTAATGTAGATGATCGCCCTGCCCTGCTGGTTCAGCATTCGCAGGACTCTGTGCAGGACGGCAACGTCGTGGTCCGGCAACGAGGCCGCGACTTCGTCCATGATGACAAGCTGGGCTTCTTCGGCAACCATCCGAAGAACCTCCACCAGTGTTTGCTCGGCGCGGATCAGGGCTCCGACTTTCATGTCCGGATCAAGGTCAATCCCGGCGTCCAGAATCAATTTAGCCGCTTGCTCCCTTAATTCCGCGTGCGCTTTCCCCGCTTGGAACGTCCCGCGGAATATCGCTTCGGCAACCGTTAATTCAGGATCCACGCGAAAGTTTTGCGGGATGAGGCCTACGCCGCAGGCTTGGGCCTCATCCAGGGAGTCGGGTGCGAACTTTTCGCCGGCGAGGTTCATCCGGCCACCGTCATGTTTGTGGGATCCGGCCAGGACGCCCATGAGTGTGGTTTTGCCGGCGCCGTTGGTTCCGATCAATCCCAGGATTTCACCCCGGTGCAATGAGAAGCTCACGCCTTTGAGGATGCGCCGCTGGTCATAGGACGCGCGGATATCGTCGGCGTGCAATAGCAGGTCCAATAAAGCTCCTTGTTCGCAGAATTGCGGAGGGACTGGCAGGAAAAGCCCGTTGATGCGCACCGCTCAAGGCAAAATATTGAACGCAACTACGGACGCAGGCGCATTGCCGAGTCAATCAGATAGCGAACTTTAATGCAAAATTAGAATCACGAAACAAGTTAATGAAATTCGTGACGAAAGAATGGCAATAATTTATAAAATTGTCATTGAGTGATGAGCGGCGGACGTAGGTCCGGTTAAAGCGAAAGAGGCCCGGGACGCCGTCCCGGGCCTCTTTCGCGCGTGCCGCTACTGCTCGCTCTTGCCGAAGTAATCGGCGCCACCAACGTATTCGGTGTGGCCCGATTCGACGTCGGCCGTGACCATCTTGGCAACTTCGGCGGCAAACTCTTCCACCGAGTACAGCTTTCCGGCCTCTGCACGGCGTGCCTCGATGGCTCCAGGGTTGGAACGGTCAAGCAAGGTGGCCGTGACCGTGCCTTCGATCATGTCGCCGGAAACGACCACCAGCGAAATGCCCTTGTTGGCAAGGTCCGGCAATAGGGCGCGGAGCGCATCCTCACCAGCCCTCTTGCTCTTGGCGACGGGCTCGTACTCAGGCATGGTGGGAACGGTCTCCACGAAGTGCGCCTGGTGGCTGGTCACGAAGACCACCCGGGAACCTTCGGGCATGAGCGGTACGGCCGCGTTCAGCATGTTGACCTGGGCATCGCGGTTGAGCTTCAAGGCGTAGCCCTCCTCCATGCCCGTTTCCATGCCGCCGGAAGCGTTCAGGACCAGGACATCGAGCGATCCGAACTCCTCCATGGCGGCACTGGCCAGGGCATGGACTCCTTCATCCGTGGTGAGGTCCGCCCCCACGGCGGCCGCGCGTCCACCGGCGGCCTCGATCCCGGCCACCACTTTGTTGGCCCGCGGGGCCTTCTGGCGGTAGTTGACGACGACGGCGGCACCCTCGCCCGCGAGGATCTTGGCAACTTCGGCTCCAATGCCGCGGGAAGATCCCGTGACGATTGCAGTCTTGTTATCCAGCGTTCCCATACGTGCTCCTTTTGTTCACTTCATCCAAAAAACTGTGGGCTCGGATTCCATCTTGCCAGCGCGTGCTGGAAAGTTGCTTGTGGAGCACCAACAAAAACTGCCTGATCGGCTAGTGCAGCGACGGCTAGTGGCCCATGCCCAATCCGCCGTCAACGGGGATGACGGCACCGGAGATGTAGGCAGCCTCATCACTGGCAACCCAGCGCACCACGTTGGCTACCTCGGCGGCCTCGGCAAAGCGACCGGCCGGAACGCTGGCCAGGTACGACTTCTGTGTTTCCTCGGGGAGTTCGGCCGTCATGTCGGTGTTGATGAATCCTGGCGCCACCACATTCGCGGTAATGCCGCGGCTGCCGAGTTCACGGGTGAGCGATCGGGCGATGCCAACCATGCCGGCCTTCGAGGCCGAGTAGTTGATCTGTCCCGGCGCGCCGTAAAGGCCGGATACCGAAGAGATCAGGATGACGCGGCCCTTCCGAAGACGGATCATGCCCTTGGACGCCCGCTTGATGACCCGGAACGCACCGGTGAGGTTCGTGTCCAGGACGGAGGTGAAGTCGTCTTCGCTCATCCGGAGCAGCAAGGTGTCCTTGGTGATGCCGGCATTCGCCACCAGCACTTCCACCGGCCCATGGGCCTCCTCGACCGCCTTGAACGCGGCATCGATTGACGCTTCGTCGGTGACGTCCGCCTTCACACCCAGAATCCCTTCAGGGAGTTCTGATTCGCTACGGTAGGTCACCGCAACCTTGTCGCCATTGGCCAGGAAGGACTCGGCGATCGCGAGGCCGATCCCGCGGTTGCCACCCGTGATCAGGACGCTGCGGCCGGTGGATACTGCTTCAGACATTCATTCGCTCCAGGTTCTGCGGCATGGGTGTGCCACGGTGAAGAGGGGTTTTACCTGCCTCGATCTTAGCCGCCGCACCCGGCAACGCGCGGGTAACCGGTCTGGCCAGCGGTTTGGGCCAGTACCACGATGGTGAGAGAATTGATAGGAGCCTTTGGAGCGTGATGATTCAGCTGTGACACGAGAGAACAGTCCCATGCAGCAGGTGCCCGGGGATCCGGACGCTGTTTCCAGCGACCCCGAAGTGCACAGCATCACGGACGCCGCTACCGCGCATTCCGAGGACATGCGTCAACGGATGATCAAGTACTCGCTGGCCATGGGTATTCGCATGGTGTGCATCATCCTGATCTTCGTGGTGGATGGCTGGTTCAAGATCGTCGCGGTGGCGGGCGCAGTGTTCCTGCCGTGGATCGCTGTAATTATCGCCAATGGCAGCGATATGGCAGAGGACCACAGTGAGTCCTTGCTGGACTATGTTGCCACGCCCGAAATCGAGGGATCGCAGCAACCAGCCGAAGATGAACCCGAGGAAACGGTCACAGTCCTCCAGGGAGAGCTGGTGGACGACGATCCGGACCAGGACAGCACTCCGCCCCATGGCACCACCGACACACCATCTACGAAGGCCGGGAACGCCGGCGACGAACGGGCGGCTTCATGAACATCTTCACCCTCGGCGGCCTTGGTCAAGGCGACCAGGAGGCCGTACCTGAAAAGGCGCTGTGCTCCCGCAAAGGCTGCCGCGATGGCGCAAGTTGGCAACTCCTGTGGAACAACCCACGCATCCACACGCCGGAACGCCGGAAGGTGTGGCTGGCATGTGGCGAACACCGGGCGTGGCTCGAAGACTATTTGCAAACGCGCGGACTGTGGAAGGAAACGGTGCCGTTCGAGTCGGACGAGGCGTCCGTAGGCGGGGCCCGCTGAATGTACCGCTTCCTGTTTTCCAGCAAGTGGCTGGGCTATTTTGTCCTGGCCGTCATCTTCGCTACGGCCTGTGTGTTCCTCGGGCGGTGGCAAATGGACCGGCGCGCGGAAACGCTGGCCGAAATCAACCGCGTGGTCAGCAACTATTCGGCCACCCCGGTGCCCTTCGCCTCCATCAAGGACGAGTTCCGTCAACTCGATCCCGAGCGCGAATGGACTCAGGTGGAACTGCGCGGAACCTACGATCTTGACGGACAGCGAGTGGTCCGGAACCGGCCGTTGAACGGCCAGCCGGGCTACGACGTCGTGGTTCCTTTCCGCCTGACCACCGGCGAGGCCGTAGTGATCGACCGTGGCTGGTTGCCGATCGGCAACAACACCCCCGGAAGGCCCGACGTCGTGCCATCGCCTCCCACAGGTGAGGTCACCGTGGTGGCCCGCCTCAAGCCTTCGGAACCGAAGCTGGACCGCGGGGCGGTGGAGGGGCAATTGGCGTCGATCGATTTGCCCGGGTTCGCTGGTGAGTTGCCCTACAAGATTGAAACGGGCGCCTACGGCCAATTGGCGAGCGAAACACCAGCCGTGCAGCCCATGCCCACGCCATTCCCTAAACCGGCAACGGAAGAGGGCACCCACTTGTCCTACTCGCTGCAGTGGTTTGCCTTCGGCGTCCTGATGTTCATCGGGTTCGGCTACGCCGCCCGGCAGCAGGCGCGCAACGCAGCGATCGATGCCGAAGATGAGGACGACGAAGAAATCATGTCCGCTGCTGCTCCCCGCAAACGCCCTGCACCCGCGCCACGAAAGAACAAGCGCCGTACGTCCGAAGAAGAGGAAGACGCGATCCTGGATGCCCAAGGCTACTGAGAGAATCCACGATCCCGTCCAAACCGTCAGGACCGCCCTCACTGCGCTTGGGGCCAAGGACACGGTCCGCGTCTTCGAAGAGAAGGTCCCGACGGCGGCGGCAGCAGCTTCCGTACTTGGCTGCGAGGTCGCTGCCATAACCAACAGCCTTGTTTTCGAAGCGGACGGCGAACCTCTCCTGATCCTTGCGAGCGGCGCCGCGAAAGTGGACACCACACTGGTGGCCCGCCAACTGGAGACCGGCAAGATCCGCCGCGCCACCCCGGAGTTCGTCCTTGAACACACCGGACAGGAAGTGGGCGGAGTGGCGCCCGTAGGCCACCCCCAGCCGATAAGGACCATCCTGGACAGCTCGTTGCGGGATCACAGAGAACTGTGGGCCGGCGCAGGAGACCACAACTCCATGTTCTCCATCACCTACGAGGACCTGCTGCGCATTACCGGCGCGACGGAGCTCCCAGTGCGCTAGCCGGCCTTAAGCCAGCGTGATCAGGTCCAGGTAATCCTCGTTCCAGTGGTCCTCGACGCCGTCGGGCAACAGCACTACGCGCTCGGGGTTCAGCGCGGCGACTGCGCCCTCGTCGTGGCTCACCATCACCACGGCGCCGGTGTAGTTCTTCAGGGCGCCAAGGATTTCCGCGCGGCTGGCAGGGTCCAGGTTGTTGGTGGGCTCATCGAGGAGCAGAACGTTGGCGCTGGAAGCCACGATGGTTGCCAGGGCCAAGCGGGTCTTTTCACCACCGGAGAGCACACCGGCGGGCTTATCCACGTCATCGCCGGAGAACAGGAACGAACCCAGGATGCCGCGGACCTCGGCATCCTTCATGTCCGGCGCCGAGGAACGCATGTTCTCCAGCACTGTGCGGTCGTGGTCCAGGGTTTCATGTTCCTGGGCGTAGTAGCCGACTTTGAGGCCATGTCCAGGGATGATGTCGCCGGTATCCGGCGCGTCCACTCCTGCGAGCATGCGCAGCAGCGTGGTCTTGCCCGCACCGTTGAGGCCCAGGATGACCACCTTTGAGCCGCGATCGATCGCGAGGTCGACGTCGGTGAAGATCTCCAGGGAACCGTAGGACTTGCTGAGGCCCTCCGCCGTCAAAGGCGTCTTGCCGCAGGGCGACGGCTCGGGGAAGCGCAGCGCTGCCACCCGGTCCTGCTCACGGACAGCCTCAAGCCCACTGAGCAGGCGCTCGGCACGCTTGGCCATGTTCTGCGCGGCCACGGCCTTGGTGGCCTTGGCACGCATCTTGTTGGCCTGGTCCAGGAGGACCTGGGCTTTCTTCTCGGCGTTCGCGCGTTCCCGGCGGCGCGCGCGCTCGTCGGTTTCGCGCTGCTGGAGGTACCGCTTCCAGCCCATGTTGTAGTAGTCGATCTGGGCACGGTTGGCATCAAGGTGGTAGACCTTGTTCACCGTTGCTTCGAGCAGCTCCACATCGTGGCTGATGACGATGAGTCCGCCCTGGTGGTTCTTCAGGAAGTCGCGCAACCACGTGATGGAATCAGCATCCAGGTGGTTGGTGGGTTCGTCCAGCAGCAGCGTTTCTGCGGACGAGTACAGGATCCTGGCCAGCTCCACGCGACGACGCTGGCCGCCGGACAGCGTTTTCAGGGGCTGGTTGAGGATGCGCTCGGGCAGGGCGAGGTTGGAAGAAATAGCAGCCGCTTCCGCTTCTGCTGCGTACCCTCCGCCTGCAAGGAATTCGGCCTCCAGGCGGTCATAGCGGTTCATGGCCTTGCGCTGGACAGCTGCGTCCTCGCTGGACATCTCCGCCTGGGCTTTCTTCAGCTTGCCAAGGACCACATCCAGGCCACGGGCGGAGAGGATGCGGTCCCGTGCCAGCTGCTCCATGTCCGGGGTACGGGGATCCTGCGGAAGGTACCCAATCTCGCCGCTCCGCGTCACCTTGCCGCCTGCGGGAAGGCCCTCCCCCGCCAGGACACGGGTCAGGGTGGTCTTACCTGCGCCGTTACGGCCAACCAGCCCGATCTTGTCCCCTTTGTCCACCCTGAAGTTAACCTGGTCCATCAGCAGGCGTGCGCCGGCGCGGAGTTCGAGTTCCTGGACGGTAATCAATTCGGGTGATGCCTTTCAACGGGGAACGCCTGCGGGGCCGGTGGGCCGGTGGTTGCGGCGGGGACGGCCGTGAGAACGGCCTGTCCAAGTCTACCGGCAGGCTGGCCGGGACCGGACATCGGGAGAAACTGTGCCACCCACCAAAGATTGCCCGGGTGCCTTTGTGGAGAGACTCCAAAATAGGTGCTCCCACGCCTCCGTATTCTCGAAGTGTGGGCCCCAACCCACCATCACTGCAGCTACCAAGGAACCCCCATGACTCAAACCAATCCGGCTCCCCCTGCGCGCACTGTTGCCCGCAAGCGGTGGACAGCCACGGACCTCGGCCTCATCGCCGTCTTTGCGGCCCTCGTGGCCGCTTCATCGATTGTCCCGGGCATCCCCGTGGGCGCCCTGGGCGTGCCGATCACCCTGGTGACCCTGACTGTCATGCTCAGCGGTTTGGTGCTGGGCGCCGGGCGCGGTTTTGCCGCCGTCGGGCTTTATGTCCTGTTGGGGCTGGCAGGACTGCCGATCTTCAGCGGCGGACGCAGCGGACTGGGCATCCTGGCAACTCCCTCCGCGGGCTACATCATCGCTTTTCCCCTGGCCGCCGCCGCGACAGGCGCCCTGGCTGCCGTGATCATCCGGAAGACGGTGCGGTTCCGTGCGCTCCTGCTGTTCGTTGCCACCATGGTCAGCAGTGTGGTCATCATCCACGGGCTCGGCGTCCTGGGCATGATGGTCAACGGCAAACTCGATTTCACCAAGGCATTCATCGCGGACCTCCCCTACTACCCGGGCGATATCCTGAAGAACGTCCTCGCGGTCCTCATCGCGGTGGCTCTCCATAAGGCATTTCCGGACGTGCTGGTACGCCGGGTCAAACAGGCAGGCTAATGAATTCCATCAACTTCAGCGGGGTCTCCGTCCGTGTTGCCGTGGACGGCGCGGCGACGGACAAGACCCTGCTGCAGGACGTGTCCCTCGGCCTGACCGAACGGCGCATTGGTGTCATCGGGGCCAACGGTTCCGGCAAATCCACCTTGCTGCGCCTGGTCAACGGCCTGGTGGAGCCGACTGCGGGGTCGGTAACGGTCCATGGAGAGGACACCGTGGCTGCCGTGCGGCGGGTCCGGGCCAACGTGGGCTTCGTGTTCACCGATCCTTTCTCGCAGCTGGTGATGCCCACGGGACGCGAAGACGTGGAATTGTCCTTGCGCCGTTCAGTGAAGAACGGGCGCGAGCGTGCCCTCCGGGCCGAGGCGGTCCTGGACCGTTTCGGCATCCTGCACTTGGCAGACCAAAGCATCTATGAACTCTCCGGCGGCGAGCGGCAATTGTTGGCCCTGGCAGCCGTCCTTGCGGTGAATCCCAAAGTGTTGGTCCTCGACGAACCGTCAACCTTGCTGGACCTGCGGAACCGTGAGCTGCTTCGGCGCACCATCGCCGGGCTCGAACAGCAGGTGATCATGTCCACCCATGACCTGGAACTCGCCCAGGACATGGACCGTGTCCTGGTGGTCGAGTCGGGCCGGATCGTCTTCGACGGCGTCCCCGCCGCGGCCATTGCCCATTACCGGGAACTTTGTGCCGCAAGCATTGAGGGGACCACGCCGTGAGGGGCCATGGCTTCCTCATCGCGAACTACGTCCAAGGGGACTCGCTGATCCACAAGACTCCCTTGTGGTTGAAGTTCCTGGTGGTGGCGGCCTGCGGGGCCGCGTCCTTCCTCATTGTCGACTGGGCTGTTTCGCTGGCGGTCTTCGGGGCCATGTGTGCCTTGTTCCTGCTGAGTGGAGCAGGCCCCCGCCGCCTCGCACGGGTGGTCTGGATGGTCACGCCGATCGTGGCAGTCATCGGATTGTTCCAATGGTGGCAGCTTGGCGGCCCCACCGCGGCCAGGATTGTGCTGAATGTCCTGGTGTGCGTCGTCGCTGCCTCTGTCCTTACGGCCACTACACCGGTACAGCAATTGCTGGATGGTGTGGTTTCGCTGGCCCGGCCCTTTCAACGCTGGGGGGCGGATCCCGAGCGCTTCGCACTGACCATCGCCATTATGCTCCGGAGCATTCCGTTCATTGCCGGTGCGTTCTCCGATGTCCGGGACGCCGCGAGGGCACGCGGACTTGAGCGCAGCCCACGCGCGCTGGTGCTTCCTGTCTTCATCACCACGGTGGCCTATGCCCGGCACACCGGGGACGCACTTGCTGCCAGGGGTCTTGGCGAACCCGACGAGGAATCAGAGCGCCGCTAGAGCCTCGCGTACCGCAGAAGGGCAGACGTTCCCATGCCCCCGGCAATGCTGATCATCGCCAGCCCCAGGGACTCGGCGCCCCCGGAGTGGTAGCGATGCCTGGCCTGGGACATCAATCGCGTCACGAGCACTGCACCGGACGCACCGTAAGCGTGCCCCAAAGCCAGCGCCCCACCCTCCAGGTTGGCTGCCGCCGGGTCGATCCCCAGCTGGTCCAGGCAGGCGATGGTCTGAGAGGCAAACGCCTCGTTGAATTCCACCAGGTCCACGTCCCCGGCCGAAAGGTCCGCGTGGGCAAGGAGCCGTTTGGCAGCATGGGCGGCGCCGATGCCCAATAACTCCGGGTCCACTCCTGCGGTATCGCAATCCAGGACCAGCAGGGCGTCCTGCGCACCCATCGACCGTGCCCGGTGGAGCGAAGTAACAACGACGGCGGAGGCCGCATCGGCGTCAAAGCACGAGTTCGCCGCGGTAACCGTTCCGCCAGAGACGAACGCCGCCGGGAACCGCGCCATCAGGGACGGGTTGAGCGACTTCCTGGGTCCGTCGTCCTGGGCGACAGTGGTTCCAGCGCTGGCCAGGGGCACTATTTCGCCCTCGAAGCGGCCGGCCACGGCAGACGCGACGGCACGGCGGTGGCTTTCCAGCGCGTAGGCATCCTGCCGTTCCCGATCGATGCCGAAATGACGGGCCACATTTTCGGCGGCCACCCCCATATCCGGGTCACCAAAGTCGCTTGGCACGAAGCTGGCCCTGGAGTAGAAGTCCAGGCCGCCGTCGTCGTTCCGGTTGGCGCGTGCGGGCGCCGTACTGACGCTTTCCACTCCGCCGGCGATGAACAGGGGGCTGCCCCCGGCGGCAACCAACCGAGCCGCCATGGATATCGCATCCAGGCCTGAACCACACTGCCGGTCGATGGTCACGCCGGGAACGCTGACGGGAAATCCTGCCTGGAGCGCAGCGAACCGGGCCACGTTGCCGCCACCGCCCACTGCGTTGCCGATGATAACGTCGTCCACCAGAGCCGGGTCCACCCCGGCATCCTCAACCAGGGCCGCCAGCACCGGAGCCAGCAGATCCCCGGCCCGCAGGTGTTGTAGCCGGCCGTTGGCACGGCACACGGGCGTCCGCAACGCCGCAATGATGACGGCCTGCCGGGAAGGATCGGAGGCCACCCGGCTGTCTGCCTTAGCCAAGGGGCTGGACCCGCGGATCGTGGTTCTTGATCCAATCCAGAAGCACCTTGCGGCTCACCTTGCCCCGGTCCGTCATGGGCAGCTCGGCCATGACGAAGTACTGCAGCGGCCATTTGTCCCGTGGCAGTAATCCATCCAGGCCCGTGCGAAGCTGGGTGGCTGTGACAGCACCGTACGCGGGCACGATTCCCGCGACCACCCGTTGGCCCCTGATGTCATCCGGGGCCCCGGCGGCGACGGCGGATGCAATGCCCGGCACGGAAGCAAGGGCGAGCTCCACCTCGTGCGGGTAAACGTTCTTGCCCGCGGTGATGATCATGTCCGCCCGGCGGCCGAGGATATGCAAGGTGCCATGATCCAGGTAGCCCTGGTCCCCTACCGTGTACCAGCCGTCGAGGCAGCGAAGGGCGTGGCCGTCATCGCCCCACAGATAGCCGTTGCTGACCATCCCGCTCCGGACGCTGATGTTTCCATGCTGTCCGGGCTCGAGCTCGTTCCCGGCGTCGTCAAGGATCCTTAGGTCCACCCCAGGGAACGGGCGCCCGATGCCGGTCCCGCCAATGTCCAACGGCTCCCCGGCGGCCAGGCGGGTGCCGGACACGAAGCTCAATTCAGATGCTCCGTAGTACTCGAAAATCACCGCGTTGGGAGCCCAGCGGCGGGCGGCCTCCAACGTACGGGCATCGAGCTTGGAACCGGCGGAGACGATGCTGCGGATCCCCGAGGCGTCCACATCGCCGGCCAGGCCGCGTTCGCTGAGGAGGCGGAGCATGGTGGGGGCCAACACGAGCCTGGTGATGCCGTCGTGGCTGATGGCCGCGTGGGCGTCGCCAACATCGAAGGTCTCCAGGGTATGGAACGAGGCTCCCGCGTAAAGGCACTCGGACAATGCGTAGAGGTTCAGGGATGCCGAAAGCGGCCCGGGAGCGAGTGTGTGGTCGTCCTGTTCCAAGCCGAAAAATTCGATGGAGGCATCGAAGGAGACCTGCCAGGAACGGCGCGAACGGGTGAAGGCCTTGGGAATGGAAGTCGTACCGGAGGTCAGTCCAACGAGGAACGTGCTGGCGGGATCGCCGTCCACCAGTTCCATGGCGGCAACCGTCTCCGAGTCCTGGACCCTGGCGGCAACCTCCTCAACCATGGCCGCGGGCCATGCTGGGTCGAGGACCGCGCAGCGGCGGGTCCCCGCCACGGCGGCAACGTAGCGTTCAATGAAGGGGACAGAGTTCTGTTCGGCCAGCACCATAGTGGCACGGGTGTCCAGAAGGTCCGTGGCGGCGTCGCGGAGTTCCGCCCAGGTGAGCCGGCTGCTTCCCACAACCACGGCCGTGTGGTGCGGGCGTTCATCGGCCCAGAGCTGAAGTTTGTCCAGGAAAGGCATCCCCGCAATTTTACGGCAGTGTCCCCCGTCAGGCATCAAAGGTGACGTCTATTCTGGCTGTATGAGTTTCAATGACGGCGCACAACTGGATCCCTCGCAGGTTGAAGACCGACGCGGCAGCGGCATAGGACGCGGAACCAAGATCGGCGGCGGGATCGGGGGCGGCATTGTGGCCCTCCTGCTCGTGCTCTTGGGAGTAAATCCCAACATCCTCGGTGACATCACCGGCGGCGGCCAGCCACCCGCCGTCGAGAGCGGAACCGGAACAGGCGGCGTCCAGGAATGCCAGACAGGTGCGGATGCCGACAAGCGGCTTGATTGCCGCATCACCGGGACGGTCAACAGCCTCAACGCCTTCTGGCCCGCATATCTGGCCGACTACAACGTGAAGTACTCGCGGCCGGGGACGGTCATCTTCGACCAAGTCACCAGTACAGGCTGCGGGCAGGCGACCACTGCCGTAGGGCCCTTCTATTGCCCTGCCGACGTCAAGGCCTACTTCGACCCTGGTTTCTTCGACGAGTTGGTGACGCGGTTTGGCTCCTCCGGCGGACCCCTCGCGCAGGAATACGTGGTGGCGCACGAATTCGGGCACCACATCCAGAACATCCTTGGCAACCTTGACCGGGCTCAACAGGATCCCCAAGGCCCCCAATCCGGCGGAGTGCGGGTGGAACTGCAGGCCGACTGCTATGCCGGCCTGTGGGTGCGTTACGCGTCAACGCAGGCCGACCCTGCAACGGGAAAGCCCTTCCTGGACCCGATCACCCAGCAGGACCTGCAGGATGCCCTCTCCGCTGCATCGGCAGTGGGCGACGACCGCATCCAGAAGGCGGCCACCGGCAGGGTCTCACCGGAGTCCTGGACGCATGGTTCCAGCGAACAGCGGCAGAAGTGGTTCTCCCAGGGCTACTCCACCGGAGACATCAACAAGTGCGACACGTTCGGCGTCGCCACGCCATAGCCGAAGGTTAAACGGAAGTGGTTCCGGGCATAAGCCCGGAACCACTTCCTTTGTCCGCCTACAGCGGGACAGCCAGCTGATCAGATGTTGAAGCCGAGGGCCCTCATCTGGTCCTTGCCGTCGTCGGTGATCCGTTCGGGACCCCATGGCGGCATCCATACCCAGTTCAGGCGCCAGTCATCGACGATGCCGTCCAAGGACTTGCCAACCTGCTCTTCCAACACGTCCGTCAGCGGGCAAGCCGCCGTGGTGAGTGTCATGTCGATCAGGAGGGCGCCGTCGTCGTCCGAGTACTTCAGGCCGTAAAGCAGGCCCAAGTCAACGACGTTGACCCCAAGCTCAGGGTCGATGACGTCCTTGAGCGCTTCCTCGACATCTTCGAGGCTGGTGCGCGCAGCGTTGATTTCGGTCATAAGGCGATCCTAACTAGGCCTGGGCGGCAGGAGCAACAGCGACGCCGGCACCTGCGGCGTAGCGGTCGTAGCCTTCTTCTTCGAGGCGGTCGGCGAGCTCGGGGCCGCCTTCTTCGACTACCTTGCCGTCAACGAAGACGTGAACGAAGTCCGGCTTGATGTAGCGCAGGATGCGGGTGTAGTGGGTGATGAGCAGCGTGCCCATGTTGCCCTGGGCGTGTGCCCGGTTGACGCCTTCGGAAACCACCTTGAGGGCGTCGACGTCCAGGCCGGAGTCGGTTTCGTCAAGCACGGCGAACTTGGGCTTGAAGAGCTCGAGCTGCAGGATCTCGACGCGCTTCTTCTCGCCGCCGGAGAAGCCTTCGTTGACGTTGCGCTGGGCGAAGTCGGCGTCGATGCGCAACTGCTGCATGGCTGCCTTGACGTCCTTGGTCCAGGTGCGGAGGGCAGGAGCTTCGCCGTCGATGGCGGTCTTGGCGGTGCGCAGGAAGTTGGTCATGGTGACACCCGGAACCTCCACCGGGTACTGCATGGCGAGGAAGACGCCTGCACGGGCGCGCTCGTCAACGCTCATCTCCAGGACATCTTCGCCGTCCAGGGTGATGCTGCCGCTGGTCACCGTGTAACGCGGGTGGCCGGCGATGGTGGAAGCAAGCGTGGACTTGCCGGAGCCGTTGGGACCCATGATGGCGTGGGTTTCGCCGGTCCTGATGGTCAGGCTGACGCCCTTCAGGATCTCCTTGGTGCCCTGCTCCGTCTCGATGCTGACGTGCAGGTCCTTGATCTCAAGAGTAGACATGCTCTTCTTTCTTTCCGTTCGTAAGTCTGGCGGTACTGGGCGCTCAGTAGTTGTTTACCGGAGCGCCGTTCACAACGTTGGTCACGTCCACGTAGACGTCGTCGCCATCGATGGTGACGGCGAAAACCGGGACGGGGTCGTAGGCAGGCAACTGCAGGGGCTGTCCGCTGCGCAGATCGAACTGGGAACCATGGCCCCAGCATTCGATCGCGCAGCCTTCGATTTCGCCTTCGGACAACGAGATGTCAGCGTGCGAGCAGGTGTCTCCGACGGCGTGGATTTCGCCCATCGAGTCCTTCACGATGGCTACGGGGTAGTCATCGATCAGGACGCGCAATGCCTGCTTGACCTTGATGTCGTTGGCGTTGCACACCAGTTCGCCCTTGATGTGATCACTCATGGTTGTCCTGTTGGCCTGTCCTGGTTGTCGGTAGACGTTAGTTGTCGGTTGCAGCGAGCTCGCGCTCAACGGCTTCGGTCAGCCGGTCCTCGATGGCCGGAACCTTGATCTTCTGGATGATCTCGTTGAGGAAGCCACGGACCACGAGCCTGCGGGCAACGTCTTCCGGAATACCGCGCGCCATCAGGTAGAAGAGGTGCTCGTCGTCGAAACGGCCCGTGGCGCTGGCGTGGCCCGCGCCTTCGATGAGGCCCGTCTCGATTTCGAGGTTCGGCACGGAGTCCGCACGGCAGCCATCGGTCAGCACCAGGTTCTGGTTCTTCTCGTAGCTGTCAGTGCCTTCGGCGTTCTTCTGGATCAGGACATCGCCCACCCATACGGTGTGCGCACCCTTGCCCTGCAGCGCGCCCTTGTACAGCACATTGGAGACGCAGTTGGGCTGCCCGTGGTCAACGTACGTGCGGTGCTCAAGGTGCTGGCCGGCGTCGGCGAAGTACAGGCCGAAGAGTTCCACTTCGCCGCCGGGGGCTGCGAAGCGGGCCGTCGGCGTGACGCGGACGAGGTCGCCACCGAGGCTGACGACGATGTGCTTGAACTTGGCGTCACGGCCGATCTTGGCCTGCTGCGAGGAAGCGTGAACCGAATCATCGTTCCATTCCTGCAGCGAAACGACGGTGAGTTCCGCGCCGTCTTCGAGGATGATCTCCACGTTCTCGGACACGACGGCGGTGCCTTCATGGCCCAGGACCAGGACGGCCTTGGAGAACTTCTCCGCAACCACTACCACGTGCTGGGCGGCGGCCTCCGTGCCGGAACCCGCGAGGGTGACACTGATCTCCGATTCGAGGGAGGTCTCCGAGGGAACCGTGATGACGGTAGCTTCCTTGAAGTTGGCCCAGGCGTTCGCGGAGACGCGGTCCTCGGGAATGCCTGCCTGGCCAATGCGCTGGTCTTCCCGACCCACGGTCTCAACCGTCACGCCGGCGGGGGCGTTGACGGACACGGCCGGAGCAGCGCCGGTCAGGGCTTCGCTGTGCAGCCCGCGGAGGCGGCGCAGCGGCGTGAACCGCCAGTCCTCTTCGAGGCCCGTCAGTGCCTTGAAGTCCTCCACGTTGTAGGACGTCAAGCGTCCTGCGCGTGAGCTGTCCGGGACGCCGACGCCGCCGCCGTGCGAGTGGCCCTTCGCCGATGCACCGGCGAGGGGGCCAGCAGAAGGCTGTTCCGTCGTCGAGCCGGCGTTGATCGGCGAAAGGTTTTCGCCTTCTTCGGTGAAGCCGTCGATAAAGGGCTGTGCTGAGGGCGCGCCGATGCGTGCCTTTTCAGTAGTGATATCAGTCATTGTTAACCGACGGATCCTTCCATCTGAAGTTCAATCAAGCGGTTGAGCTCGAGGGCGTATTCCATGGGCAGTTCACGGGCGATCGGCTCGATGAAGCCGCGCACGATCATGGCCATGGCCTCGTCCTCCGGCATGCCGCGGGACATCAGATAGAAGAGCTGCTCTTCGCTGACGCGGGAAACGGTAGCCTCGTGGCCCAGTACGACGTCGTCCTCGCGGATGTCGATGTACGGGTAGGTGTCCGAACGCGAAATCGTGTCCACCAGAAGCGCGTCACAACGTACGGTGTTGGCCGAGTGCTTGGCACCTTCGCGGACCTGGACCAGGCCACGGTAAGCGGCACGGCCGCCGCCGCGGGCCACCGACTTGGAAATGATGGAGCTCTTGGTGTTCGGAGCGATGTGCACCATCTTGGAACCGGTGTCCTGGTGCTGGCCCTCGCCGGCGAAGGCGATGGACAGCGTCTCACCCTTGGCGTGCTCGCCCACGAGGTAGACGGCCGGGTACTTCATGGTCACCTTGGATCCGATGTTGCCATCTACCCATTCCATGGTGGCGCCCTCTTCGCAGATGGCGCGCTTGGTGACCAGGTTGTACACGTTGTTGGACCAGTTCTGGATGGTGGTGTAGCGGACGCGTGCGCCCTTCTTCACGATGATTTCCACAACTGCCGAGTGCAGGGAGTCCGAGGTGTAGATCGGAGCCGTGCAGCCTTCGATGTAGTGCACATACGAGTCTTCGTCGGCAATGATCAGTGTGCGCTCGAACTGGCCCATGTTCTCCGTGTTGATACGGAAGTAGGCCTGCAGGGGGATGTCCACGTGGACTCCCTTGGGAACGTACACGAACGAGCCACCGGACCAGACCGCGGTGTTCAGCGAGGCGAACTTGTTGTCGCCCACGGGGATCACGGTGCCGAAGTACTCCTGGAAGATCTCCGGGTGTTCCTTCAACGCGGTGTCGGTGTCCAGGAAGATCACGCCCTGGGCTTCGAGGTCCTCGCGGATCTGGTGGTAGACAACCTCGGACTCGTACTGCGCCGCAACGCCCGAAACCAGGCGGCTGCGCTCAGCTTCCGGGATACCCAGCTTCTCGTAGGTGTTCCGGATGTCCTCGGGCAGGTCTTCCCAGGTGGCTGCCTGCTTCTCGGTGGAGCGCACGAAGTACTTGATGTTGTCGAAGTCGATGCCCGAGAGGTCTGCACCCCAGGTGGGCATGGGCTTGCGGTCGAAGTACTTCAGGCCCTTGAGGCGGAGGTCGAGCATCCATTCGGGCTCGCTCTTCTTGTCGGAGATGTCACGGACAACCTCCTCATCGAGGCCACGGCGGGCGTTGGCGCCGACGTCGTTCTTGTCGGCCCAGCCGTACTCGTAGTTGCCGATGCCATGCAGCTCGGGATTCTTTTCCAGAATCTCCGAGATCACAGTGCCGTCAGCTACCGCCTTCTCTGCTGTTCCTTCAGCTAATTGACCCGTCATCACGGCCTTTCTTGCTGGTTGTTTGATTCCTTGGACAGGTTTCCGGACTGCTCTGCGATGTCGGGGAGCATCGTGGCAGCCGGTCGCCCGGTAGGTATGTGGGTGGTGCAGACGTGACCGCCTTGCGCCAAGGTGGACAAGCGGCGGACATCGACGCCCACCAAGCGGGAGAACACCTTGGTTTCGGTGTCGCAGAACACGGGAAATTCCGCCGCGAGCTGCTGGATGGGGCAATGCCCCTGGCACAGTTGGACGCTCGAGAATTCGGCGGGCAAGGGAGCCTTGGCCTCAATGGAGTGGGCGGAGGCGACGTAGCCGTCCCGGCTCAGTGCCTTGGACAAAGCCACTGCGCGGGCTCCTATGTCCTCACCGGCAGCGGCCACCTCGGGCGCATAACGGCGTTCCATCTCGGCGAACCGTTCTTCCGCATAATCCCGCACCGCGTCTTCTCCCGCGATATCCTGCAGGCGGCGCAGGGCAGAGGTTGCGATGTTCAGGTAGTCGTCGCCCAGCTTGGACTGGCCCTGTGAACTGAGGACGTACCGCCGTGCCGGACGGCCTG
Source organism: Paenarthrobacter sp. NPDC018779 (assembly GCF_044391085.1). NCBI lineage: Bacteria > Bacillati > Actinomycetota > Actinomycetes > Micrococcales > Micrococcaceae > Paenarthrobacter > Paenarthrobacter sp. NPDC018779. Next base: position 341,466 of record NZ_JBIRZS010000001.1, on the reverse strand, counting down.
CACCGGCTCCGGCCTTTGCGACGCGCTTGACTTCGATGACGCCGTTCCGTTCGAGGTGGTCTAAGTGCCGGCGTACGGCCGCAGGGGTGAATCCAAGCAGGTCACCGAGTTCTGCGGCGCTGACAGGTCCGTTTTCCAGGACGGCGGCAAGGACGCGGTCGCGCGTACGGTCTTCAGCATCCGGCAGCGAAGGCACGGGCGCAAGGGGCCCGTCCGCCGCAGCATGCCGCTTCGAGGGCATGGAAACTGGAGTGCTCATGGAATACACAACACAATCATGTCGTAATTTCATTCCGGGCTCCAGTAAGGCAAGACTGACCTTGCCCTACCCGCCGCATGTGACCGTACTACTTCGCGTAGAATACTTTGGTGCGATCCACCGACTCCCCTGTCCTCACCATAGACGGACTCATCAAGGATGTTGGCCCCCTGGCCTCCCTTGACGGCAAAATGCTCAGGGTTGTGAGTGGCCTTTCCCTGGTAGCGGAGCGCGGGCAAATCACCGCCCTCCTTGGCGCCAACGGTGCCGGCAAGACCACCACCCTGGAGTGCGCCCAAGGTCTGCAGAAACGGACAGGGGGCACCATCTCGCTCCTCGGCGAGGACCCGGACACCGCGGGCGCGGAACTGCGCTCACGCGTTGGTGTCATGCTCCAGGACGGCGGCCTCCCGCCGTCGGCCCGCCCCCTTCCCCTGCTGCGCCATGTGGCGGGCATGTACGCGAACCCCATGGACCTTGACCTGCTGGTGGAGCGGCTCGGCATCAACCAGTTCAGCAGGACCAACGTCCGCCGCCTGTCAGGTGGACAAAAACAGCGGCTTGCCCTGGCCGCCGCCCTGGTAGGCAACCCGGACATCCTCTTCCTGGATGAGCCGAGCGCGGGCCTGGACCCGCAATCGCGCCAGATCGTTTTCGACCTTATCGCCGAACTCCGCGACGCCGGGATGGGCATCGTGCTCACCACCCACCTGATGGACGACGCCGAGCGGCTCGCCGATTACGTCTACATCATCGACGGCGGACACAACGTCGCCGAAGGAACGGTTGCCGAGCTGTTGGCCCACCACCATTCGACCGACATCGCGGACAGGACACTCTTCTTCGACGGACCTGCCGGAATGGACTTCAGCGCAGTTCTCCGGACAGGCCTCCACGTCACCGAAACGAGGGCCGGCAGCTATTCGGTCAGCGGCGCCCTGACTCCGGCGGACCTGGCAGCCCTGACCGCGTGGTGGGCAGAACGGAACATCATGCCTGCATCCCTCCGCCTTGAAGCACGCAGCCTGGAGGACGTATTCCTGGACATTTCCGGAAGGGACCTTCGATGAGCAAGCTCCTGGCACCCAACGCCGGTCCGGCCTCCCTTTCCCGCCGCATCGTTCAACAGGGCAAGTACGAGACCATCACCATGCTCCGCAACGGGGAGCAACTTATCCTGGCCATTGTGTTGCCGCTCATGGCCTTGGTAGGCCTGTCGGTGACTCCCTTGCTGGACGGGCTTGGCGGCTCCCGCGTGGACATCGCGACGCCGGGCATCCTGGCACTCTGCGCCATGTCCACGGCTTTCACGGGCCAAGGCATCGCCACAGGATTCGACCGCCGCTATGGAGTTCTGCGCTTCCTGTCCACCACCCCGCTGGGCCGGGGTGGCCTGATCGCGGGAAAGATCCTGGCTGTATTGGTGGTGTTGTTCCTGCAGGTAGTGGTGGTAACCATTGTTGCCGGATTGCTGGGGTGGCACCCCGCTCCGGCAGGGTGGCTGCCCGGGCTGGCATTGTTGGTCCTCGGAGCTGCAGCGTTCACCGCGCTGGGGCTGCTGGTTGCGGGTACGGTGCGCCCGGAAGCCACGTTGGCCATTACCAACCTCCTGTGGATCCTGCTCGGCGCCCTGGGTGGGATTGTTGTTCCAGCCGAGAGACTCCCGGCTCTGGCCCAGAGCATCGTGCATTTCCTCCCCTCCGGCGCCCTGGGACAGGCGCTGCGCGAGGCGTTCCTGCACGGAGCCATCGCCTGGCCGGCCGCCTTGGTCCTGCTGCTGTGGACACTGATTGCGGGCGCCGCGGCCATCCGCTGGTTCAAGTGGAACTGACCACCGAACGAGAACTGAGAAACGAGAAACCTGTGAGCACGGCATCACGCCTTCCCAAAACCGTTCAGCGGTTCACTTCCAAACTCCCCACCGACGTGAACCGGACCATCCGGCGTCTGTCGGTCCTGTCATTGATCGGCCAAACGGTCTTGGTTGTGACCGGCGGCGCCGTTCGCCTGACTGCCTCCGGCCTTGGCTGCCCCACGTGGCCCCGATGCACCTCGGACTCCCTCGTCAACACTCCGGAAATGGGCATCCACGGATTCATCGAGTTCGGCAACCGCCTCCTGACGTTCGCCCTGGCGGCCGTGGCCGCCCTCATGCTGGTCTACTTGTGGAACCTCCGCAAGGAACGGCGCGACCTCTTCCTTCTGGCACTTGGACTTCTGGCCAGCATTCCCGCGCAGGCCGTCATCGGCGGCATCACGGTGCTTTCCGGGTTGAATCCCTGGGTAGTGGGCTTGCACTTCCTGGTCTCCATGGCCCTGGTGGTCTTTGCCACGCTCCTGGTCAACCGGGCCTACGGGCGCACAGGGCGGTTCATGAACCGCTCCCTGGTTCCGCTGCCGGCTGTTCTGCGCCCGGCAATGCTGGCAGTGGCCGTGTTCTCGGCCATCGCGGTGATGCTCGGAGTAGTGGTAACGGGCGCCGGCCCGCACGCAGGCGATGCTGATGCACCGAGGAACGACCTCGACTGGGACCTCTTCTCGCACATCCACGCCGTCCCGGCTTACCTGATCACGGCGGGCTCGCTCTTCGCCGTCTACGTGGTGTTCCGGCACAAGATCGCCGGGCCCTTCCGCACGGCCGCCCACCTCATGGTGGCGGTCACCGTGTTGCAGGCCGTCATCGGCTTTACCCAGTACTACAACGGCATCCCCGCCCTCATGGTTGGCGCGCACATGCTCGGCGCGGCTTTGCTGATGAGCGCCTCAACCAACGCGGCAGACCTGGCGAAGGCGAGCCCGGTCAAGTAGGCGGAGTCCCGTCCAATAGCGCAGTTCGTGGAATTGGGATGGCTCGGTTGGGCACTCCGCAAGGGTGCCAACCGAGCCGCATCAGGTTCTGCTGGGCGGGCTACGGGGCCGAGTCCACTACCGATGTCTGCACCGACGTCCACGCTGCAGCCGTGTTGGCGGGAATGCCGGCTTCGGCTACCAGGTATACCGTTCGCTCGCCGATCAACTGTCCCGTTGCGGGGTTCACAATGATGTCATCGCGGACTTTGCCATCGGCATAATGTACTCCAAGGGCAACGCCCTGGCGCCCGTCAAGGGTCGCCTGCTTCGCAGCCACCACGATGCCAGGAATCAGGGCTGCCGCCTTGTACATGGCTGCCCGCAGATCCGCAGGGATAACGCCGGTTCGCAGCGCTGAAGCTATGGTCGTCAACGCCTCGCTCTCCGGTGAGGGGCCCTTCCCCTTGGTCCTGTCGTAAATAAGCTGCAAGAGTTTTTCGGGCTCGCGCGGGAAGGTCCGGAAGGCTTCTGCAAGCGGCGTGCCCAGGATCTGTTCGGGGCTGCCGCCATAGAATCCACCAGCCTTCCCCCGTAAAATTCCCTCGAGCTGAGGCCCTGCGAACACCGGGCCTTCAGCAGGAGCTGACTGACGTTCAGCTTCCGCACGGGACTCTTCACCGAAAAAGGTTGTAGGTATCCGTGGCTCCCGGTTCCAAACCCACTCACCGGTAATATCCGCTGGTATGTACATCTGGCCACCGGTGGTCTCGAGCCAGGCGACAGCAGTTCCGTCGTCCTTTTGCACGGTGCTGGCATATACAGCCTTGGTATCTACTCTCAGGTACTGCCCTGGTGCCATGACCGGATCGGAGGTCCGTATGGTTGCCAGCGCTGCATCGTTCAGGATCTCAGCGGCTTCCGCCGTCGCTCCGGGAGTCGGGCGGACGACGTCAGCCACGACGATACTGCCAATCAGCAAGACTGCAGCCGCGGACGCCAACAAGGCGCGACGGCGGAAACGGATGTGGCTAACGTTTCTCTCCGATGACTGTTTGCCCAGGACCCCGATGGTGGCGTCATGGGCGATAGCGGCCATGACTCTCGACCGGCCCATGGCCAAGGTTGCCGGCGGGACTGAGCCAGTGTCGCTACGCAGTTCACGGAGCAGTTGCAAGTCGTCCAAGGTCGTTCTCCGTTTCGTCAGGAGTGAGGTTGAGCTGGGATCGCAGGGTGCGGCGGGCACGGTTCAAACGTGAACGCACTGTCCCGACGGGAACCTCCATGGCGAGGGCGATGCCCTCGTACGTCAGGTCCGCCCAGGCATAGAGGAGCAGTGTTTCCCGGTCAATGGCTGCCATGCTTTTCAGAGTCCGGGCGATGCGCCCGGCAGCCACTGTGGCATCCACTTGGGCGGCGACCCGGTCTGTGTCATCCGCCAGCCCCTCCCTGCAGGCTGCTTTGGCCGCGGTTTTCAGCATCCTGTTTTCGGCACGGTGGTGACGTCGGAGTAGATTCGTGGCGATGCCGAACAGCCAAGGCCGGGCATCCTCCCGGGCAAGGTCGTAACTTTCGAGTTGCTCCCAGGCCACCAGAAACGTTTCGGACGTAACGTCATCGGCCACAAAGTCGCCAGCTCTTCTGGCGGCATATCTGTAGATGATGGGCGCGTGTCTGTCATACAACTCCCCGAAAGCTTCAGGGCTGTCCCGGGACCGCCTGAGGATGTCATTGTCTGTGCTCACACTATTTATTGCCCACTCAACGCAAATGAGTTCACGGAGCTGCCTTTCCACCGTCCTAGGTTTTCCACCGAAGCGTACTTCGCTGCGGGTGCGGTTGGCCCGAAGGGCTTGCGGCCAGGCCCCAAACGATGCACTCCCAATTCACCGTCAGCAGCTTCCGCGCTGACGGGTATCACAGGCGCAGCTTCATTGTCGGAGGTGAGAGAAGGATCGCCGGAAAGGGGTGTTTGGTGAGAGAGGGTTGGGGTGGGGATAGCAAAAGTCCGACGCCGGCACTCGCGTGAGTGCCGGCGTCGGACTTTGCGTAACTGGAGCCTTGGAGGCGTTAGCCGCCGATCAGCGGCGCACCCACGAAGGGGTCGACTGCGAGGGCGATGAACAGCAGCGTCAGGTAGCTGATGGAACCGTGGAAGACCTTCATTGCGCCCTTGTTGGAAACATCGCCGCCCTGGGCCCGCTTGTACAAGGCGTGGCTCTCGTAGAGGAACCAGGCGCCGGCCGCAACCGCCGCAATGGTGTAGACCCAGCCCGCGCCGCCCACGGGGATCATCAAGAGCGAGCACGCCACCATGGCCCATGCGTAAAGGACAACCTGCACCGAAACCACCTTGGCGCCGGCGATGGCACCCAGCATGGGCACCTTGGCGTTGCGGTAGTCCTCGCCGTAGCGCATGGAAAGGGGCCAGTAATGCGGCGGGGTCCAGAGGAAGATCACCATGAAGAGGACGATCGCCGGCCATTCAACGGTGTTGGTCACTGCGGACCAGGCGATGAGTACCGGGAAGCAACCCGCTGCGCCACCCCAGACGATGTTCTGCGCAGTGCGGCGCTTGAGGATCATGGTGTAGATGACGACGTAGAAGACGATGGCGCCGAGGCCGAGCCAGGCGGACAACGGATTGGCGCCGAACCACAGGATCGCGATGGAGGCCGCCCCGAGGATCCAGGCGAAAACGAGAGCTTCGCGGGGCGTAACCTCCCCTGTCACGAGCGGACGCTTCTCGGTCCGGTGCATGAGCTTGTCGATGTCGCGGTCGATGTAGCAGTTGAAGACGCCCGCGCTGCCGGCGGCGAACGCGCCGCCCACCAGCGTGGCAAGGATCAGGCCGATGGAGGGGAAGCCGCGCTGGGCGAAGATCATGGTGGGCAGCGTGCTGACCAGGAGCAGTTCGATGACCCGGGGCTTGGTGAGGGCCAGATACGCCTTGAACTTACGGGAAATTCCGATGCCTCCCCGGGCCGGGGACGCGTTAAGGGGCGTATCAGTTGTGCTCACGGCGGCAGTCACTCTGTTCTATGCTCTGGGGTTCTCGCAGCGGCAGCGTCCGGTTGATGGTGGAACCGGGGGGCCGGACACCGCTGGTGGCCTCCAGATATCATACCGTGGCCGGAAGTGGACCAATGTCCGCAAAATACGCCAATGTTTCCGAATCTTCACGTGTTCGGGGCGCCTTGGTGATTCATATAAGCGAATTTCTGTCCAGTTAGTGGGATTCCCTGAGTCCCACGCCACGTTTAGGGCTAAGCTGTGAAACAGATCAGCACACGTCGACTGTCCGGGAAACCGTATTCTCGGATTCTCCGTGCGACTGGATGAGAGATCAACGTTTCAATGGTGAACGGCTGGTAGACACATTGCAGCGGGCGCCATCCTGAGCTTCCTGCGTGCCGTGTTTCCAAAACCTGCCGTCAGCACAGAGAGGGGCTCGGTTTTCGTGCCACATTTGGAAGAGCAAGTACTGTCCTGGACCGATCTGGACCAGAAGGCTGTTGACACTGTTCGGGTGTTGGCTGCTGATGCTGTGGAGAAGGTCGGCAACGGCCACCCTGGTACGGCCATGAGCTTGGCTCCGGCTGCGTACCTGCTGTTCCAGAAGCTGATGCGCCACGACCCGAAGAACCCTGAGTGGATTGGCCGCGACCGTTTCATCCTCTCCCCGGGCCACACGTCCCTGACCCTGTACATCCAGCTGTTCCTTTCGGGTTACGGCCTGGAACTGAAGGACCTCGAAGCCCTTCGCACCTGGGGTTCCCTGACCCCTGGCCACCCGGAGTACAAGCACACCGCCGGTGTGGAGATCACCACCGGCCCGCTGGGCCAGGGCCTTGCGTCCTCGGTTGGGTTCGCTTACTCCCAGCGCCGCCAGCGCGGCCTGTTCGACGCCGATGCTCCCGCCGGCGAATCGCCGTTCGACCACACCATCTGGGTCATCGCTTCCGACGGCGACCTGCAGGAAGGTGTCACGTCCGAGGCTTCCTCGCTCGCCGGCCACCAGGAACTGGGCAACCTTGTTGTTGTCTACGATGAGAACCACATCTCGATCGAAGACGACACCGACATCGCGTTTACCGAGGATGTCCTGAAGCGTTATGAGGCCTACGGCTGGCACACCCAGCGCGTGGACTGGACCAAGACCGGCGAGTACGTCGAAGACGTCCAGGAACTGTACTCGGCACTCCTGGCTGCGAAGGCTGAGACCACCAAGCCGTCCATCATTTCGCTGCGCACCATCATCGGTTACCCGGCCCCGAAGAAGCAGAACACCGGCAAGATCCACGGTTCAGCACTCGGTGCCGAGGAAGTTGCCGCGCTCAAGACGGTGCTCGGTTTCGACCCGGCCAAGTCCTTCGAGGTCGACGAGGAAGTCCTGGCCCACGCCCGCAAGGTCGTGGAGCGCGGTTCCGAGGAACGCGCCGCCTGGCAGAGCAAGTTCGAAGCATGGCAGGCCTCCAACCCGGACGGCGCCGCCCTCCTGGAGCGCATCGAAGCCAAGAAGCTCCCCGTGGGCATCGACGCCGCCCTCCCGGTCTTCGAAGCCGGCAAGGACGTTTCCACCCGCGCCGCGTCGGGCAAGGTCCTGAACGCGATCGGCCCAGTCCTTCCGGAACTGTGGGGCGGTTCGGCCGACCTCGCCGAGTCCAACAACACCACCATCGAGGGTTCCCCGTCCTTCATCCCGGCTTCGCGCTCCACCGAGGCCTGGAAGGGCAACCCCTACGGCCGCGTGCTGCACTTCGGTATCCGCGAACACGCCGCTGCCTCGATCGTGAACGGCATCTCCCTGGCAGGCCGCACGCGTGCCTTCTCGGGCACGTTCCTGATCTTCAGCGATTACCAGCGCCCCGCCATCCGCCTCGGCGCGCTCATGGGCGTGCCCTCGCTCTACGTCTGGACGCATGACTCGATCGGCCTGGGCGAAGACGGCCCGACCCACCAGCCCGTGGAACAGCTCGCCTCGCTGCGTGCCATCCCCGGCCTGGACGTGGTCCGCCCCGGTGACGCCAACGAGGTCTCCGCAGCATGGAAGGCCATGCTGGAGAACCACGAGAACCCGGCCGGCATCGTCCTGACCCGCCAGAACATCCCCACCTACGCCCGCGGCGAAGGTGCAGCCAACGGTGACACCTTCGCGTCCACCGCAGGCGTGGCAAAGGGCGGCTACGTGCTGGCCGAGGCCTCCAAGGACGGCGAAACCGCTGACGCGCAGGTCATCCTGATCGGCACCGGTTCCGAGGTCCAGCTCGCCGTCCAGGCCCGCGAAGCCCTCCAGGCCGAAGGCATCGCCACACGCGTTGTCTCCATGCCGTGCGTCGAGTGGTTCAAGAAGCAGGACGAGGCCTACCGCGAATCCGTCCTCCCCAGCTACGTCAAGGCACGCGTTTCCGTGGAAGCCGGCCTCGCGCTCGGCTGGCAGGAATTCGTCGGCGACGCCGGCCGCTCCATCAGCCTCGAACACTTCGGTGCCTCCGCTGATTACAAGCGCCTGTTCAACGAATTCGGCATCACCGCCGAAGCCGTTGCGGCCGCAGCCAAAGACTCCCTCGCAGACCTTTCTTAGTAAACGTCTGAAACCCCATCAAGGAGAAAACCAATGACCAGCACTCCCACGCAGCAGCTGTCTGACGCCGGCGTATCCATCTGGCTCGATGACCTCTCCCGCAACCGCCTGGAAACGGGCACGCTGCAGAAGCTCATTGATGAGAAGAACGTGGTTGGCGTGACCACCAACCCGTCCATCTTCCACGCCGCCATCACGTCCGGCACGGACTACGACGCAACCATTGCAGCCAAGGCCGCAGAGGGTGCCAGCGTCGAAGAAACCATCTTCGAGATCACCACCACTGACGTGGCGGACGCTTGCGACCTGTTCGCCCCGCTCGCGGCAGCCACCAACGGTGTTGATGGCCGTGTATCCATCGAGGTAGACCCGCGCCTGGCGTGGGACACCGCGGGCACCATCGCCGAGGCCAAGCACCTCTACGCCAAGGTCAACAAGGACAACGTCCACATCAAGATCCCGGCAACCCTGGAAGGCCTCGAAGCCATCACGGCCACCCTGGCTGAGGGCATCAGCGTCAACGTGACCCTGATCTTCTCGCTGGAGCGGTACCGCGCAGTCATCAACGCTTTCCAGTCCGGCCTTGAGCAGGCCAAGGAGAACGGCCACGATCTGTCCAAGATCCACTCGGTCGCCTCGTTCTTCGTCTCCCGCGTGGACACCGAGATCGACAAGCGCCTTGACGGCATCGGAACCGACGAGGCCAAGGCCCTCAAGGGCAAGGCAGGCGTCGCCAACGCACGCCTCGCCTACCAGGTCTACGAAGAGCTGTTCTCCACGGAACGCTGGAACGTGCTCACAGAAGCGGGCGCACTCCCCCAGCGTCCGCTGTGGGCTTCCACCGGCGTCAAGGACCCGGCCTACCCGGACACCCTCTACGTGACCGAACTGGTTGCCGCCGGCGTAGTGAACACGATGCCGGAGAAGACCCTGGATGCCACCTTCGACCACGGTGTGGTCACCGGCGACACCATCAGCGGCACGTACGAGGACGCCAACGCCGTCCTCAACGCCCTTGAAAACCTCGGTGTTTCCTACAACGACGTTGTTGCGCTCCTTGAGTCCGAAGGACTCGAGAAGTTCGTGGCCAGCTGGAAGGAACTGCTGGCCGACGTCGAAGGCGCACTTGCTACCGCACGGAAGGCTTCCTAACCAACAATGAGCACAATCAGCTTTGACGCCAGCGGTGCCGCTCAGCAGGCAATCGCCCAGCACATTGACAGCCTGGTCGAAGACAGGATCGCTACGCGGATTTTCGCCAAGGACCACACGCTGTGGGGTCCGGACGCGGAGTCGGAATCCGCTATCCGCCTTGGATGGGTTGAGGCTCCGGCCGTTTCCCAGCCGTTGGTGGGCCAGATCCTGGAGTTGCGTGACGCGCTCCGCGCCGAAGGCGTTTCCCATATTGTCCTGTGTGGCATGGGTGGCTCGTCTTTGGCTCCGGAAGTCATTGCCGGCACCGCTGGCGTCGAGCTGACTGTCCTCGACAGCACCGATCCTGAACAGGTCAGTGCTGCCCTCGCGGACCGGCTGGCTGAAACGGCAATCGTCGTTTCGTCCAAGTCCGGTTCCACTGTTGAGACGGATTCCCAGCGCCGGGTGTTCGAGAAGGCGTTCAACGACGCCGGAATCGACGCCAAGAGCCGGATCATCATCGTGACCGATCCGGGCTCGCCCCTGGACAAGGCTTCCCGCGAAGCCGGCTACCGTGCCGTGTTCAACGCCGACCCGAACGTCGGCGGCCGTTTCTCGGCCCTGACGGCCTTCGGGCTTGTCCCCTGCGGCCTGGCCGGCGTGGATATCCAGGCATTCCTTGATGAGGCCGAAGAAGCCGGAGAGGTCCTCAACGAGGACTCCTCGGACAACATCGGCCTGTCACTCGGTATTGCCCTGGGCGGGACCAACCCGCTGCGGAACAAGATCGTCATCGCCGAGGACGGATCCGGCATTGTTGGTTTCGCTGATTGGGCAGAACAGCTCATTGCCGAATCCACCGGCAAGCTCGGCACCGGTGTACTGCCTGTTGTCGCTGGCCCGGACTCTCCCGAAGCCCGCGGCGGTGCCGACGATGTACTGGTCATCCGCCTGGTTGGTGCGGATGACGACGTCGAACTTCGCGAGAACGAGGTGGCCATCGCTGGCGGCCTTGCCACGCAGATGTTCGTCTGGGAGTTTGCTACCGCCGTCGCCGGTCGCCTCCTGGGCATCAACCCGTTCGACCAGCCCGATGTGGAAGCAGCCAAGGTTGCCGCGCGTGGCCTTCTCGACGCCCGTCCCGAACCGACGCCTGCTGCCTTCACCGACGGGGCCGTGGAAGTCCGCGGTGGCGATTGGCTCGGCTCCTCCGCAACTGTTACGGAGGCTGTGCAGGCACTTCTTGGCCAGCTCGGCACCGATGGTTACCTCAGCGTCCAGGCCTACCTGGACCGCATCAGCCACGCACCCCTGGAGGGCATCCGCGATGAACTCGCAGCTGCCAGCGGCCGTCCGGTGACATTCGGCTGGGGACCGCGGTTCCTGCACTCCACAGGACAGTTCCACAAGGGCGGCCCCGCCATCGGCGTCTTCCTGCAGGTTACTGCTGCATCCTCCCTTGATCTTGAAATTCCTGAGCGGCCCTTCACCTTCGGCGAACTCATTGCGGCCCAGGCCTCGGGCGATGCCCAGGTCCTGGAAAGCCACGGCCGTCCCGTCCTGCGCCTGCACCTCACCGAGCGTGCCGCAGGCGTAGCCCAGCTCCAGGATGTCGTCGCTGCGTTGGCCGGTCAGCCCAGCGCACTCGAAAGCTAAGGCACAAAGCAAACATGCCAGATACTGAAAACGGCAGGAAGACTGCCGGTTTGCGGAATCCGTTGCGGGATCCGCGGGACCGGCGCCTGAGTCGCATTGCCGGGCCGTCGTCGTTGGTGTTCTTCGGAGTCACCGGCGACCTCGCCCGGAAAAAGCTGATGCCCGCGGTCTATGACCTCGCGAACCGCGGCTTGTTGCCGCCGAGTTTCGCGTTGGTGGGTTTCGGCCGCCGGGAGTGGGACAACGCCGACTTCGCCGCTGAGGTCAAAGAGAACGTCAAGGCCCACGCCCGGACCAAGTTCGACGAAGCCGTGTGGGAGCAACTTGCCTCCGGGATCCGCTTCGTGACGGGCGAGTTCGACGACGACGATGCGTTCGAGCGGCTCGGTGACGTGTTGGAGGAGCTGGATGAAACCCGCGGCACCCGCGGCAATCACGGCTTCTACCTGTCCATCCCGCCGAAGGCCTTCGAACAGGTGTGCCGGCAGTTGTCCAAGCACGGTTTGGCGCAGGCGAAGCCGGGGCAGTGGCGGCGGGTGGTGATCGAGAAGCCGTTCGGTCATGACCTGGAATCGGCCCGGGCGCTCAATGACATTGTGGAGTCGGTGTTCCCGCCGGATGCGGTGTTCCGGATTGACCATTATTTGGGCAAGGAAACGGTGCAGAACATTCTGGCGTTGCGGTTCGCGAACCAGTTGTTCGAACCGTTGTGGAACGCGAATTATGTGGACCATGTGCAGATCACCATGGCCGAGGACATCGGCACCGGTGGCCGGGCCGGGTATTACGACGGGGTGGGTGCGGCCCGGGACGTGATCCAAAACCACCTGCTGCAGTTGCTCGCGCTCACGGCGATGGAAGAGCCGATCTCCTTCAACGCCGATGATTTGCGGGCGGAGAAGGAAAAGGTCCTCGCCGCGGTCAAACTCCCCGAAGACCTGTCCACGCATTCCGCGCGGGGGCAGTTCACCGGCGGCTGGCAGGGCGGGGAACAAGTCCAGGGGTATTTGGATGAGGACGGGATCCCCGCGGATTCGAAGACCGAGACCTATGCGGCGATCCGGGTGGATATCAACACGAGGCGTTGGGCCGGGGTGCCGTTCTACCTGCGCGCGGGCAAGCGCCTGGGCCGGCGGGTGACGGAGATCGCGGTGGTGTTCAAACGCGCCCCGAACCTGCTCTTCCGCGACCATGGCGAGGACGACTTCGGGCAGAACGCGGTGGTGATCCGGGTCCAGCCCGATGAGGGCGCCACGATCCGGTTCGGGTCCAAGGTCCCGGGCACCCAGATGGAAGTCAGGGATGTGACCATGGACTTCGGTTACGGTCATTCCTTCACCGAATCCTCCCCGGAAGCCTATGAGCGGTTGATCCTGGACGTGCTCCTGGGTGAGCCGCCGCTGTTCCCCCGCCACCAGGAAGTGGAACTGTCCTGGAAGATCCTGGACCCGTTCGAGGACTACTGGGCGTCCCTGGATGAACAACCGCAACCCTACGCACCGGGCAGCTGGGGACCGGCCGCCGCCGATGAACTCCTTGCCCGTGACGGACGAACCTGGAGAAGGCCATGATTGTTGATCTGCCGGACACCACCACCTCGAAAATTTCCAAGAAAATCACCTCCCTGCGCGAACAAGGCGGCGTGATCGCCCTGGGCCGGGTCCTGACCCTGGTGGTCGTGACCAAATCCGGGCAGGAAGAAGAAGCGATCGAGGCCGCCAACGAAGCCAGCCGGGAACACCCCTGCCGGATCATCGTCCTGGCCGACGCCGGCGCCGAAGCCCCGGACCGGCTCGACGCGCAAATCCGCGTCGGCGGGGACGCCGGCGCGTCCGAAGTGATCGTGCTGCGCGGCTACGGCCAAATGGCCCACGAAAGCGAATCCCTCGTCGCCGGACTCCTCCTCCCCGACGCACCCATCGTGGCCTGGTGGCCCCACGGCGCCCCCGCGTCCGCCTGCGAAACCTCCATCGGAGCCATCGCCCACCGCCGCATCACCGACTCCGCCAACGAACCCGACCCCGCCCAAGCCCTCGACACCATCCGCCAAACCTACAAAGCCGGCGACACCGACCTCGCCTGGACCCGCCTCACCAACTGGCGCATCCAACTGGCAGCGGTGCTCGATCAGGTGGACAGTGATCCGGTGTCCGCGATTGCTGTCGAAGGTGCCTCGGACTCCCCCAGCACGCTGCTGCTTGCTGCCTGGTTGACGTTGGCACTTGAGGCGCCGGTGACCATTGTGGCCGATCCAGCCGGGACCGGCATCCGCCGGGTGCGGCTGACCCGTGCCAGCGGCGATGTGCAGCTGTTCCGCCCGGGCCTGTCGGTAGCCGAGCTCACCCAGCCCGGCCAGCCGGCGCAGCGCATCACCTTGCCGCGGCGCAGCCTCAAGGACTGCCTCGCCGAAGAACTCCGCCGGCTCGACCCCGACGAAGTCTTCGGAGAAGTGATTACGATGGGACTGCCACTTACCAGCCAGAGGAGAGTCCAGACCAGTGCACGCTGAGCCCAGAGTAAGCATCCACCCAGACTCCAAAGTGTTGATGGCCGCCATTGCGGCACGACTCATCACCAAGCTTGTGGACGTCCAGGACAAGCACGGCGAAGCCACGGTGGTCCTCACCGGCGGAACAGTGGGGATCGGGACCTTGCGGGCGGTGGCCGAGTCGGCAGCTGCTCCAGCAGTGGACTGGTCGCGGGTGAACTTCTGGTGGGGCGACGAACGCTTCGTGTCTGCGGACAGCGGTGACCGGAACACCCGCCAGGCCCGCGAGGCGCTTCTGGCCCACCTCCCGGTGGATCCTGAGCGCATCCACGAACCTGGTTCCTCGGATGAGTTCGCAACGGCCGAAGAAGCTGCCGCGGACTACGCGGTCCGTTTGAAGGCAGCCGCCGAGGCAGAACACGCGGCCGACATGTCCGATGACCGGCCCGAAGAACCTGGCACCTTGCCCCGCTTCGACGTCCTCCTGCTGGGCGTCGGTCCGGATGCCCACGTTGCCTCGTTGTTCCCGGAGCAGGCAGCCATCCGGGTCAAGGACCGTACTGTGGTGGGCGTTGAAAACTCACCCAAGCCGCCGCCGTCGCGGGTTTCCCTGACCTTGCCCGCGATTAACACTGCCCAGGAAATCTGGATGGTAGTGGCTGGAGAAGACAAGGCCGGTGCTGTGGGGCTTGCCTTGGCCGGCGCCAATCCCGTACAGGTGCCCGCAGCCGGCCCGGTGGGCCGCTCTAGGACCCTGTGGCTGATCGACGAGAACGCCGCCTCACGTGTCCCGCAGCAGTTGGTCCGGAAGGACCCCGCGGGCGCGTAGCCTCTCAAGCGCTCCGGCCAGGACGATTTCCGCGTCCTGGCTGGAGCGTCTTTCTTTAACGTAATCCAGGTGTGATTTGAAGATTTCATCGTCCGGGCGTGCCGCTGCTGGATGCAGGGGGTCGCGAGACGCAGGGAGCCCACACTTAGGGCAGTCCCAGGCCTTGGGAATTTGCTCGTCCGGCAGCTTAAGAAAAACAAGCCGCGTTTCGTGTCCCTTGGCGCACCAATAGGGAACACGAATACGCGGCAACTGTTCTCCGTCACTGTGGTCGCTCTGATTTCGCGGTGCGGACCCTTGGGTTACTCCCACTCGGGTCCCCCGGTAACCGGGCGTGCCATGAACCATTTCGAACCCCTAGCGACTCGGTGGTCGGCCGTATGGCCCGTGGGCCTGACGGCCAACACCGACAGTCTAATGCCAGGTGCACGACGGCGGCACCAAACTTTGGTGCCGCCGTTCAGGATGGCGTGACGAACTTTCCGGAGGAGATCAGGAATCCCCGCCGGAGGTGAAACGCATGATGAGACCGAGGCCGATGATGACCACTCCCCAGGTGATGCCAAGGATGATGGTGAACCTGTTGAGGTTCCGCTCTGCAACGCCGGACGAGCTCAAACCGGAGCTCATGCCACCACCGAACATATCGGACAAGCCGCCACCACGGCCCTTGTGCAGGAGGATGAGCAGCGTCAGCAGAAGACTGGTAATGCCCAGCAGAATCTGCAGGATAACTTGAAGAACGTCCACGACGGCCTTTCGAAGAAGCGGAAAGCGGGAGCCGGACTAGTCCGTGACGAGGTGGCTCTCGAACCTGACAATGTTAGCAAACTCCGCAGGGTCAAGGCTGGCGCCACCCACCAGGAGACCGTCCACGTCCGGCTCGGCAAGGATCGCAGCGGCGTTGTTGGCCTTGACCGATCCGCCGTACAGGAGGCGGGTCTTGGCAGCGACATCGGCATCGAAGAGTTCCGTCAGCTCGGCGCGGATGGCCGCACACATTTCCTGTGCGTCGTCAGGTCCCGCGACTTCGCCGGTTCCGATGGCCCATACGGGTTCGTAGGCGACCACCAGATCAGCTGCCTGCTCCGCGGTGAGGCCTTCAACGTCGGTCCGGAGCTGTGCAAGCGTGTGCTCCACATGGGTGCCGGCCTGGCGGACCTCGAGTCCTTCGCCAACACAGAGGACGGGCGTGACCTCGTGCCGGTACGCGGCTTTGACCTTGGCGTTCAGGACCTCGTCGGATTCGTTGTGGATGGTCCGGCGCTCACTGTGGCCCACCAGGACATACGAGCAGCCCAACTTGTTGAGGAACTGGCCCGAAATGTCGCCCGTGTAGGCCCCCGAATCAAACTGGGACAGATCCTGGCCACCGTAGGCGACCTCGAGGTCGTCGCCCTGAACCAGGGTCTGCACGCCGCGGAGATCGGTGAAGGGCGGGAAGACCGCCACTTCAACACGCTTGTAGTCGTGCTTCGCGTCGTCCAGCGTCCACGCGAGCTTCTGCAGCAACGTGATGCCCTGGACGTGGTCCATGTTCATCTTCCAGTTGCCTGCGATAAAGGGTTTGCGGACAAAGTTGCCGTTGGCAGAGGTAGTCACGTGAACTCCAAGGGGATGCGTTGAAATATGGACGGCCGGCGGAACGCAAGGGCGTGCCGCCGGCCGGTTACTGTATTTAGCGGTCCAGGACGCTGAGTCCCGGAAGTTCCTTGCCTTCGAGGTACTCGAGGCTGGCACCGCCACCGGTTGAGATGTGGCCAAACTGTTCGTCGTCGAAACCCAGGGTTCGGACGGCGGCGGCGGAGTCGCCACCACCGACGACGGTGAACGCCACAGTGTCTGTCAAGGCCTGGGCAATGGCACGCGTGCCGGCTGAGAAGGCCTCGAACTCGAACACGCCCATGGGGCCGTTCCAGAAGACGGTCTTTGCGCCCTCGATCTGGGCAGCAAACGCAGTTGCTGATTCAGGTCCGATGTCCAGGCCGATGCCGGCCGTTCCAAAGGAACTTTCCTCGATGGCATCCGCCTTGACCACCTCGTGCTCGGCATCGGCCGCGAAACGGCTGGCCACCACGACGTCCGTGGGGATGACGAACGAGGTGCCCGCGTCAGCTGCGCGCTTGAGGTAGTCCTGGACCCCTGGGATCTGGTCCTCCTCAAGCAGGCTGCCTGCCACCTTGTGTCCTGCGGCAGCCAGGAAGGTGAAGAGCATGCCGCCACCCACAAGGATGGTGTCGGCCTTGCCCAGAAGGTTGTCAATGACCGCAAGCTTGTCTGAGACCTTGGAGCCACCGAGCACCACAACGTAGGGACGCTGCGTCTCCGCGGTGAGCTTCCGGAGGACTTCGACTTCGGTGTGGACGAGGTCGCCCAGGTAAGACGGCAGCCGGGTAGCGACGTCGTAAACGCTCGCGTGCTTGCGGTGGACAGCGCCGAAGGCGTCATCCACGAACGCGCCGTTGTCTCCCGTCAGCGCTACCAGTTCGTCGGCAAAAGCACCACGCTCGGCGTCGTCCTTGCTGGTTTCGCGGGCATCGAAGCGGACGTTTTCCAGGACGAGCACTTCGCCGTCCTGGAGGCCTGCTGCAAGGGCCTTGGCGGACTCGCCAACGGTGTCCCCGGCCAGGGTGACCTTGAAGTCTGCAAGTTCCGCGAGGCGGGCTGCTGCGGGCTTCAAGGAGTACTTCTCCTCGGGGGCACCCTTGGGGCGTCCGAGGTGGGCGGTTACGAGCACACGGGCACCGGCGTCCGAGAGCTTCTTGAGGACCGGAAGGGAGGCCTTGATGCGGCCGTCGTCGGTCACTGTAGAGCCGTCGAGCGGCACATTGAGGTCACTTCTGACCAGAATGTACCGCCCGCGGACACCTTCAGCGATGAGTTCGTTGAGGGTGTGAGATGTCATGTGTCTACCCTAGCCCAGCTTGGATGCGACGAGCTCCGTGAGGTCGACGAGGCGGTTGGAGTAGCCCCATTCGTTGTCATACCAGGAAACAACCTTGACCTGGTTGCCGATCACCTTGGTGAGGCCGGAGTCGAAGATGGAGGATGCCGGGTCCCCAACGATGTCCGAGGAGACGATCGGGGCGTCCGTGTAGCTCAGGATGCCGGCCCACTGCTCGGACTCCGCGGCAGCCTTGATGGCAGCGTTGACCTCAGCGACAGTGACTTCGCGGGAAACGGTGACCGTGAGGTCCGTTGCGGAGCCGGTGGGGACGGGAACGCGGATGGCGTAACCATCCAGCTTGCCCTTGAGCTCAGGCAGGACCAGGCCGATTGCCTTGGCTGCACCCGTGGACGTGGGGACCATGTTGATGGCTGCTGCGCGGGCGCGGCGGAGGTCGCCGTGGGGGCCGTCCTGCAGGTTCTGGTCGGCAGTGTAGGCGTGGACCGTGGTCATGAGGCCACGCTCGATGCCGAAGGCGTCGTTGACTACCTTGGCCAGCGGGCCGAGGCAGTTGGTGG
This sequence comes from Paenarthrobacter sp. NPDC018779, assembly GCF_044391085.1. Taxonomy (NCBI): domain Bacteria; kingdom Bacillati; phylum Actinomycetota; class Actinomycetes; order Micrococcales; family Micrococcaceae; genus Paenarthrobacter; species Paenarthrobacter sp. NPDC018779. The sequence goes on along the minus strand of NZ_JBIRZS010000001.1, from coordinate 323,264 downwards.
TGCAGGACGCGTTGGAGATGATGTTGTGCGCAGCGGGGTCGTACTGGGAGTCGTTGACGCCCATGACGATGGTGATGTCTTCGTCGCTGGCAGGAGCGGAGATGAGGACCTTCTTGGCACCGGCGTCGATGTGCTTCTGCGCGGCTGCCGCCTTGGTGAAGAACCCGGTGGACTCGATGACGATTTCAACGCCGAGGTCTGCCCACGGAAGGTTGGCGGGGTCGCGCTCTGCAAGGACCTTGATGGACTTGCCGTCGACGACGAGGTTGCCGTCCACAACTTCCACCGACTGGGTCAGGCGGCCACCGACGGAGTCGTACTTCAGAAGGTGGGCGAGGGTCTCAGGGCTGGTGAGGTCGTTGACGGCTACGATCTCAAGGTCAGCGCCCTGGGCCAGCGCTGCGCGGAAGTAGTTGCGGCCGATGCGGCCGAAGCCGTTGATACCAATACGGGTGGTCACTGTTTGTCAATCTCCTTGGTGCTCTTGCAAGCACGCCTCGTGAGTTGGGTTTTTAGGTCCAACCAACAGACCCCGCACGTCATTGGGCAGAGGTGATTATCAGATCGGAGGGCGACCAGCCACGTTGCTGAAGGCTAACCGCCTTCCGTGACCCATCTTACGTTTAACTGAGCCTGCCCCCGCAACTGCGGGGGCAGGCATTTCAGCATTTGGCCCTAATTCACTGAAAAAGTGACTTTTGTTACACCAGTGTCAACCAGGGCTCACCACCTAGAGGACGATGAGGCCCGTGGCGTTGGTGCGGGCTGCTTCGAAGCGCTTGGCAACATCTGCCCAGTTCACGATGTTCCAGAACGCCTTGACATAGTCGGCCTTGACGTTCACGTAGTCCAGGTAGAACGCGTGCTCCCACATGTCGAGCATGAGCAGCGGGGTGGTTCCCACGGCAACGTTGCCCTGCTGGTCGTAGAGCTGTTCGATGAGCAGGTTGCCTGCGATGGGCTCGTAGGCCAGGAAAGCCCAGCCGGAGCCCTGCAGGCCAAGGGCAGCAGCGGTGAACTGTGCGCGGAAGGCATCGAACGAGCCGAAAGCGTCGTCGATGGCTGCTGCGAGTTCGCCTTCGGGCTTGTCGCCGCCGTCCGGGGAAATGTTGTTCCAGAAGACGGAGTGGTTGATGTGGCCACCGGTGTGGAACGCGAGGTCCTTGGAGAGGCGGTTGATGTTGGCGTAGTCGCCCTTGTCACGGGCTTCGGCCAGCTGCGCCAGCGCATTGTTGGCGCCGGCTACGTAGGCAGCGTGGTGCTTGCTGTGGTGCAGCTCCATGATCTTTGCCGAAATGTGCGGCTCGAGTGCTGCGTAGTCGTAGCCGAGCTCGGGCAGAACGTACTCTGTCACGAAATCCTCCAATGTCATGGACCGAAGTCCGGTTTGGTAACTCTCGTTGTGTTCATCCGACCGGCTGGGCGGCCGGAAATCCTTGGCGAAGAAGCCTGCGATTGCCTCCAAAGGGGGTCAACCCGTGGGGGCTCCGCAGTATTTCCTTCAGCGCACTTTTGATTCTAGGTGCGTGAACTACTCGTCCATCATTTCCGGAGTCACATTTGCTTCGGTACCCGGAATTCCCAAATCCAACGCTCGTTTGTCCGCCATGGCCAACAAACGGCGGATACGCCCGGCAATGGCGTCCTTGGTCATGGGCGGATCAGCCAAGCGGCCGAGTTCGTCCAGGCTGGCCTGTTTATGCGCAACGCGTAATTCGCCCGCATATTTGAGGTGGTCCGGCACGTCGTCACCCAGGATCTCCAACGCGCGGTCCACCCTGGCACCCGCAGCCACGGCGGCCTGGGCCGAGCGGCGCAGGTTGGCGTCGTCGAAGTTCGCGAGCCGGTTGGCGGTTGCCCGTACTTCCTTGCGCATGCGCCGCTCTTCCCACACCATGAGGGCATCATGGGCACCCATGCGTGTCAGGAGGGCCGCGATGGTGTCGCCGTCCCGGATGACTACACGGTCCACGCCGCGTACTTCGCGCGCCTTGGCCTGGATGCCCAAGCGACGGGCGGCGCCGACCAAAGCCAGCGCAGACTCGGGGCCGGGACAGGTGACTTCGAGCGACGACGACCGCCCAGGTTCGGTGAGGGAACCGTGGGCAAGGAACGCGCCGCGCCAGACCGCCTCGGCATCGGCCGCAGAACCGTTCACCACTACGGACGGCAATCCCCTGACGGGCCTGCCGCGGCCATCGAGCAGGCCGGTCTGCCGGGCCAGGGCCTCGCCATCACGGACTACCCGGACCACGTAGCGGCTCCCGCGCCTCAGCCCGCCGCCGGACACGACGATGATTTCGCTCTGGTGGCCGTAGACCTCCGCAATGGCCGCACGGAGCCGCCTGGCAGTGGATGCCAGATCCACCTCGGCCTCGATGACGATCCGCCCCGAAATAATGTGCAAGCCGCCGGCAAAACGAAGCATCGCTGAAACTTCGGCCTTGCGGACTGAGGACTTCTTGATGTCCAGCCGGGACAGTTCGTCCTTGACCGACGCGGTAAGTGCCATCGCGTATGTGTTCCTAACTGTTCCCGAAAATATCGTGGTATGCCGCTGCCAAGAGCAGGGGATCATGGACGGGGCGGCGCCTCGACGCCCCTACTCTACCCAACACGACTTCCGCGCCGATCATCCCTGCGGCCTTCTCGAAGGCCTTGAGGTCCGGGATGGCCGTGGGGTCGGCAAGGACCACGTCCACGCTGAACTCGGGGGCATAGCGGCGGAGGACATCGAGGTGGTCCGCCGCGGTCATGCCGGACGTCTCCTTCGTCTCCATGTCCAGGTTCATGGTCAGGCAGCGCTTGGCCGTTGTTTCGCCCAGGGCCTGACGCAGTTCCGGCAACAGGAGATGCGGAAGCACCGAGGTGTACCAGGAACCCGGCCCGAGGATCACCCAATCGGCGAGCTCAATGGCCGTCAGTGCCTCCGTGCAGGCTGGGGCGTCGGCCGGCAGGAGCTGGACGTCCTCGAGCTTCCCGGCAACAGCGCACTTGGCTTGTCCGCGGACGGTCTGGAGTTCGTGTCCGCCTCCGGGCAGGGCCACCCGGGCCTGGCCTTCGATGGTCAGGGGAACGCTGGACATGGGAAGGACCTGTCCGCGGGCACCCAGAAGGGCCCCCGCCCATTTGAGGCCGGCTACCGTATCCCCCAGCAACTCCCAGAGCGTGACAATGAGGAGGTTGCCCATGGCGTGGTTGTCCAGCGAACCGCCCTTCGCCGTGCCGGCGTTGAAGCGGTGCTGCATGACATCACGCCAGGTCCTGCCCCAGTCCGTGTCGTCACACAGTGCGCTGAGCGCCATCCGCAAATCACCGGGCGGGAGGACACCGTACTCGTCCCGGAGACGCCCCGAAGAACCGCCGTCGTCCGCTACCGTGACGATCGCCGTCAGTTCGGAGGTCAGCAGACGCAAGGCGGACAGGGACGCGGCCAGGCCGTGGCCTCCACCGAGGGCAACCACGGAGGGACTCTTGTGCTGCTGGCTGCCGGGAACGCCCTTCGGCGGGATCAGGGGCAGCGGGCCGGTCAGGACGCCCATTACTCGCGGCCCAGGTCGCGGTGGGTGGTGGTGACGGTGACCCGCGGGTACTGCGCCAGCCTCTTGGAAAGCTCGACGGCGACAGCCACCGAGCGGTGCTTCCCACCGGTACAGCCAACGGCCAGCGTGGCGTAGTGCTTGTTCTCCTGGCGGTAGCCGTCCAGGACGGGTTCCAGGGCGCTGACGTAGCGGTCCACGAATTCGTGGACACCGTTGGCGGCCAGGACGTAGTCGCTGACGTCCTGGTCCAGCCCGGTGTGCGGCCGCAACTGCGGAACCCAGTGCGGATTGGGAATGAAGCGGGCGTCGGCCACGAAGTTCGCGTCCACAGGGAGCCCGTACTTGAAGCCGAAGCTCATGACGTTGAGCCGCAACGTCACGGGCCCGGTGTCGCTGAACAATTCCGTAATGGCGGTGGCAAGGCCGTGGACGTTGTAATCGGTGGTGTCCAGGACGACGTCCGCATGCTCGCGGAGTTCCCGGAGGACCTCGCGTTCAATGCCGATGCCGTCGAGGATGCGTCCGCCACCCTGGAGCGGGTGCGGCCTGCGGCCTTGTTCGAAGCGGCGGACCAGGACGTCGTCGCTGGCGTCGAGGAACAGGACCCGGAACGTGATGCCCGTGGCGCTCAAGGCGCCCAGCGCCGTCTGGATGTCCGTGAAGAGGTCCTTGCTGCGGACATCCACGACGACGGCCAGCTTGGGGATCGATTTGGGGGCATGGGACACAATCTCTGCCAAGGTGCCCAGCATCTGGGGCGGCAGGTTGTCCACCACGTACCACCCGTGGTCCTCGAGGGCGTCGGACGCCGTGCTGCGGCCAGCACCGGACATGCCGGTGACTACCAGCAGTTCCGCCTCCGGTGGCTTGACGGGCGTCATGCCGTCCTGCTCCGTGCCGGATCCTGCCGTTGACTCGTCCATCAGTCGTCCCCGTTTCCTCGGAAGTCGTATGTGGCCCACGGTGCTGCCGGAGGGTGGCACCATGGACCGGTGGCGTCGCGAAGGCTGCCACCGGTCAAGTTCTTACCCTAGCTAAGATTCAAGGATTTCGCCGGTGGTCATGTTGATGGCAGGGACCGCCCCACCTGCGTTTTCTCCCGCGCCGAGATGCTGGACCACGGCGGCTGCGAGGGCAGGCCCGATCCCCTTGGCCATGGTGAGTTCCCCGACACTGGCCGCTTTGATCTTCTTCAGCGAACCAAAGTGGGCGATCAGCGCCTTGCGCTTCGCCTCGCCCAGTCCCGGGACGCCGTCGAGGGCCGAAACCGTCATGGCCTTCCCGCGCTTTTGCCGGTGGAACGTAATGGCAAAACGGTGGGCTTCGTCGCGGATGCGCTGCAGGAGGTACAGCCCCTGGGATGTCCGGGGAAGGATCACCGGGAAGTCGCTGTCCGGGAGCCACACTTCTTCGAGGCGCTTGGCCAGGCCCACGACGTAAACGTCGTCGATGCCCAGTTCCGCCAGGGCACGGGCTGCCGCGTTAACCTGCGGTTGGCCGCCATCCACCACCACCAGGTTGGGCGGGTAGGCGAACTTCGCCTTGGGCGCGGGCAGCGTGGGGTCCGACGGCGGCTGCTCCGTTCCGGCTGTTGCCGCAGCTTGCGTCGGATTGACGATTTCACCTGAAACCGGTACCTGCGCGGCTTTGTCGTTCAGGTAGTGCCTGAACCGGCGGGTCAGGACGTCGTGCATCGCGGCGGTATCGTCCGCGGCCGCCGGTCCCGTGATGGAGAACTTCCGGTAATCGGACTTCTTGGGCAGCCCATCCTCCACCACCACCATGGAGGCCACCACGTTGGTGCCCTGCACGTGCGAGATATCGAAACACTCGATGCGGAGCAGCGGCACCGGCAACTCCAGTGCTTCCTGCAGTTCCTGGAGGGCCAGGGACCGCACCGTGATGTCTCCCGCCCGCCGCGTCTTGTGGAGCTTCAGCGCCTGCTCGGCATTCTCCCTGACCGTGGACATGAGCGCGGCCTTGTCCCCGCGCTGCGGAACCCGGATGTCCACCTTGGCTCCGCGCAACCCCCCGAGCCATTCGGCAAGCTCGGCATGGTTGCTCGGGTTCTCAGGGACAAGCACCTCGCGGGGAATGCGGCCCTGTACCTCGCTGTCCTCGCCGTAGACCTGTTGGAGCAGGTGTTCGATGAGCTCCGGCGTGGTGGCATCTTCCACTTTCTCCACCACCCAGCCGCGCTGGCCCCGGACACGGCCACCACGCACATGGAAGACCTGCACGGACGCTTCCAGTTCGTCGTCGTGCAGGGCGAAGACATCGGCATCCGTATCTTCGGCCAGGACGACGGCGTTCCGTTCGAACACCTTGCGCAGCGCGATGATGTCGTCCCGGAGTCCCGCCGCCCGCTCGTAGTCGAGTTCCGCGACGGCCGCGGCCATGTCTTTTTCCAGCCTGCTGATGAAGCGCTTGGCCTCGCCGCCCATGAACGAGCAGAAATCCTCCGCCAGGGCCCGGTGTTCATCCGGGGTCACCCGGCCCACGCAGGGTGCGGAGCACTTGTCGATGTAGCCAAGCAGGCAGGGCCGCCCGCTGGCTTCGGCGCGCTTGAAGACGCCGGCGCTGCAGCTGCGCACGGGAAAAACGCGAAGGAGGGTGTCCATGGTTTCCCGGATGGCCCCGGCCGTGTACGGACCGAAGTAGCGCGTTCCCTTGCGGCGCTCGCCCCGCATCACCTGGACCCGCGGATACTTCTCCCCCATGGTGACGGCCAGGTAGGGGTACGTCTTGTCGTCACGGAAGACCACGTTGAAGCGCGGCTTGAACTCCTTGATCCAGGTGTACTCCAGCTGGAGGGACTCCAACTCGCTGCCCACCACGGTCCACTCGACGCTGCTCGCGGCATGCACCATGGCATGCGTCTTGGGAAGCAGGCCCGCCGGGTTGGCGAAATAGGAGTTGAGCCTTGAGCGAAGGTTTTTTGCCTTGCCTACATAGATCACACGGCCGTGCGGGTCGCGGAACCGGTAGACGCCCGGGGTGGTGGGAATTTCGCCTGTTTGAGGGCGGTAACTTGCTGGATGTGCCACGGTTCAAGTCTAGTGAACGGCACTGACACCAAATGCCAAGCGTAGTGTGCGGCTATTCCACAACCTTGCTCTGGTTGTAGCTGGTGGAGCGTTCCTGGCCGCTAAGGGCAGCAATGGCGTCCATGATCCGATCCGTCACTTCACGACGCGCAGGAAGGGAGTGGTCGGGGCCGGTCTTGTCGAAATACAGCGGTTCCCCCACCTTCATGGTGAAGTGCTGGGGCCGGACGGCGTTCTTGTCCGCAGGCTGCAGCTTTTCAGTCCCGATCAAACCGACGGGGATGACCGGCGCACCAGTGGTCAGGGCAAGCCAGCCAACGCCTGTCCTGCCGCGGTAGAGGATGCCGTCCCGGGACCGGGTACCTTCCGGATAGATGCCGATGCCCTTGCCCGCTTCAAGAATGTCCAGCAGTGTTTTGAGTGCCTGCACGCTGGCAGCCTGCTCGCCGCGCTCCACGGGAATGGAACCCACGGCTTCGAAGAAGGACTTCATCACTGCACCCTTGACGCCCTTGGTGGTGAAGTACTCGGCTTTGGCGAAGAACGCCACGGGCCGCGGCATGAGTGCCTGGACTATGACACTGTCCAGGAAGGAGAGGTGGTTGGGGGCAACAATGAACGGGCCTTCCTTGGGCACATTCTCGAGGCCGATCACCGTGGGGCGGCACGTGGTGGAAATCAATCCACGCGTGGTCCACCGGATCGCATCAAAGACTGCCATCGTTATGTACCTCGCTCAGGGCTGCCGCACGGACAGCGTCAAGTTCTTCGATTTTGCTCCGCAGCCCGGCCGTGTCCTCCACAACTGCTACGGCACCGGCCTCTTCCAGCTCGCCATCGGGCGCGAATCCCCAGCGGACGCCAATGCAGTCGAGTCCGTTGGCCATGGCCCCGGCAACATCCTGGTGCCGGTCCCCCACCATCACGGCAGGCTGCGAGTGGAGTTGTGCCAAGGCCGCACCCACAATTTCGACCTTGCCCGGAGCCGTGTTCGCGCCCAGGGATTCGTCATCGGAGGCACCACAAATGGCCACAAAGAAATCGGCGATTCCGTGATGCTCCAGGACCATCCGGGCAATGCCCTGGGGTTTCTGCGTTGCCACGGCCACTGAACGACCCGATTCCGTGAAGAATTCAAGGAGATCGAAGATTCCCGGGTACAACGTGCTTTGCGCAATGCCGGTCTCACGGTAATGCGTGCGGTAGCGCTCGATGGTTTCATCGACCATTTCCGGCGGAACGTTCGCCAAGTGGAGCAGGGAATCGCTCAGCTTGGGACCCACCATGGAATTCAGCACGGCCTGCTCCGGGACCGGGAGGCCCATTTCACGCAGTGCCGCGGAAATGCCCCCCGTGATACCGCCGGCTGGATCGACAAGGGTGCCGTCCAGATCGAATATTACGGGCACCTTTGTTTGAGTCACCGGGTTAGTTTCCCACAAGTAGCGGCATGCTCGAAACTCGCATGCCGCTACCGGAATACTTCCACTGCAGCGATGGGCGGCTAACCCAGAATCTCGGCCAGGAACTTCGCCGTGTGGCTCTCGGTGGACTTTGCCACCTGTTCCGGGGTCCCGGAAGCCACGATCCGGCCGCCGCCGGAACCTCCGTTGGGTCCCAGGTCCACAATCCAGTCAGCGGACTTGATGACATCCAGGTTGTGCTCAATGGTGATCACCGTATTGCCCTTGTCCACCAGGCCCTGCAGGACCATTAGGAGCTTTCGGATGTCCTCAAAGTGGAGGCCCGTGGTGGGTTCGTCCAGCACGTAGATGCTGCGGCCGTTGGAGCGCTTCTGCAACTCCGCTGCCAGCTTCACGCGCTGTGCCTCGCCGCCGGAAAGGGTGGTGGCCGGCTGGCCGAGGCGTACGTAGCCCAGGCCAACGTCCACCAAGGTGTTCAGGTGGCGGGCGATCGGCGTGAACGCGGCGAAGAACTCTGCCGCCTCCTCGATGGGCATGTTGAGCACGTCCGCGATGGTCTTGCCCTTGTAGTGGACCTCCAGGGTTTCCCGGTTGTAGCGCGCGCCGTGGCACACTTCGCACGGGACGTAGACGTCCGGCAGGAAGTTCATCTCGATCTTCAGCGTTCCATCGCCCGAGCAGGCCTCGCAGCGGCCGCCCTTCACGTTGAAGGAGAAGCGTCCCGGCAGGTAGCCACGGACCTTGGCTTCGGTGGTCTCGGCGAACAGCTTCCGGATGTTGTCGAAAACACCCGTGTACGTTGCCGGGTTGGAGCGCGGCGTCCGGCCAATCGGGCTCTGGTCGACGTGCACCACCTTGTCCAGGTGTTCCAGCCCGTTGACGGTGCGGTGGCGTCCCGCAACCTGCTTGGCGCCGTTGAGCTTGTTCGCCAGGACCTTGTACAGGATCTCGTTGACGAGCGTTGACTTGCCCGAACCGCTCACACCCGTGACGGCGGTAAACAGGCCGAGCGGGAAGGTGGCGTCGACGTTGTTGAGGTTGTTCTCGCGTGCACCGACAACCTTCAGCTCACGCTTTTTGTCGTACTTGCGGCGCTTCGCTGGAACGTCGATCTTCCGGCGGCCGGAGAGATAGTCGCCGGTCAGGGAATCCTGGTTGGCAAGGAGCTCCTTGTAGGTACCGGAGTGGACCACCTGGCCGCCGTGCTCGCCGGCGCCGGGTCCAATGTCCACCACCCAGTCGGCCTCATGGATGGTGTCTTCGTCGTGTTCCACAACAATGAGCGTGTTGCCGAGGTCCCGGAGGCGGGTCAGGGTTTCGATGAGGCGGCGGTTGTCCCGCTGGTGCAGGCCGATGGATGGCTCGTCCAGGACATACAGCACGCCCACCAGGCCGGAACCGATCTGCGTAGCCAGGCGGATGCGCTGGGCCTCGCCGCCGGACAGGGTGCCGGAGGGACGTTCAAGGTTCAGGTATTCCAGGCCGACGTCCAGGAGGAAGGTCAGGCGGGCCTGGATTTCCTTCAGCACCTGGTGGGCAATCTGGGCCTCACGGTCCGTCAGCGTCAAACTGCCGAGGAATGCGGCGCACTCCCGCATGGGCAAGGCTGCGACTTCGGCAATGGACTTGCCGTTGATGAGGACGGAGAGCGACGCCGGGTTAAGGCGCGCGCCATTGCACTCGGGGCAGGGAACCTGCCGCATGTATTCTTCGTAGCGGTCGCGGGCCCAGTCCGAATCGGTCTCACCGTGCTTGCGGTGGACGTACTGGATGGCTCCTTCAAAACCGGTGCTGTACTTGCGTTCCCGGCCAAAACGGTTGCGGTACTGCACAACCACCTTATGGTCCTTGCCGTGCAGCACGGTGTTCCGGACGTCCTTCGGCAAGCGCTCCCAGGAAGTGTCCATGGAGAAGCCGAGTTCCAAGGCAAGGCCTTCGAGCAAGCGGTTCCAGTATTCCGTGGTCGCGGTGCCCAAAGACCATGGCGCAATGGCGCCCTCGGCCAGGGAAAGTTCCGGGTTGGGGACGATCAGTTCCTCGTCCACCTCGAGCTTGGTGCCGATGCCGCTGCAGGCAGAGCATGCGCCAAAGGGATTGTTGAAGGAGAACGAACGGGGTTCGATCTCGTCGATGGCCAAGGGGTGCTCGTTGGGGCAGGCGAGGTTTTCCGAGAAAGCCCGGATGCGTGCAGGGTCCGCGGCATCGAGATCCACGAATTCCACCAGTACACGGCCCTCGGCCAGGCCGAGCGCCGTTTCCACGGAATCCGTCAGGCGCTGGCCGATGTCCTCCTTGACCACGAGGCGGTCCACCACTACTTCGATGGTGTGCTTGAACTGCTTTCCCAGCTTGGGAGCCTCGCTGAGCTGGACCAGCTCACCATCCACGCGTGCACGCGAGTAGCCCTTGGCCGTGAGTTCCTTGAAGAGGTCAACGAACTCGCCCTTGCGGCCGCGCACAACCGGAGCAAGCACCTGGAACCGGGTCCCCTTGTCCAGCTCGAGCAGCTGGTCCACGATCTGCTGCGGGGTCTGGCGCGTAATCGGCTCTCCACACACGGGACAGTGCGGCCTGCCGACGCGTGCCCACAGAAGGCGCATGTAGTCGTAGATCTCCGTGATGGTGCCCACCGTGGAGCGCGGATTCTTGCTGGTGGACTTTTGGTCGATGGAGACGGCCGGGGAAAGGCCCTCAATGAAATCGACGTCCGGTTTGTCCACTTGTCCCAGGAACTGCCGCGCATAGGCGGAGAGGGACTCAACGTAGCGACGCTGCCCCTCGGCGAAGATGGTATCGAAGGCCAGGGAGGACTTGCCTGAACCGGAAAGACCGGTAAAGACGATCATGGCGTCCCTGGGGAGGTCCAGGTCAACGTTGCGCAGGTTGTGTTCGCGGGCTCCCTTGACCACTAAACGGGACAGATCCGGGCGCACGGGCTTGGCGTCGGGCGCGACCGAAACGCGGTTCAGGGCATGGACGGCTGTATCTTCAGCTAAGGCTTTGGGCACCCCACAATGCTAGTCGAAAACGTCTTCGAATTTCCATGTGGTTGCTCACACCCTACTGATCGGTATCAGTCGGCGTCATAAGCGGCTGCCAGGAGTTGCACCGCCTCGGCGAACGATGCCCCTTGGGCCTTGGCCGCTGCCGCGTACTGGGCCGCCCCTTCCGCCAGCGCGCCCCACCGGTCATCGCGTGCGCACACCACGGTCCCGTTGCGCCCCCTGGTGGCCACCACTCCCGCCGCCTCCAACTCCTTGTAGGCTCGGGCCACCGTGTGCGGTGCTACATCCAGGACCCCGGCAAGGTTGCGGACAGGCGGGAGTTTGGCACCCACGGCAAGGACACCCGAGTCGGCGAGTTCAATGATCCGAAGCCTCAATTGTTCGAACAAGGCAACGCCGCTGCTGGTGTTGGGGCGCCACGTCCCAGGGAAGTCCGTGGGGGAAATCATGCCGGGCACCGGCCGGACGAAAACGCTGTGCCCGGCTCAACGAAGCTTCCTTGGTCCATGCCGAGAATTAGACCAGCGACGCACTGTCGGGACAAGGCACTGTTGGCTGTGAACTTCCTCGTGGCGTTGTCCTGGGTCACGGGTTCCTGCGAGCCACGGCAAAGATCCGGCGGAACGGGAAGACGGTTCCGTGCACGGATTCCGGATAGGCGTCATGGAGCAAGGCGGAGTATTGGCGTTCAAACTCTGCAGCTTCCTCGGGAGGCAGGGCCGCAAGAACCGGCCGCAGCCCGGTTCCCCTGACCCATTCAAGGACCGGGTCCTTGCCCGGCAGCAGCTGCTGGTAGGTGGTCTCCCACGCGTCAGCCGAGCAACCGGCGTCGAGCATGATGTTCAGGTAGTCCGCGGGACTGCCCACGGCGCCGTCGTGGCGCAGCACGCCGCCCAGGCGGGAAGACCAGGTGGACGAGCCGGCGAGTTCCCGCATCAGCGCATGCGACGGTGAGGTGAAGTTGCCTGGAACCTGCATGGCGAACCAGGCGCCAGGCTTCAACGCCCGAAGCCAGCCGCCGAGCATTTCCTGGTGCCCGGCAACCCACTGCAGGGCGGCGTTGGTCACCACCACGTCAGTGTCCGGTCCGGGCTGCCACGTTGAGATGTCGCCCTCGACAAAGTCCAGCCGGGGCTCCCGCTCCCCCAGTGCCGAGGCCTTGGACAGCATTTCCGCAGAGGAATCAATGCCCGTGACGCGGGCGTGCGGCCAGCGTTCGGCCAGGGTTGCGGTGAGGTTGCCGGGACCACAACCCAGGTCCACCACCTCGCGGGGATCGTCGGCCAGTACCCGTGCAACGAGGTCATGGAAGGGCCGGTCGCGATGATTGCCGAACTCCACGTACTTGGACGGATCCCACTTCATAACAGCCTCCTTGCCATGGGCACCTGTGCAGGAGCGAGCCTAGTAGCTGCGGGCACTAAGCTGGAAACCAATGAAACTTCTTGAGCAGCTTTCCGGTTCAACCACCGCCAACCCCCTGGGTCCGGACGACATTTACAGCCGCTTTGTTGAGTGGACAGAGAGCCGCGGCCTGCAGCTGTACCCGGCACAGGACGAGGCCGTCATGGAGCTTGCTTCGGGAGCCAACGTCATCCTGGCAACGCCCACTGGTTCCGGCAAATCCATGGTGGCCATCGCGGCGCACTTCGAAGCCATGGCGCGTGGCCGGCGCAGTTACTACACGGCGCCCATCAAGGCGCTGGTGTCCGAGAAGTTTTTTGCCCTGTGCGAGATCTTCGGCGCCGAAAACGTTGGCATGATCACGGGTGACTCCGGCGTCAACCAGGACGCGCCCATCATCTGCTGCACCGCCGAAATCCTCGCGAACACGGCCCTCCGCGAAGGCGCGGCCGCGGAGGTCGGCGCCGTGATCATGGACGAGTTCCACTTCTATGCCGACCCGCAGCGTGGCTGGGCCTGGCAGGTACCGCTCCTGGAACTTCCGCAGGCGCAGTTCCTGCTCATGTCAGCCACGTTGGGCGATGTGACCCGCTTCGAAGAAGGACTGACCCAGCTCACCGGCCGGACCACCACAACGGTCAGTTCCGCGGAACGCCCCATCCCGCTGCACTACTACTACCACCAGACGCCTGTCCACGAGACCCTCGAGGAATTGCTGTCCACCAAGCAGGTGCCTGTGTACGTGGTCCACTTCAGCCAGGCCGAAGCGATCGAGCGCGCGCAGAACCTCATGAGCATCAACATGTGCAGCCGGGAGGAAAAGGACCGGATCGCCGAGCTGATCGCCAACTTCCGCTTCGCGGCCGGGTTTGGCAAGACCCTTAACCGCCTGGTCCGCCACGGCATCGGCGTCCACCACGCCGGCATGCTGCCTAAGTACCGCCGTCTGGTGGAACAGTTGGCCCAGGCCGGCCTGCTCAAGGTCATCTGCGGAACCGACACTTTGGGCGTTGGCATCAACGTGCCCATCCGGACGGTGCTGCTCACGGCCTTGAGCAAGTACGACGGCGTCCGCACCCGGGTGCTGAACCCGCGTGAGTTCCACCAGATTGCCGGACGGGCGGGGCGGGCGGGGTACGACACCGCCGGCACGGTCGTTGTCCAGGCTCCCGAACACGTGGTGGAAAACGCCAAGGCGATGGCCAAAGCAACCGCAAAGTTCGGCAATGACCAGAAGAAGCTTCGCCAGGTGGTGAAGAAGAAGCCGCCGGAGGGATTCGTCTCCTGGGGAGAACCGACGTTCAACCGGCTCGTGGAATCCGTTCCCGAGCCTTTGACCTCCAGCTTCACGGTGACGCATGCCATGTTGCTGAACCTGCTGGAGCGGCCCGGCGACCCCTTCCTTGCCACCCGCAGGCTGCTCAGCGAAAACCATGAGAGCAGGGCCTCGCAGCTCACACTCATGAAAAAGGCCCTGGGTATCTATCGTGAGCTGCTGGCCGCCGGCGTGGTGGAACGGGTTCCGGAGGATGAGCAGGCGGCCGAAGGGCGTTCGGTCCGGTTGACTGTCCACCTGCAGGCAAACTTTGCGCTCAACCAACCCCTCTCCCCCTTCGCCCTGGCTGCCTTGGAGTTGCTCGATCCGGAATCGCCGGCGTACGCGCTGGACGTGGTGTCGGTGATCGAAGCGACGCTGGAGAAGCCCCGGCAAATCCTCTCGGCCCAGCAGAAGAAGGCGCGGGGCGAGGCCGTGGCGGCCATGAAAGCCGATGGCATCGACTACGATCAACGCATGGCCATGCTCGACGAGGTCACCTATCCCATGCCGTTGGCGGACATCCTGGGCGAGGCCTTCGACGTGTACCGCAAGGCCGCGCCGTGGGTGGGCGACTTCGAACTGGCGCCCAAATCCATCATCCGGGACATGTATGAGCGGGCCATGAACTTCGGCGAGTTCGTCCAGTTCTATGGCCTGGCCCGTTCCGAGGGCATTGTGCTGCGTTACCTGGCCGACGGGTTCAGGGCGTTGCGCCAGACGGTTCCGCAGGATTCGTTGCGCGAAGACCTGGAAGACCTCATCGCCTGGCTTGGCGAGCTGGTGCGGCAAGTGGACTCCAGCCTGCTCGACGAGTGGGAGGAACTCACCTCCGGCCTGGCACCGACGCCCCACGATGCCCCGCCGCCACCGCCGCCCTCGCTGACCTCGAACCCCAGGGCCTTCCGCGTCATGGTCCGCAACGAAATGTTCCGGCGCGTGGAGCTGTTTGCCGACGAAGATTCAGCGGCCCTGGGCGAACTGGACAGCGAAGCGGGCTGGGACGCGGACAAGTGGGAAGACGTCCTGGACGATTACTTCGATGAACACGATGACATCGGCACGGGACCGGACGCCCGCGGGCCGGGACTGCTGATCATCACGGAGGAGCCCGGACTGTGGCGTGTCCGGCAAATCTTCGATGACCCGGAGGGCAACCACGACTGGGGCATTTCCGCCGAGGTGGACCTTGCCGCCTCGGACCAGTCCGGTACAGCGGTGGTGAGGGTCACCGCCGTCGACCGTTTGTAAAGGAACGCTCCATGGAAACCGTCCCTGATCTGTTGGAGAGCCTGCGGAACCTGCGCGCCATCGGCCCGGTTCCTGCAGCGGCCTGGGACGGTCCGCGACGCTGGTGGCACGGCCCCTTGGACGTCGAGGGCTTGGCGATCGGCTCCGTCCAGGCCGCAGCTACAGCGTTGAATGCGCTGACGGCGAGCCGGCGATACAAGGTTTCCACCGTCCGGACCGCCCAGGCCTTCGATTCCCTGGGACACTTGCGCATCGCAGGACAGCCGGCGGTGGGCTTCGCGCCCCTGTCAGGCTTCAGGAGGACCTCGGACGGCTGGATCAGGCTGCACGCCAACTATCCGCACCACGCGGCCCGGCTGCTGGAAGCGTTGTCCGTGTCCGCGGAAGGGCACGTTGCGGGTGCCTTGCTGGAGCTGACGGCGTTGGAAGCCGAGGCGCTCATCAACGCCCGGGGTGGAGTGGCGGCGGCCGTCCGGAGCCGTGGCGAATGGATCGACGCACCGGTCCACGGCGCGGTCGCATCCCTCCCCTGGATCGACGCGCATCAGTCACCGGGACCAGCGCCGACTGGAAAGCAGTGGCGCCGTTCCTCCGATGCAGCCCGCCCTTTGCTGGGCCTGCGGGTACTGGATCTCACCCGTGTCATCGCCGGTCCCACGGCAACACGCTTGCTGGGCGCCTTGGGCGCGGATGTCCTGCGGATCGATCCTCCGCTGATCCCGGAACTGCCGGACGCCTTCATCGATTCGGGCTTCGACAAGCGAAGTTCCGTGGCGGACTTCGGGAATGCCGGCGACCTGGAGCGCGTCCGGGGCCTTGCGGCCACAGCGGACGTGGTGGTCCTGGGCTACCGTGACGGCGCCCTGGATGCCTTCGGACTGGACGCCCAATCATTGGTCCAGGACCGTGGCGATGTCATTGTGGCTACCCTGACGGCGTGGGGTGCCGGGCCCTGGCAGCAGCGGCGGGGCTTCGACAGCCTCGTCCAGGCGGCTTCCGGCATCGCCGCAAGTTATGGAACATCGAACGACGGCGGGTGGCGGCCGGGTGCCCTGCCGGTGCAGGCCTTGGACCACGCCACGGGATACGGCCTGGCCGCTGCCATCCTGGCCCTGCTGGCCGAAAGGGAAGCGAATGGACGCGGAGGAGTAGCCCGGATGTCCCTGGCCAGGACAGCGGAGGAGCTGTTCAGCGTGGGCCCGGCTGGCGGCGACGGGACGGACGGTGTGCTGCCCGGGCCGGATTACCGGCAGATGGACAGCCCCCACGGAGTCCTCCGGTTCGTCGGGCCGCCGCTTACGGTTGACGGCTCACCCCTGGACTACTCAGAGGCGCCGGTGGCCTACGGTTCTTCGGAACCGGCTTGGCTCAGCCGCCCCTAGTAAGCTCGGAACCATGAGTGTAATCCGCCCCGCAACTGCTGACGACGTTCCCGCGATCCTGCGCATGATCCACGATCTTGCCATCTACGAAAAGGAACCGGATGCCGTCAGGAACACCCCGGAGATGCTGGAGGATGTGTTGTTCGGGGAGAACCCGAGGGTCTATGCCACCATGGCCGAAAATGCCGCCGGCGAGGTCCGGGGATTCGCGCTTTGGTTCTTGAACTATTCCACGTGGGAGGGCGTCCACGGCATTTACCTCGAAGACCTCTACGTCATCCCTGAAGCCCGGGGCGAGGGCCACGGCAAGGCGCTCCTGCAGCATCTGGCCGCGACCGCCGTCGAACGTGGTTACGCACGGGTGGAGTGGAGTGTCCTGGACTGGAACGAGCCGTCCATCAGGTTCTACAAGAATCTTGGAGCCTTCCCCATGGAGGAATGGTCCACCTTCCGCTTGACCGGTGATGCCCTGGCGGCATTCGGGACCTCGGGCGCAAACGACGGGAAGGCACTGGCACGTGGCTGAACAGCACTGGATCCGCGCACGCCACGAGTTCCGGGGGCTGCGGACCGCGGAGCATTTCTTCACTGTTCCCCTCAACCATGGACTCGTGGAAGCGTGGGGAACCAAGGAAGGACACGTCCCCAGCGAAGCCACCGGGGAGACCATCACGGTCTTTGCCCGCGAGTACTCGTCCACGGAATACAGCGAAGAAGAAGCCGCGCGGCTCCCGTGGCTTCTCTTCCTGCAGGGAGGTCCGGGCGGTCGCGGCAACCGGGTCACGTCCCTGGCGGGCTGGATGAAAGCTGCAGCCAAGGACTTCCGGATCCTCATGCTGGACCAGCGCGGAACGGGCCTGTCCACCCCCGTGGAGCAGCACACCCTGGCATCGCGTGGAAATGCACAAGAGCAGGCAGACTATCTGGCACACTTCCGCGCGGATTCGATTGTTGCCGATTCCGAGTTCATCCGCCGGACCCTTGGCTCGGCCCCCTGGAGCGTGCTGGGGCAGAGCTTCGGTGGCTTCTGTGCGTTGACCTACCTGTCCTTTGCCCCGAAAGGTCTCCGCGAGGTCATGATCACCGGCGGCCTGGCACCCATCCAGGGTCCCGCTGACCGGGTTTACCGGGCCACCTTCCGGCGAGTGGCCGCCCGCAACGCAGAGTACTTCTCCTGGTACCCGGAGGACCGTGAGGTGGTCACGCGCATTGCCCGCCACCTGGAGGAGACACCCGAGTACCTCGCCAGCGGTGAACGGCTGACGCCGGAACGTTTCCAAATGGTTGGCTCGTTCCTGGGCGGCAACACCCGGGTCGACTCCCTCCATTACCTCCTGGAGGATGCCTTCGTGGAGACGGCAGCGGGGCCGCGGTTGTCCGAGGCATTCCTGGAGCAGGTACGCTCACTGGTCAGCCGGGCTGCCAATCCCCTGTATGCCGTGCTCCACGAGTCCATCTACGGCCAGGGCGAGGCCACCAAATGGGCAGCTTGGCGGGTCCTGGAAGAGTACCCGGAGTTCGAGCCCACGGCAGCCGAACCACTGCTGACGGGCGAGATGGTCTATCCCTGGTACTTCGACCAGGACCCGGCATTGGTCCCCTACCGTGACGTCGCCGAACTGTTGGCCGCCAAGGAGGACTGGGCCCCGCTGTACGATCCGCATCGTTTGGCCACCAACACAGTCCCTGTTGCGGCCGCCGTCTACAAGGACGACATCTACGTGGACCACGAACTCTCCATGGAGACAGTGGCAGCAGTACGCGGCCTCCAGCCATGGGTCACCGGCGACTTCCACCATGACGGCATCGGGGAAGACGGCGAAGGCATCTTCCGCAGGCTCTTCGGACTGGTCCGCGGTGCCCGCTAGGCCGCTGTCCGTACCTTGTATCTGGCCGCGGTGGTGAGTACCAGGGCAAGCACCGCTGCGGCCAGGATGCTCCCGGCCACGTTGAGGCCTTGATAGCCAAGCCACGCAAGGACCAGTCCGGACGTGGCGCCACCAACGGCGCCCGCAGCGCCCATCAGGGTGTCGGACACACCTTGGACCGTGACGCGCTGGCCCTCTGCCACGCTTTCTGCAAGCAGGGTTGATCCGGCAATGGTCGCCGCGGACCACCCCAGGCCCAGAAGGATCAAACCCACCGTCACCAAGAACGGCTGGGCATGGCCGAGTCCCGCTACCAGGACAGCAAGCAGGATCAGGCCGTGCCCCATGGCGATGGTGGGAAGCCGGCCCGCTTTGTCCGTCAGCCAACCCCAGAGCGGCGAGAGCGCGAACATGCCCGCGATATGCAATGAAATGGTCACGCCTATCACTACCAATGCGTCGGTGCTGTCCGTGGTGTGATGTTCAGCGTGGGCACCGCCTACCAGTTGTTGGAGGTGGAGGGGCGTCATGGACATGACCGCCACCATGACTCCGTGCGCGGCCACCACAGCCGCCAGCGCAAGGAGCGCCCGCGGCGAGGAGCGGATGGCGGCAAGCCCCGAACGGACGCTGCCCCGCACGGGCGCCTTCGCTGTTCCTGCAGCCTCCGACGCGAGGCGTCGGGCCAGCAGCAAGGGATCAGGCCGCAGCCCGAGGAACAAGAGGGCCGCAGCCAGGAACAGTCCCACGGCCGAGAAGACAAAGGGCCCGGCGATAGGCGGCAAGCCAAGCGCATGACCCACCACCGCACCGGGCTGGATGAGGTTGGGGCCGGCAACTGCCCCAATGGTGATGGCCCAGACGACGGTGGACAGCGACCTGCCGCGGTGCTCCGCTTCGGCGAGGTCGACGGCGGCAAACCGCGCCTGAAGGTTCGCGGCGGTGCCCAGCCCGAGGAAGGCGCCACCCAGGAGCAGCAAAAGGAACGATCCTGCCACCACGGAAGCCATCATGAGCAAGGCCCCCGCCAAGGCCGCAACCAACCCGGTAACGAGTCCCACCCTGCGTCCGCGGGCTTCGGCGAGCCGGGCCAATGGCAGGGCGGTCAAAGCCGCGGCAAGGGTGAGCACGGTGGTGATCGACCCGGCCCACGCCTCGGAACCCGAAAGATCCACAGCCAGCAAGGAGCCGATGGACAGGGTGGCGCCGTTTCCGATGCCGCTGAGCAGCTGCGAGGAGCTGAGCAGGAAAACAGTACGGCGCTGGACCCTTTGGGGGTCCAGCGCCGTAGATGAAGTGGTAGTCACCTCACGAGACTACAACGATTGCTGTGCGGTTACTCCGCCTCGCTCATGCTCTTCTTGGCGTCTTCTTCCAGGCGGGCATCGATCTGCGCCTTCTTTGCGGCGGGGCTCAGCAAGCTGGCGACGACGGCGATCACAATGGTGCCGATGATGACGCCCAGCGAGACGAAGGTGGGAATCTCAGGCGCCCACTCGATGTGGTGGCCGCCATTGATGAAGGGCAGTTCGTTGACGTGCATGGCGTGCAGGACCAGCTTGACGCCGATGAACGCAAGGATGACCGACAGGGCGTGCTTGAGGTACACCAAACGGGTCATGAGGCCACCGAGCAGGAAGTACAGCTGGCGGAGGCCCATCAGGGCGAAGATGTTGGCCGTGAACACGATGAAGGCGCTTTGCGTCAGGCCGAAGATCGCCGGGATGGAGTCCACCGCGAACAGGAGGTCTGTCATGCCGATGGTGATGAACACGATCAGCATGGGGGTGAACACCTTCTTGCCGTTGACCGTGGTGCGGATCTTGCCGCCGTCGAACTTCTCCGACATGGGCAGCACCTTGCGGATACGGGCAATCAGGGGGTTTTCAACGTCTTCTTCGTGTTCACCGGAATCTGTGGCCTGCTTCCATGCTGTCCACAGGAGGAACGCACCGAAGATGTAGAAGATCCAGCTGAACTGCTCGATCACCACAGCGCCCAGGGCAATGAAGATACCGCGCAGGACAAGCGCGATGATGATGCCCACCATCAGCACTTCCTGCTGATACTTCCTGGGCACCGAGAAGCGGGCCATGATGATGATGAACACGAAGAGGTTGTCGATGCTGAGGCTGTACTCAGTGACCCAACCTGCGACGAACTGGCTGCCGTATTCAGCACCCGTGAAGTAGAACATCGCGCCGGCAAAAACCAACGCCAAGGCCACGTAGAAGGCGACCCAGAGGCCGGCTTCCTTCATTGAGGGTTCATGGGGACGCTTGACCACCAGGAGAAGGTCGATCAGCAAGATGATTCCGAGGACGACAAACGAGCCGACTTCGAACCAGATAGGGAGCTCCATTAAAGAAGGCCTTTCGCAGGGTACGGGAAAGCGATGTAAGTCTCTCCGGCCAGCCCGATGCGCTCGAAGGCATGGTGTGGCGGCCCGCTAGGCCCGGCGAGGCATCTGTGCCTTGCGTGTTGACGGACGTAGCGCTTGGGATACTCCCCTACGTGGAGCTAACTTTACCTCAGGCGTGCCCTGCGGATTGCATCTGGCGTAATTCGCGCTTCAACTCCTTGACTTCGTCACGGATCCTTGCAGCCACCTCGAACTGCAGCTCGGCGGCGGCGCCGTGCATTTGCTCCGTCAGTTGCTCGATGAGGCCAACCAGGTCTTCCGCCGGTGCGGCCGCGAGGCCATCCTGCCGGACGGAGGCTGCACCCTTGGCCGTAGTTTTGCTGCGCTTCGCTCCCTTGGCCAAGCGGTTGTTGTTGAGCAGTTCCTGGGTATCGGCGTCTTCCTTGGCGAGCTGGTCCGTGATGTCGGCAATCCTCTTGCGCAGTGGCTGGGGATCAATGCCGTTCTCCTGGTTGTACTTCACCTGGATGGCGCGGCGCCGGTTGGTTTCATCGATGGCGTGCGCCATGGAATCGGTGATCTTGTCCGCGTACATGTGGACCTGGCCGGAGACGTTACGGGCCGCACGGCCGATGGTCTGGATCAGGGACGTAGAGGACCGCAGGAAGCCTTCCTTGTCCGCGTCCAGGATGCTGACCAGCGAGACTTCAGGCAGGTCGAGGCCTTCACGGAGGAGGTTGATGCCCACCAGGACATCGAAGACGCCCATCCGGAGCTCCCGGAGCAGCTCCACCCGGCGGAGGGTATCGACGTCCGAGTGCAAGTACTCCACCTTGACGCCGTGGCCCACCAAATAGTCGGTGAGGTCCTCGGCCATGCGTTTGGTCAGGGTGGTCACCAGGACACGTTCGTCCTTGGCGGTCCGGGTCCGGATCTCTTCGAGGAGATCGTCGATCTGGCCCTTGGTGGGCTTGACCACCACTTCCGGGTCGATGAGTCCGGTGGGCCGGATGATCTGCTGGACGTAGCCATCTGCCTTGCCGAGCTCGTACTTGCCGGGCGTGGCCGAGAGGTAAACGGTCTGCCCGATGCGCTCCAGGAACTCGTCCCACTTCAGTGGGCGGTTGTCCATGGCCGAGGGCAGGCGGAAGCCGAAGTCCACGAGGTTGCGCTTCCGGGACATGTCACCTTCGTACATGGCGCCGATCTGGGGAATGGTGACGTGGGATTCGTCCACCACCAGGAGGAAGTCGTCCGGGAAATAGTCGAGGAGGCAGTGCGGAGCCGTCCCGGCGGCGCGGCCGTCAATGTGGGCGGAGTAGTTCTCGATGCCGTTGCAGAAGCCCATCTGCTGCATCATCTCGAGGTCGTAGGTGGTGCGCATCCGGAGGCGCTGGGCTTCCACCAGCTTGTTCTGGCTTTCCAGGACCTTGAGCCGGTCCGCCAGTTCATCTTCGATCCGTTTGATGGCGCGGGCCATCCGCTCGGGTCCGGCGACATAGTGTGACGCCGGGAAGACGTACATCTCTTCCTCGTCCCGGATGACTTCGCCCGTGAGCGGATGGAGGGTCTGGATGTTCTCGATCTCGTCGCCGAAGAACTCGATCCGGATGGCGAGTTCCTCATACATGGGGATGATCTCGACGGTGTCCCCGCGAACCCGGAAGGTACCCCTGTGGAAGTCCATGTCATTGCGGGTGTACTGCATGGAGACGAACTTCCGGAGCAGATGATCGCGGTTGAGTTCGGCACCCTTGCGGAGGGTCACCATTCCGGCGATGTACTCTTCGGGGGTACCCAGGCCATAAATGCATGACACGGTAGCCACCACGATGACATCGCGCCTGGTCAGCAGCGAGTTGGTGGCCGAGTGGCGGAGCCGCTCCACTTCCTCATTGATGGAGGAGTCCTTCTCAATGAAGGTGTCCGTCTGCGCTACGTAGGCTTCGGGCTGGTAGTAGTCGTAGTACGAGACGAAGTACTCCACCGCGTTGTTGGGGAGCAGTTCCCGGAACTCGTTGGCCAGCTGTGCTGCCAGCGTCTTGTTCTGGACCAGGACCAGCGTAGGCCGCTGGACCTGCTCGATGAGCCAGGCAGTCGTGGCGCTCTTACCGGTACCGGTGGCGCCGAGGAGTACAACGTCCTTCTCGCCGTTGTTGATTCTCTCGGTCAGCTCGGCGATGGCCGTGGGCTGGTCGCCGGCAGGCTTGTATTCGCTAACGACTTCAAAGGGCGCAACGACACGGTTGATATCCTGGGCAAGGCT
Source organism: Paenarthrobacter sp. NPDC018779 (assembly GCF_044391085.1). NCBI lineage: Bacteria > Bacillati > Actinomycetota > Actinomycetes > Micrococcales > Micrococcaceae > Paenarthrobacter > Paenarthrobacter sp. NPDC018779. The sequence continues at coordinate 300,398 of NZ_JBIRZS010000001.1, read as the reverse complement.
CATGGAATCAATCTACCCCTGCCCACGGACAACTACTGTCCGGAAGGGGACCCTTCCGCCAAGGGAGAACCCGGCAGCCCGGATTCGGCGGCTAACGACGGCGGCCTCCACCCTGAGTCCGCGGCCCACGCCTCCATGCGGGGCCAGGCAACCTCGGTGAACCACGGCTCTTTGGCGTCGGCGTACCCGGCGGTGTCCTGGTCTTTGGCGTACCGCGCAGCCAGGTCCCGCTTATGCGACTCATAGTTCTCCCGTGCGACGGCGTCGGCCCGCAACCAGTCGCGGAACATCAGCGCGTACCGCCATCCCGGCGAGCCGGCCACGCGGACGTGCAGGTTGACCGGCCTTCCGGGGTCCGCATTCGCATGGAATCTTTTGAGCCAGCCCGCGGGATCCGGATGTGACGGCTTCGGGGTGTCCCAGGTGACGTGTGGAACCACCGGGAAGCCCGCGGCAGCCAGCAGCGGCGCAAGCCGGTCGGCCACATCAAGGTCCGGAACGCCCAACTGGAGGTCCAGGATGTCCTTCGCAGCCAGGCCGGGGACGGACGTTGATCCGACATGATCCAGGGAGAGAATGCCGGCGGGCACTGCGGCCTTGATTCGGGCCAGGAGGCGTGCGGCCTCCAGAGGCCACTCCGGCAAGGACTCTGACAGTACCGGGCCGGAGGCACGTGGAGCGCGGTGGTTCCCTTGCAGGTTCTCTGCGAAGGGCACCAGCCTGTGGGTCCACAGGGAGTCGACGGCGGCAAGAATGGCAGAACGGCTGCCCGAATTGTCCAGGACGACGTCTGCCGCTGCCAGGCGTTCTGCCCGGCTGGCCTGGGCTGCCATACGGGAGCGGGCCTCGTCCGGAGACATTCCACGGAGCTCCACCATGCGCTGGATCCGCACGTCGTCAGGGGCATCCACCACGATGACCAGATGGAAGGAACTCCCCTGCCCTGTCTCTACGAGCAACGGAATGTCCTGGACCACGATTCCGCCGGGCGGAGCCGCGGCAAGCGCTGCAGCAGCCGACGCGCGGACCAAGGGATGGATGATGCTGTTGAGCATTTCCCGCTTGGATGGGTCCTGGAAGACAATGGCACCCAGCGCCGGACGGTCCAGGCTGCCGTCCGCAGCGAGAATACCCGCTCCGAAAGCCTCCACCACTTGAGACAGCCCGGGAGTACCGGGCTCCACCACCTGCCGGGCCAGGAGGTCTGCGTCAACGAGGGTGGCCCCCAGCTCCTGGAGTCGAGCGGCCACCAACGATTTTCCCGAGGCTATGCCGCCCGTCAGCCCAATCTTCAGCACCCCTCCACACTAGACTGAAGCGGTGGAAAATGAGGACGAAAGCCGCGCGACCAGCTACACGACCCTCACGTCGGGACCCGATTTCCGCCATGAACTCGAGATCCGCCGGTCCCGTTTCATCACCGTCCTCCGCCGCTCAGCGGACGAAGAATCAGCACGCGAACTTGTTGCCTCGTTGCGCCGGGAGTTCCACGATGCCGGCCATCACTGCTCGGCCTTCGTGATCGGTCCCGACCGCATGGTCCAGCGCTCCTCCGACGACGGAGAGCCGTCCGGCACCGCCGGGATACCCATGCTTGAGGCGTTGATCAAACGGGAGACGGCACCCGGGGTGACTGACCTCAGCGACGTCAGTGCCGTCGTCGTTCGCTACTTCGGCGGGATCCTGCTGGGTGCCGGCGGCCTGGTGCGGGCCTATTCCGAATCGGTTTCCACGGCCCTGGAAGTGGCGCCATTGGTTCACAGGAAGCGCCTGCGGCTCTGTGACCTCGGCGTCCCCCATGCCGAGGCAGGCCGCCTGGAAAACGACCTCCGCAGCAGCGGCTTCGTGATGGCGGAAACGCAGTACCAGGCACAACAGGCCGTACTGAGGCTGGCCCTTCCCGACGAAGTCACGGCCATCGAGGAGGCACAGTCGCGGGTGGCTGCACTGACGGCGGGGAGTTCCACCCTGGAGCCCCGGGGAACCGAATGGATCGACGTTCCCCGCCAGGCCTAGGCAGCGGGCAACGCAAAAGACCCCCACCGGAAGGGTGGGGGTCTTTTGTTGGCTATTCAGCACAGCCCCGAAGGGCGGCGGAATTAGTTGCCGGTGAGCTTCTCGCGCAGAGCGGCGAGGGCCTCGTCGGAAGCCAGGGTGCCCGCGTTGGACTCAGCAGCAGCCGGCTCCGAGGAGTAGCTGGTAGCGCCGGAGTCGCCTTCGCCGGACGTTGCAGCAGCAGCGTCGTCGGCAGCGTGCTGTGCAACCTGCTTCTTGTGGGATTCCCAACGTGCCTGGGCGTCAGCGTACTGCTGCTCCCAAGCGGCACGCTGTGCCTCGTAGCCCTCGAGCCATTCGTTCGACTCGGGGTCGAAGCCCTCGGGGTACTTGTAGTTGCCCTCTTCGTCGTACTCAGCGGCCATGCCGTACAGAGCGGGATCGAACTCGGTGCTGTCTGCGTCAACGCCCTCGTTGGCCTGCTTGAGGGAGAGGGAGATGCGGCGACGCTCGAGGTCGATGTCGATGACCTTGACGAACAGTTCGTCGCCAACGGAGACAACCTGCTCGGCGAGTTCCACGTGGCGGACAGCCAGCTCGGAGATGTGCACGAGGCCTTCGATGCCGTCTTCGACGCGAACGAACGCACCGAACGGAACCAACTTGGTGACCTTACCCGGAACAACCTGGCCGAGGGCGTGGGTGCGGGCGAAGGTCTGCCACGGGTCTTCCTGCGTAGCCTTGAGCGACAGGGAGACACGCTCGCGGTCCAGATCCACTTCGAGGACCTCGACGGTGACTTCCTGGCCAACCTCGACAACCTCGGACGGGTGGTCGATGTGCTTCCAGGACAGCTCGGAAACGTGGACGAGGCCGTCTACGCCGCCAAGGTCCACGAAGGCACCGAAGTTGACGATGGAGGAAACAACGCCGGGACGGACCTGGCCCTTTTCCAGCTTGTTGAGGAACGTGGAGCGAACCTCGGACTGGGTCTGCTCGAGCCATGCACGGCGGGACAGAACAACGTTGTTGCGGTTCTTGTCCAGCTCGATGATCTTGGCTTCGATCTGCTGACCGATGTACGGAGCGAGGTCGCGAACGCGACGCATTTCGACGAGGGAGGCGGGCAGGAAGCCGCGCAGTCCGATGTCCAGGATGAGGCCACCCTTGACAACCTCGATGACGGTACCGGTAACGACGCCGTCTTCTTCCTTGACCTTCTCGATGTCGCCCCAGGCACGCTCGTACTGAGCACGCTTCTTGGAGAGGATCAGACGGCCTTCTTTGTCTTCCTTGGTGAGAACCAGGGCTTCGACCTGATCGCCAACGGCGACAACTTCGCCGGGGTCAACGTCGTGCTTGATGGAAAGCTCGCGGGAAGGGATGACACCTTCGGTCTTGTAACCGATGTCGAGCAGGACTTCGTCGCGGTCAACCTTGACGACAGTACCTTCGACGAGGTCGCCGTCGTTGAAGTACTTGATGGTGGCGTCGACAGCTGCGAGGAAGTCCTCAGCGGTACCGATGTCGTTGATCGCGACTACGGGGGTACCGGGCTTCTCGGTGGAGGTGATGGTCATGTAGTAGGGGCTCCGTTGTGGATAGTATGTCGGTCAGGCAAACCGCTGCCGCCCGGGTCCGGACGGCAGAACACGGCGAAGTGCCGGGTCATCCTGATTTGTGGATTATTACAAAATGGATGCGCGCACGTAGTACACGCCCGTTTATTGTAGTCGATTCTGCAAAGCAGGGTCAAAAGGACGCCATGCGGCTTCAGTCCGGGAGGACCTGTCCCAACTGGGCGAAGGTGGTTCCGCCGTCCAGGAGCCGGGGCAACACCCTGGCGTAGCCTTCGGCGGTACCGGAAGCCGGCCGGTTGAAGTGCGAGATCACGATGTCGCCTGCTTTTGCCTTGCCCACCTCGGCGGCGACCGTTGCCGGCGGGAAGGTCGCTCCGCCGTCGCCATTGATGGTGAAGTTGACCGGCAGCATGCCGAGCCTGCGCGTCATGGCCGCCGCGACGTCGTCGTAATAGGCCGTGCCGGGACGGAAGAAGCGGGGCCATGTGCCGGTCAGCGAGTGCAGGACGGTCTGGTTCCCGGTCAGTTCGTCATAGGCGTCCGCCACACTGGCCGTGCCAGTGATGCCATAGGCTGCCCGTCCGCTGACGGACAGCGGCAAGTGCCGCGTTCCATGGTTGGCAAGCTCGAACAACGGCTCGGCGGCGAGGTCGGCTGCCAGCGACGGGTTCGCGGCAATCCAGCGGCTGTTGACGAACAACGTGGCCGGCACCTTGAGACTGCGGAGGGTAGCCAGGAGCTTCTGGTCGCAGCCGGCTCCGCCCGGACCGCCGCAGGCATCGAACGTGAGGGCCACGTGGCGGCCGGGTGAATTGTCCACCACGCCTGTCACGTGCAGTCCCCACTCTTTGGGGCGCAAGGCACTGAACTCGGCCAGGATTTGCTCCCTGCCGGGCGGCGGAGACACGGCGTTCGACGCCGGTGCTCCCCTTCCGGCGTCCACCCCGCCGCCCGCTTCCCCGCTGCCGGCGTCGACGCCTCCGGCGTGCGGACTGTGGTTCCGTGCCGCCAGGGCCGCTGCTTCTTCCTCCTTGGAAAGTTCGGCAATGGACGGCGGCGGAGTGGCCGGACCGGCACCGCCGGGGGCGGGCGCCGCAGATGGCACGCCGCTCCCGCCGTCGGTGGAACATGCGGCCAGGGCAGCGGACGCGAGGCCCGCCATTCCAAGCAGCACTGATCGCCGGCCAGCCAGCGGCCGCCGCTTGGAATCCCCCATGGATGTCCCTCTTCTTGTTGCGTGCTATGCAGTTGTTGCGCTGTGGATGGAACTAGAAATGCGTGAGGCAGTGCGCCGGCCGTTCAACGGCGAACAGCTGCTGGGCCGCAAAAGCAGCCCCGGGCGTGTGTACCTGGATCCGGCCGGCCGCGGCCAGGGTCACAGGCGACACGGAACCGAGGTAGATCGACGCCAGGTCTGAAACGTCAAGGCTGAGGTCCGGGTCCGTGCCGGCAACGTCCCGCACTGCGGCGGAACCGGAGTCGGACGCGATTTCCCACGTGCCACCGGCCAAGCCGAGGGTATCCGAAACCTGCAGGACCAGTTTGCTGGTGACGGGATAGTGCCGGGCCGTCAAAGCCGCCGGCAAGTCGAGGATCCTGAGCCACAGCATGTCGCGGACATCGGAGGAATCGATGCAGCGGGGATCCTCCAGCGCCCAGGCCAGCGGATCGTCCACCGGGGCCTCGTTCCAGGTGACCACCTCTATCAGGTCGATGCTGCCAAGGAAGCGCCATAGATCGAGGTAGGCGGCATCGTTGCCGGCCACGAGGTCGACAACCTCCATGGTGAAGGGCTTGGCGTCCCAGCCTTTGAAGCGGTAGGAGACGTAGCCGTCCACGGTTCCTTTGCCGTCGTAGTGCAGTGCACTGCGCACGGCAAGGTCCGGTTGCCCATCATGGCCGATCGAACCGGATGCAAGGAGCCGGTAATACTCCTGCCGTCCAACAGACCCCGGGGTGGCGCGCTGGACGCGCTCGAAAATCTGCGGTGCGATGTCCAGCAGGACTGCCGGATCTGCCACTTCCACGGTTCCCGCCATCTGCCCGCGGACACGGAACCGGGGCCCGGTATCCACCTTGATACTCCGCTCGAAGGTGGCCACGCCAAACCCGAAGCGTCCATAGATGGTGCCCTCGGAGGCGGTGAGGGCGGCCAAGGCCAGGCCGTCATCCTTGGCCCCTTCAAGGTCGGCGCTGATCATGCCGCGCAGGATGCCCTGGCGCCGGTGGGTGCCGCGGACGGTGACTGCAGTGATGAGGTTGGACTCGAGTTGCCGTCCGAAGCCGATGTTGAGGGGCTTCCGCATGGTGCCGTACGTGGCTACCGGAACGTCGGCACCGACGGAGTGTTGGGGTACGTCGCCTTCGACGTAAACGCCCGTCAGCTCCCGCTGGTCGAGGGCGTAGCTGGCGAGTGTCTTGGCGACGAAGTCCTCGTTCCGACGGTGCTGGTGGAAGCCGTGGGAGACTGCGTGGACCCATGCCGCGCTGCGGGCGTAACCAGGGTTGTCCTGGCCTGCGGCGGGAAATCGGTGGACGGTGTACTTTGCCTGGTGCGTTTCATTGGGATCAGCCACGATCCCGAGCCTAGCCAGCAGCAGGAGGGCGCGCCACCATCGCGGCGGCGCGCCCTCCTGCGGACGTTCGGAAGTCCTAGTGTCCGGCCTCGTGCCAGCTCGAACCGACTCCGATCTGGACGTCGAGGGGAACGGACAACTCCGCAGCGGCACCCATCTGCTCCGCAACGAGCTTCTCCACGGCCTCGCGTTCGCCGGGGGCCACTTCCAGGACGAGTTCGTCGTGAACCTGCAGCAGGAGGCGGGACTTCAGGCCCTGGCTTGCCAATTCGGCCGCCACGCCGAGCATGGCCCGCTTGATGATGTCCGCAGCCGAACCCTGGATGGGCGAGTTCAACGCGATGCGCTCGGCAGCTTCGCGGGCCTGCCGGTTGGTGCTGGTCAGGTCCGGCAGGTAGCGGCGGCGGCCTTCGATGGTAGCCGTGTAGCCGTCAACGCGGGCCTGGTCCACAACGCCGCGAAGGTAGTCGCGCACGCCGCCGAAGCGGTCGAAATAGTCCTTCATGAGCGTACGGGCTTCATCCACCGAGATTTCCAGCTGCTTGGACAAGCCGAAGGACGTCAGGCCATACGCGAGGCCGTAGGACATCGCCTTCACCTTGGAGCGCATGGCACTGGTGACATCCTCGGGGGCCACATTGAAGATCCTGGAGCCCACAAAACGGTGCAGGTCCTCGCCGTCCCGGTACGCCTGGATCAGTGCCTCGTCCCCGGAAAGGTGGGCCATGATGCGCATTTCGATCTGCGAGTAGTCCGCAGACAAGAGGCATTCGTAGCCCTCGCTCACCACGAAGATGCCGCGGACCCGGCGGCCTTCCTCGCTTCTGACCGGGATGTTCTGGAGGTTGGGGTTGTTGGAGGAAATGCGCCCGGTCGCGGCGATGTTCTGGGCATACGTGGTGTGGATCCGCCCGTCCTCGGCAACGGACTTCTTGAGTGTCTCCACCATCTGGGCCAGCTTGGACGATTCGCGGTGGGCCATGAGTTGGACCAGGAACTCATGGCCGGTCTTCTCCAGCAGGGCTTTCAAGGAGGCCGCGTCCGTGGTGTAGCCGGACTTGATCTTCTTGGTCTTGGGCAGGCCGAGTTCCTCGAACAGGACAGTCTGCAGCTGCTTCGGCGATCCGAGGTTCACCTCGTGACCGATCGCGGCAAACGCCTGCTCCTGGGCATTCTCAATCACCTTGGTCAGGTCAGCGAGCTGCTCGTTCATCCGGTCCATGGAGACGTAGATGCCGGTCAGTTCCATCTGGGCCAGGACACGGGCCACGGGGAGTTCCAGCGTGGTCAGCAGGGCATCCGCCTTGCGCTCGGCAAGCTCCTTTTCGAAGTGCTTGCTCAGGGCATGCACGACGGCGGCATGCTGGACCAGCGCAGCGGCGGCAGCCTGGTCGCTGTCCCCGGCAAGGTCCAGCTCCAGCTGGCCCGAAGGAGCCGCAGCCGCACCAAGGGTGATCTTCAGGTGCACCTGGGCGAGTTCGGCGAGATCGTAGCTGCGCCGGTCAGGCTGGATGAGGTAACCGGAGATGGAGGTGTCATCCACCACGCCTTCCAAGCCCAGGCCACGGTTGTGCAGGGCCTTGAGGGCGGACTTGAACTCGTGGAGGATCTTGGCTTCCTCGGGGTCCTTGAGCCAGGTGGCCAGGACCGCTTCCGCGGCGGCATCCAGCCCGGTGAGTTCGATGAACGCGGCTCCGTTGTTCCGGACCACGGCAATGGCTGCGGCGTCTTCCCCGATGCGTCCGGGAACGAACTGGACGGACACCGCAGAACGCATGCCCGAGCCAGCAGCGAAGAATGCTTCCAGGCCGGCAGCATCGGACAACACGGCGAACTCCGGGGCCTCAATGGTGTCCCGGGCCGCGCCTGCGGTGTCATCGCCGTAGAGGTCGAAGAGCCGCGTGCGGAGGGTGCGGAACTCGAGTTCCTCGAAGAGGTCCTCCACCGCCTGGCGGTCCGGACGGGGTTCGTGGAGGTCGGCCAGCGAGACCGGGAGTTCCAGGTCCGTCAGCAGTTGGTTGAGGCGCCGGTTGCGCTTGACGTTCTCGACGTTTTCCTTGAGCGCCCCGCCGACCTTGCCACCAATGGAGTCCAGGTTCTCGAGGATGCCTTCGAGTCCGCCGTAGAGGTTGATCCATTTGGCGGCCGTCTTGGGACCCACGCCCGGAACGCCCGGCAGGTTGTCCGCCGTCTCGCCGACCAGCGCTGCGAGGTCCGAATAGAAGGCGGGCTTGACGAAGTACTTCTCCTCGATGGCAGCCGCGTCAAGCTTGGGAATGTTGCTGACGCCCTGCTTGGGGTAGAGGACAAACACGTTGTCATTGATGAGCTGGAAGGAGTCCCGGTCTCCCGAGACCAGCAGGACCTCGAACCCTTCGGCGTCGGCCTGGGACGCCAGGGTGGCCAGGATGTCGTCCGCTTCGTAGCCGGGCAGCGCAATGGTCTTGATGCCCCAGGCTTCCATCACCCGCGCAATCAGGCCGATCTGTCCCGCGAACTCGGCCGGCGTGGCATTCCTGCCGCCCTTGTACTCGCTGTACTCGGCCTTGCGGAAGGTGGTGTCGTCAGAGACGTCGAAGGCCACGGCAACGTGGGTGGGCTTCTGGTCCTTGATCAGGTTGATCAGCATGGATGTGAAGCCGTGGACGGCATTGGTGAACTGGCCACGGGCGGTGGAGAAATTCTCTGCGGGAAGCGCGTAGAAGGCACGGAACGCCATGGAGTGGCCGTCCAGGACCAGCAGCCGGGGCCGCTCCCCCCCTGTGATGGAAGGTGTTGCTGCGGAAGAGGGTGCTGGTGCCGTTGCGACGGCAGCAGCCTGGGCCGTTGGAACCTGGTCCGGTTTGGTTGTTTCACTCACAGGTGCCAGCCTAGTTGGCATGATGGACAATTTCACGCCGAACCGGTTTGTCGACGAACTGAACCAGGCAGGCATCCCCGAGGAATTCCACGGCTGGCTTTCCGCCCACGGCGTGGGTTCACTGGTAGTCAAAATGGGCATCCGCTTCACCGAGCTCAGCGCAGAGCGCACCGTTGCCACCATGCCCGTGGAGGGAAACACGCAAGTGGCCGGAATCCTGCATGGCGGGGCGCACGTGGTCCTCGCGGAAACCCTGGGCTCCTTTGCCGCATCCCTGCACGCCGGACGGGGCCGCCATGCCGTCGGAATCGAAGTGGGCGCCACGCACCACCGGTCCATTGCCGCTGGCACCGTGACGGGCACCTGCACCGCCATCCACTTGGGCGGAACCCTGGCCACCCACGAAATCGTCATCACCGACGAGAAGGGCCGCCGGCTGTCCACCGCCCGGATCACCAACATGATCCGTGACAACCGTCCGCAACGGACCGACGGTCCGGCAGGCACCCCTGCCGACTAGGCTCCCTTCCGGGGCATACGGTAATGGAGCTCGGCCGCCGCGCCACCGAGGATGCGCGACGAGACCAACTCAAGTGGCGCCGTCGGGCCCTTCAACGGCAAGAGCCGCTTTCCCGCGCCAAGTACCACGGGAATGATGGTGACGATCATTTCGTGGAGCAGTCCCGCATTGGCGAACTGCGCCACGAGGTCGCCGCCACCCACAAGCCAAACGTTTTTGTCCCCGGCATCGGCCAACAGGTCCGGAGCGAACTCGCGGACGTCGCCCCGGACAAACGTCACGTTGGCTCCCGTTGGCGCAAGGTACTCGTGGTGGGTGAACACCCAGCAGGGATGGTCCGGGTAGGGCCATTTCCCGGCCTCATGCTCCATGAGCCAGCGGTACGTTTCGCCGCCCATTGCAATGGCTCCCACTCCTGCGAAGAAGGACTCGTAGCTTCCACTGACGCCTTCCACCTGGTCGAATTGGAGCAGCCATCCAAGCTCGTCCTCGGGTGAGGCGATGAAGCCGTCAATGGTGGACGCAACGTAGTACTGGAAGAGTGGCATGGCCCCAGACTAGCCAATCCGCCGGCCTGGGGCAGCCAGCAGGCGCGGGTCAGTTGGATCCGGCGTTTCCGTACTCCACCCGGACGCTGCCATCGTCCCGCAGCACCACCACGCGGCCTTGGGCGAGCGTCCAGCCATCGTTGAGGAGAAAGATCCTCCCGCCGCTCACTACCAGCAGCCGCAGCCCGGAGTACCGGTAGAGCGGAGCAGCGTCGGTTCCCGCCGACTCCTCGCGCACGTTTGGTGCCGTGACCGCGAGCCGTTCCTTGCTGTAAACCACTGCGGTTGGCAGGAGGCTGGAGCGTTGCTGGTAGTCGACGGCGGCGCCACGGCCCAAGGCCTGGGCATAGTCAGAAGTGCCCCAAAACAGCAGCAACGTGACCAGCACGAAAACCAGCGACCGTTCCAATGCCTTGGGCGTCAACCTGAGGTTCCTGGCTGGCGGTGCCGAACGGCGGCGGACGCTGAGGCCCCAGGCGCCCACCACCAGGCCGGCGGCGATCAGGAAGGGAACGTAGAGCAGCGTACGGTCCGGTTGGGCAACCACCACCACCCACATCACCGCTGCATACGCGAAGCCGAGGACCACCACCACCATGGCTGTCCGGTGGAGCAGCGCCCTGTGCCGGGCCGCGCCCAAGAGCCGCGAGACCGCACGGTCCAGCATCAACCACAGCAAGCCGAGCACCACAAGCCATGCGAGGGGCTGGAAAAGGGACTGGATGCTCCGCAGGATGAAGTCCTGGACGGTGTAGCCGAACAGGCTCACGTCCAGGCCCATGGCCTTGGCCTGCGCGTCGGTGCGCGCCCACCCGAAGTAGACCAGGAGGGCCGTGGCTACCGTCAGGGGCGGGCCAATCACGGAGAGCACTTCAAGGGTTCGCTGCCAGCGGGTATTGACCAGATTGAGGTTCGCTGTTTCGGTGGCGGCTGGCCCTGGTTGCGGATCCGATTCCTGGGCAGCGTCTGGAACTGCGCCTGCGCTCATGGCGTTGCCGTCGGTGACGGCGTCGGGGAAGGGCTGCCGGGCGTAGGACCGGAACTGGCCGAGGGTTGCCCCGGACCCGCCGTGGGATCCGGCTGGGCGGACGCCGCATCCTCGTAGAAGAAGGTCACCGTGCCCGTGATGTCCACCGTATCCGTGATGGAAACCTTGACGGTGTCGCTGCCGGGTGCGGCCGGCGGCATCTGGATGTACATCGTCTGGTAGTCGCCGTCGTATTTGACCACCGGGTCCTGCTGCGCCGGAAGGCCGTCGAACCGGACCTCGCCCACGCGTACGTAGTACCCGTCCAGGCGAACGATCGTGCCGCCTGCGCGCGTCCCCGCTGCGCGTTGCAACCCCGGCACCGGCACCAGGTTTTGGTCAACCACCGTGAGGCCACTGAGATGGCGTGGGCAAGCCTGGCCGGGCGCCGCCGTCGGCTGCAGGGCAAGCCTGGGGCTGATCCGGTGTTGGGCAAGCACGGCAGCCGACGTGGATGCCACAGTCGACTCGAGGCACTGGGTTTGCGGGATGCGCGGCGTGGCGGCTACCGCGGTGGACGCCTTCGCCCAGTCCTGCTGGCTGCCGGTCTGGAGCGCCTTGCAGACAGCGGCCGCGGCCTGCCACACGGCCGCCTCCTGGTCGCCGTCCACGTTTTGGGCGAGGGCATCGCACTGCAGCTGCTGCAGCAGGAGGTAGCGCTGGCCGGAGGTGGGGTCGTTGGGGCCGACGGGTCCTACGGGGACCCAGCGGACCACGGGCGCCTCAGCTTGCGGGGCTGCCGGACCGGCGGGTCCCACCGGCTGTTGGGCGGTAGGTCCGACGGCGGTGGGCTGGGCCGCGGAAGAAGCGGCCGTTGCCGAAGGTGCCGGGTTGGGAGACGGATTGTCAGGGTTGGCAGCAGGCGGAAGGCACGCGGACAGTCCCAGCATCAGGACCGGGACCAGGGCCAGTCCGATGAAGTGGCTTAGGGATTGGCTCTTCATGACAGCCCCACATCTGCCGGATCACCATCGTGCAGTGATGTAAGTTCACTGCTGATTATTCTCCCGAATGGACTTTACTGCCAGAGCGGCCGCACTCCCCGCTACTTGCCGAAGTAGGGCACGATCAGGTAGATGCCGAACAACACGGCCAAACCGCAGACGCCGAAACAAACATAGGCGAGGGACCTGACCAGGGCGGGCGATTTTTGCTGGGCGTCACCGGCAATGGCCGTCAAGCGCACACCCAGGGAGTACAGCACCACGAGGGTCACGGCGGCCACCAGCGTGACACCGGCTACTTCCAGCAGTTCCAACCATTTCATCGCTGAGCACCCTTGGCTTTCTTCTTTTTCCGGAAGCGGACAGCGTGGCCGGCTTCTTCGACTTCCACGGCATTGTGGTGGCCCACATGGGATTTCCGGGAGGCGACGAACATGAACAGGATTGCGGCCGTCCCTGCGACCGCCGCGATGACCACACCCACCACGCCGACGTTGACCAGCAAGGCGGTAAGCGCGCCGACAATGGCGGCGGCCGGAAGGGTGAAGAGCCAGCCCAGGGCAATCTTCCCGGCAGTGCCCCAACGGACCGAGGTGCCCTTGCGGCCCAGGCCCGAACCAATGACTGATCCGGAGGCAACCTGCGTGGTAGAGAGGGCGAAGCCCAGGTGCGAGGAAGCAAGGATCGCCGAGGCCGTGCTCGTTTCAGCCGAGAAACCCTGGGCGGGCTTCACCTCGGTGAGGCCGGAACCCATGGTGCGGATGATGCGCCAGCCACCGGCGTACGTTCCGATGGCGATTGCGAAGGCACAGGCTGCGATCACCCAGAACTGCGGCCCGGAGCCGGGCGCCTGCGTGCCGGCCGCGATCAGGACCAGCGTAATGATGCCCATGGTCTTCTGGGCGTCGTTGGTTCCGTGGGCCAAGGCGACGAGGCTGGACGTGAAGATCTGGCCCGTCCTGAAACCACCGCGCTTTTGGGTGAGCTTGTCTCCCGTCTCGGGATCGTGGCGCGAGGTCAGCGCATACGCGAGGCGGGTACAAATGTAGGCCACCCCACCGGCGATCAACGGCGCGAAGACGGCCGGAAGGATGACTTTGAGCAGCACGGTCTCGAAGTTGATCGAATGCAGGCCGATGCCCACCACGGCTGCTCCAATGAGGCCACCGAAGAGTGCGTGGGAGGAACTGGACGGGAGGCCCTTGAGCCAGGTGACCATGTTCCACAGGACAGCGCCCATGAGCCCCGCGAAGATGATGTCCGGGGTGATGTGGATGCCGTCGGACCCTTCCCGGATGAGGCCGCCGGAGATGGTCTTGGCCACCTCCGTTGAGAGGAAGGCACCCACCAGGTTGAGGACGGCCGCCAAGGCTACCGCCGTCTTGGGCTTGATGGCCCCCGTGGCGATAGGCGTGGCCATCGCGTTGGCTGTGTCGTGAAACCCGTTGGTGAAGTCAAAGAAAAGGGCCAACGCTATTACCAGCGCGACCATGAAGGTGATTTCCACCTGTTGCCCAATCTGCAGAGTCGACGTTCAGCAGTTTCACTTCCCCGTACCTGCCAAGCACAGCATAGTTCAGCAACTGTTCATAGGCTGGACTTGCAGAATTATCGTGGCGGGCTTGAAACCTTAAGAATCCTACGTGCCAGCTTCCGAGGGGACAAACGAATCCCCGGCTTCCTCAGCCCAGAAATTCCCTGACCGCCGCCAGGTGGCGCCGGGAAAGCCCTCGCCGGGGATCCGGTGAGATACACAGCACACGGTCCTGCTGGTAATCGGCCCAGGACTGCGCTTCCGCCTCCTGCCCGAGCTGGTCATCGAGCCAAATGAAGCGTTCGGCCCCTGCAGTGGCAAGGTCCTTCTGGAGGGCCGTCAATTTCCACCATTCGGGACCCGCGTCCCAACCCTCACTCGAAAGAACGGGCCACTCCTGGCCATTGAGGCCAATCGCCGGGCAGAGGAACTCGGGTGCGAGCCGCTCCCACGTGGTGAGCCACACAAAGCGCGCTGCCGGATGTTCAGCTATGAGGTTGAGTTCGGCAACCAGCTCCGGAGCATAGGCGACGTCGAGAATGCCGGCATCGGCGATGTGCCACTCGCCGCCCCAGTCCGTGACGCCCAGCGGACTGAACGGATTCACCACGCCGTCGACATCCAGATAAATGGACACCGGCACGATGGACATCGGCATCGTTCTCCCTTCCCCAAAGGTTCACGTTCAGCGTACGGCACGCCTTCCGGACGGAAAACAGCCCAAATCAAATTCTTGACGCGCGTCATAGCAATGATATTCTGGACGTATGGAAAAGCCTGCGGCAGAGTTGCCGAATGCCCACTCGCACCGAAGCGTCCGCCCCATCGAGGAGACGGTACGCACGGATTTCCGGCATGCGATGTCTTATGGCGGGTACCTGGACCTGGACAGGTTGCTGGGTTCCCAGCATCCGTTGAGCCAGCCGGAGCACCATGACGAGTTGCTGTTCATCATCCAGCACCAGACAAGTGAGCTGTGGCTCAAGCTGGTGCTCCACGAACTGTTGGAAGCGCGCAGGCTGTTTGACCAGGACCAGCTTGGCAAGGCCCTGAAATGCATCGCCCGGGTCAAGGCCATCCAGCGCACCATGACTGAGCAATGGTCCGTGCTCGGCACGTTGACGCCGCGTGAATACGCCCAGTTCCGTGGCTTCCTGGGCAGTTCCTCCGGCTTCCAGTCCTACCAATACCGCGGTGTGGAGTTCCTGCTGGGCAACAAGAACCGGGGCATGCTCCGGGTCTTCGAAAGCGACCCCGAGGCACATGCCCTGCTGAGCACGCTGCTGACCGAGCACACGCTCTATGACGCCTTCCTCCGCGTCCTGGCCCGCGCCGGCTACGAGATTCCCGCGGACATCCTGGACCGGGACACCAGCGAACCGTGGTCCTACCGCAAGGACCTTGTCCCCATCTTCCAGAAGATCTATGAATCCGATGACACGCCTTGGGGCTTGTATGAGGCCTGCGAGGACCTGGTGGATGTGGAAGACAACTTCCAGGCCTGGCGTTTCCGGCACCTGCGCACGGTCCAGCGCACCATCGGCTTCAAAGTGGGCACCGGTGGCTCTTCGGGCGTCGATTTCCTCAAGCGCGCGCTGGACCTGACCTTCTTCCCCGAGTTGTACGCCGTCCGCACCGAGATCGGCAACTGACCTTTCCCCGCCCCACCCAGCAGGAGTAACCATGAGCACACAGCAGACCCGGCGGCCCGCGGCCGCGGACCTGGACGCCAACGATCCCCTCGCAGCCCAGCGTGAGGCCTTCTACACCCCCGACGCCGGTCAACTCACCTCCTACCTGGACGGGAACTCCCTCGGCAGGCCCCTGAAGGCCACTGCCGCCACGCTGCAGTCATTCGTCGAAGACGCCTGGGGCAGCCGGCTGATCCGCGGCTGGGACGAACAGTGGATGGACGAACCCACCCGCGTCGGGGACCGGATCGGCGAAGTGGCCCTCGGCGCCGCGCCCGGCCAAGTGACCGTCGGCGATTCGACATCGGTGATGCTCTACAAACTGATCCGCGCCGCCGTGGACGCCCAGCCCGGCCGGAACCAGATCATCATCGACCGGGACAACTTCCCCACCGACCGGTTCATCATCGAAGGCATCGCCGCCGAACGCGGGGCCACCATCACCTGGATCGCCCCCAACCCCGCCAGCGGTGTCCGCGCCGCAGACCTTGACGGCCTCGTGGGCGAGCAGACCGCCGTCGTGGTCCTGAGCCATGTTGCCTACCGCTCAGGGTTCCTGGCCGACGCGAAGGCGATCACCGACGTCGTCCACCAAGCCGGCGCGCTCATGCTCTGGGACCTCTGCCACTCCGTGGGATCCGTACCCCTGCAACTCGACGAATGGGACGTCGACCTCGCTGTCGGCTGCACCTACAAATACCTCAACGGCGGACCCGGCTCCCCCGCCTTCGCCTACGTCAACGCCGCACGCCAGAACCTTCTCCAGCAACCCATTTGGGGCTGGATGGGCGCCGCCAACCCGTTCGGCATGACCGAGGCCTACGAACCGGCCCAGGGCATCCGCCGGTTCATCACCGGAACCCCGCCGGTACTGGCCATGCAGCCACTCAAGGACATGGTGGAACTGATCGCCTCGGTCGGCATGGACGCTGTCCGGGAAAAATCCATCAAACTCACCAACTACGCCATGGAACTGGCCGACGAGCTCCTGGTCCCCCTCGGCGTCGAGATCGTCAGCCCCCGCGACCCCGCCGAACGCGGCTCCCACATCACCGTGGACCACCCCCTCTTCGCCGACGTCACCACCCGACTCTGGGAACGCGGGGTCATCCCCGACTTTCGTCCCCCGCACGGCCTCCGCATCGGCCTGTCCCCCCTCAGCACCAGCTACGCCGAAGTGGAGCTCGGCGTCCTGGCCATCCGCGACGTCCTGACCGAACTGCAGTGAGCGCCGTCCTCGACGACATGGACTCCCGGCCAGGGAGTACGACGTCGTTGCTGCGCACCGTGATCGGGCTCTACCTGCGTGAGGCCGGTGGATGGATGTCCGCCAAGGACCTGGTGGTCCTGATGGAAGCCCTGGGAACATCCGGGACCGTCACCCGGACCGCGCTGGGCCGGCTGCGGAAGAAGGACGTGGTGCGCCAGGAAACGCGGGACGGCAGTCCCGGCTTCACCTTGACCGAGGGCGCAGCAACCATGCTGGCCCGTGGCGATCGCCGGATCTTCACTCCGCGTTCCATGGAGCCCGGCGATCCATGGTGCCTCGTCTCCTTTTCGATCCCGGAAACCGAACGCGAAAAACGCCACCAGTTGCGCCGCCGGCTCCATTGGATTGGCTGCGGAACCGTAGCCGCGGGCCTGTGGATCTGTCCCGACTCGTTGCGGGACGAGGTGGAGGAAATCCTGGCCGACCTTGGCTTGCGGGACATGGCCACGCTGTTCGTCACCGGATCGCCGATGGTGGGCGGGAGCCTGCCTGACGCCGCCGCCAAGTGGTGGGACCTGGACGCCATTGCCGGATTGCACCGGGATTTCCTTCGTGAGCACAACGCATCGGAGACCGATGCGGGCGTGCGCACTGGCGCGGCCGTGGATACCGGAGCGACGGCGTTTGCCACCTATGTCCGGAGCATCGACCGGTGGCGGATCATCCCCTACCTCGACCCCGGCCTGCCATCCACGTTCCTGCCCGATGACTGGCCCGGGGCCCAAGGGGCAGCCCTGTTTGGCCGGATTACAGAAACACTCGCAGCTCCCAGTGCGGCGTTCGTCCGGGAAACGCTGGGCGCCACGGTCTCCTGACATCGCGACCTCAGGCATGCATTAGCTGCCTGATTTCACCCGCGACACGAAGCGGAAGCGGTCCCCCCGGAATACGCTGCGCGTCCACTCCACCGGCCGGCCAGCCGCGTCCCGGCCCAGCCGATGGACCACCAGGAGGGGCGCACCCATTTCGATGCCGAGCAACTGCACGTCGCCTGGCCCGGCGAGGGCAGTTTCCACCGTGTCCTCGACGTCGGAAATCCGGATGCCGTACGCATCCGCCAGGGCTGCGTAGAGCGAACCCGCCTTGGACAAGTTGGCCTTGAACCGGGGCAGCTTCCCGGGAAGGCAGGCAACCTCGTGGGCCAACGGCTCACCATCGATGAGCCGGATGCGTTCCAGGCGCGTCACGGGGTCTCCTTGGTCCAGTCCCAAGTGGGCCGCCACCTCGGCGTCCGCCTTCCCTACCGCCAGGGCCAGGAGCTTCGAGTCGGGGCGGAGCCCTTGGCTGCGGGCATCGTCCGAGAACGACGTCAATTGGCGCACATGCGTCATCTTCGGAGGGGCCACGAACGTTCCATGGCCTTGGACCCGGCCAAGCTTGCCTTCGGCCACCAGTTCGCTGATGGCCTGGCGGACGGTGGTGCGCGAGGTCTGATAGGTCTCGGCGAGTGCCCGTTCAGTGGGGATGAGGGTGCCCGGCTGGAGTCCTGAGATGAGCGCCAGGACCTCGGTCTTGAGGACGTAATACTTTGGAGCACCGGGCGCGACGTCTGTGGACATATTGGACATCCTACTTGTAGACACAAATATTGGTCTATGCCAATCTAGTCCGAGTTGGCCTGACGCGGAAGGATCGTCCCATGAAGTTCGCCACGCACCGCCCTCATTCCCACGAAGCCCCGAATTCCCTCGAGGCCCCCGCGTTGCAGGCGTCGGACGCATGAGCCCCGCCGTCCTCGGCCTGCACATCGGCGGATCCCGGACACACGCCCTGCGCGCCGGGTTGGACCAGGCGGGCAACGATGATGGCACTGGCCTTCCGGAAATCACCGAGTCCAGCGCCAATCTTTCGTCCGTTGGGCACCAGGGAGTGGATGCCGTCCTGCGCCGGATCGCGGGGGCCGCAGGCGGCGACGTCCGGGCAGTGTGCGCGGGAGCGGCCGGTGCCGATACACCCGCCAGCCGCGCGGTGCTCTCGGGGCTCCTGTCCGAGCACTTTCCAGGTGCCAGGATCCACGTGGTCCATGACACCCGCATCATCCTCGCCGCCGCTGGCCTCGAAGCGGGCGCCGTGCTGGTTGCCGGAACGGGCTCGGTGGCCTGGGGCCGCAGCCGCGAAGGCCGGGAGGCCCGCAGCGGCGGTTTCGGCTACTTGCTGGGCGACGAAGGGGGCGGCTACTCCGTGGTCCGGGACGCCGTCAGGGAGGCCCTCCGCGAGCATTACGCGGGGCTGGAACCGGGAACTTTGGTGCAGGCACTCCTGGCAGCCACGGGCAGCGGTGATGCCTTGCAGTTGATGGACTTCTTCTACGCGAAACCCGAACCCGACCACTGGGCAAGCCTCGCTCCGCTGGTCCTGGAACTGGCAGTGGACGGCGATCCGGCCGCCCTGCGCATCCAGGCGGAGGCAGCACACTCGCTCGCGACCATGGCCCGACAGGTGCTGGGTGAACTCGGCCTCGACCTGCCCCTGGTGATGGCCGGAGGTTTGCTGGTCAACCAACAACAACTGGCCGGCGCAGTGGCCCGGAAAGTGGCACTCGAGGATCCCTCGGCCGTGCGCATCCTTACCGAGTCTCCGGTACGCGGTGCTGTGCGGCTTGCAACCGAACTCCTCCAGGCCTGAACCACTGGGTTTTACCCCCAACAACCGACAGGAACCATGACCATCACTTCCCCGTCCCCCAGCATGTCCTACACGCCCGGCCTGAAGATGGCCCACGAAATCAATGAACAACCCCAGGTGCTCGCCGGCCTCCTGGAGACCGGCCGCCAGCAGGTTGCCGCCCTGGCGGAAACCATCCGCAAGGCCTCGCCCCGCTTCGTCCTCCTCGCCGCCAGGGGCACCAGCGACCACGCCGCGCTGTACGCGAAGTACCTCATAGAAATCAGCCTGGGCCTGCCCGTGGGGCTCGCCTCGCCGTCGACCCTCACCTCCTACGGCGCCACGCCGCAACTGGACGGCGTCCTGTGGCTGGCCGTCAGCCAGTCCGGCGGTTCGCCGGACCTCGTGGAGTCGACGGCGGCGGCACGCCGCTTCGGTGCCCTCACCGTGGCGGTGACCAACTCGCCGTCGTCCCCCCTGGCGGGCGCTGCCGGGCACCATCTGGACATCCAGGCGGGTCCGGAAACCGCCGTAGCGGCCACCAAGAGCTACACCGCCCAGTTGCTTGCCCTGTGGATGCTGGTGGACGCCTGGCGCGGAGGCAACGGCGCAAACGCCGCGGCACTGCCGGACTGGGCCGGGACCGTCCTGGCCGACGGCTCCGTGGAACATGTTGCCGCGCAGTACAGGTTCGCTGACCGAATCATCACCACCGGCCGGGGGTACTCCTACCCCACCGCCCGTGAAGGCGCCCTCAAGCTCATGGAAACCTCCTACCTTCCGGCGCAAGCGTTCTCCGGAGCGGATCTCCTCCATGGTCCCTTCGCCATGATCGACTCGCAGCACCCGGTGATCGCCGTGGTTCCGGAGGGAATCGGCGGCACCGCCATGCGCCCGGTACTCGACCGGCTGGCAGACCGCGGGGCGCACGTATGCGTCGTCGGTGATCCTGCAGCGGCGGCGCCGGGCGGCTTGGTGGTTCCCCTGCCCGCGGGCATTCCGGAAGAGCTTTCGCCGATTGTCCAGATCCTGCCGCTGCAACGCCTTGCACTGCGCCTTTCCGTGGACCGTGGCAACGATCCTGACGCACCGCGGGGACTGCTGAAGGTCACCGAAACCTGGTAGCACACGCCGGTGGCTGGACCCGGAGCTTGGGGAGGGGCACAAGCCGTCCGGGTTTTCCAGCTACCGGCCACCCGTGATGCAGGCAGCCAACCGGAGTAGTCTGGAAACATGCCTCTCACGGACGGTGGTCGGTAACAATGGCGCGGGTCAAGCAACGGTGGCTGCCGGCCCTCCTGGTCCCGCTTGTGCTGATCGCCGGAATCCTGGTGGGCTCCATCCAGGCAGGCGCAGCCCCCTCCCTGCCGTCCAAGACGGCCCAGGACCTCATGGTCATGATCGCCAACAGCAACGTCCGGTCGTTGTCCGGGACAGTGTCCCAGGAAGCAAACCTTGGACTGCCGGATCTATCCGGCACCGGCGGCGGACCTGGCGCCGGCTCACCCTTGGAGTTCCTGACCGGTACGCACACGGCCCGCGTCTACCTCGATGCGCCCGGCAAGGCGCGCCTACAGATCCTGGACCAACTGGCCGAACGTGACATTGTGGTCAACGCAAGCGATGCCTGGTACTACAACTCAACCGACAACAGCGTGGTCCATATGGCGCTGCCGCCACGGCCCGGCACAGGAAGCATGCCGTCGGAGATTCCCCGGCCCCGGGCCGCGACCCCCGAAGCCCTGGCCGCCCGCTTCCTCGCGGCCGTAGACTCCACGACGGACGTGGCAGTGGGCCAATCGGCAACCGTTGCCGCTCGAAGCGCCTACAGCCTCACGTTGACTCCGCGCAGCGAGGGAACCCTGGTGGAATCGGTGTCCCTCAGCGTCGATGCTGAAACAGGCCTGCCGCTCGGCGTCACCGTGCGAGCCAAGGGACAGGCGGAACCTGCCTACTCCCTCGCTTATACGGACCTGAACCTGGCCACCCCGGACGCGTCGTTGTTCACCTTCACGCCGCCAGCCGGCGCAAGCGTGACAGAGAAGGCGTTCCCAGCCACGCCCGCCCTCCCGGTACCGGCCGTTCCAGCACCCGAAAAAACGGTTCCGGCCCCAACTCCAGCGAACCCGTCCTCCCATGCCCGTCCGGCGGTGACCGGCAAGGGCTGGGACGCCATAGCAACCTTGCCGGCGGGTTCCGCACCCGCGGAACTCACAAGCAACCCGCAACTCAGCCAACTGCTCCAGCCGGTTTCCGGTGGACGGGCGTTGACCACTTCGCTGGCCAGCGTGCTGATTCTCGACGACGGCCGCGTGCTTGCAGGCATGGTTCCCTTGGACCGACTTGAGTCAGCCGCTGCCGCCGGTTGAGGGGCTGCGAGCCACGGAATCGCCCGGCGCGGCCGGCACCGACCTCGCCCTGGAGACCATGGGACTAGCCAAACGCTTCGGCCACCGCGCTGCAGTGGACGGCATTGCCCTCGCAGTACCCCGCGGTTCCGTCTTCGGTTTCCTGGGACCGAACGGATCCGGCAAGACCACCACCATCCGCATGCTCCTCGGCCTGGTTTCGGCTGATGCGGGCACCATCAAGGTCCTGGGGAGGGACATGCCCCGGTGCCTTTCCGAGGTCCTGCCGGATGTTGGCGCGTTGGTGGAAGGACCGGGCTTCTATCCCTTCCTGACCGGCGCGGGAAACCTGCTGAGGCTCGATGCCGCGGACAGGCACGCCCCACCCGCAACCCGCCGCCAGCGCGTGGATGATGCCCTGGAACGCGTGGGCCTGGGCCACGCCGCGGGAAAGAAGGTGCGGGCCTACTCCCTGGGCATGAAGCAACGCCTTGGACTCGCGAACGCCATGCTCCGGCCCCGCAAGCTCCTGGTCCTGGACGAACCCACCAACGGCCTGGATCCCCAAGGCACCCGCGAAGTCCGCAACCTGGTCCGGTCCCTTGCTGCAGGTGGCACAACGGTGTTCGTGTCCAGCCACCTGTTGGCCGAGGTGGAACACATGTGCACCCATGTGGGCATCATGAGCGCCGGCCGGCTCGTGGCCCAGGGCACCTTGGACGAACTGCGCTCTACGGGGCAGGCCACCGTCCTGGTGACAACGCCCGACGTCGGGAAGGCAACCCATGTCCTGGCCCGGCTGGGGCTGGTCCCCGTCCCGGCACCCACGCCCGGCACCGTGCTGGGTGGCGGCCTCGACGGCCTGGCTCCTGAGGCGATCGTCGCTGCCTTGGTTGGCGACGGGGTCCGCGTGCGTGGCTTCTCCGTGGAGAACGCCAGCCTGGAAGAACGGTACGTGTCACTGACCGGAGAGGGGTTCGACGTTGTCGGCTGAGACTGTTTCAGGGCCAGCCATCCGCCCAGGCATGGGCTGGCGCCTTCTGGGCTCCGAACTGGCCGTCCTCTTCCGCAGGCTCCGGACGTGGGCGATGCTGTTGGCGCTGGCCGCCGTGCCCATCCTGATTGCCGTGGCGGTCAAGCTCTCCTCGCGTCAAGTGCCTCCGGGCCGTGGCCCCTTGTTCCTTGACCGGGTGAGCCAGAACGGCCTGTTCGTGGCGGTGACGGCACTGGTGGTGTGCGTCCCGCTGTTGCTCCCGCTGACCGTGGGTGTGGTGGCCGGAGACACCATTGCGGGCGAAGCCAACCTCGGCACCCTGCGGTACCTGCAGCTGGCACCGGCCGGCCGGATACGGCTCCTCCTGGTCAAGTATGCGGGGGCCGTCGCTTTCTGTTTCGCCGCCACGGCAACGGTCGCCGCTGCGGGTGCCCTGGCCGGCGTCGTGCTTTTTCCCATCGGTCCTGTGACGCTGTTGTCCGGGGACACCATCAGCGTGGGCGAATCCGTGGTGCGATCGTTGCTGATCGCCGCCTACATCACTGTCTCACTGCTGGGCCTGTCCGCGATCGGGCTGCTGATCTCCACGTTCACGGACGTGCCGGTAGGCGCCATGGCTGCCACGATCGTCCTGGCCGTCGTCTCGCAGGTACTGGACAACCTCCCCCAACTCGAGTGGCTGCATCCGTGGTTGTTCAGCCACCATTGGCTCGGGTTTGCCGACCTCCTGCGGCAACCCATAGCGTGGGGATCCTTTGCTGACAACGCCCTCCTCCAAGCCGGCTACATGGCTGTGTGCGGCGCCTTGGCATACGCGAAGTTCTCCACCAAGGACATCCTTTCCTAGCTTTGGCGTAGGCTCGTCCCATGGCGAGATTCTTTGACGTGCACCCTGTAGATCCCCAGCCCCGGGCCATCGGCCAAGTGGTGAACATGCTGCAGGACGGCGGGCTGATCGCCTACCCCACTGATTCCTGCTACGCGTTGGGTGCACAGATCGGGAACCGCGAAGCCCTGGACCGGATCAGGGCGATCCGGCACCTGGACGACAAGCACCACTTCACGTTGGTCTGCAAGGATTTTGCCCAGCTGGGCCAGTTCGTGATGCTGGACAACGACGTCTTCCGCGCCATCAAGGCCGTGACGCCAGGCAGCTACACGTTCATTCTTCCCGCCACCCGGGAAGTACCCAAGCGCCTGCTCCACCCGAAGAAGAAGACTGTTGGCGTGCGTATTCCGGACCACAAGGTGGTCCAGGCGATCCTCGCCGAGCTGGGCGAGCCGCTCCTGTCCAGCACGCTCCTGTTGCCTGACGAGGAAGAACCGTTGACCCAGGGCTGGGAGATCAAGGAGCGCCTGGACAACGAGGTGGATGCCGTCATCGACTCGGGAGACACCGGCTCAGAACCCACAACGGTGATCGACTTCTCCAGTGGCGTAGCCGAAGTGGTCCGCCGCGGCACCGGCGACCCTTCCCGCTTCGAATAGGACGACGCCGCTACTAGCCAAAGCGGAAACGGCAGCTTGAGTTAAGGACCACCTGGGCGACGTTGGTCAGTTCAAGGGCAAGAGCCGAAGGCTGGCCGCTGATGGGTTCCGGCGGAGAGGCAACCGCGATGGTGAGCTGGCGGTTTCCATCCGCGCTGCTCATGGTGATGGTTCCGAAGCCGGGAAGATCGCCGGCATGGCCGTAATAGTTTCCATTGGTGCACCTGTCATCCCACTGGTCCAGTCCCAGCCCATAGTCAGCCGACACCTCGCCCTTCATCAGCAGCAGGCCGGACGGCGCCAGCAGGCGCCCGGCGAGGAGGGCAGCCTGGAAGGTGTTCACGTCCGCCGCCGAGGACACCAGCCGCGGCGGCGATTGGTTTGTCGCTGCTGGGGTCTCTGTGATGTCTACGGTCCCGCCATCGGTGGAGGCATAGCCGTGGACGAGGTTGGGAATGGCTTCGGCATCGTCCAGGAGGGCCATGGATCCCAGCCCCAGGGGACCCCACACCTCGCGGCGGAGCACATCGGCGAGGGCTGCTCCCCTGAGCCGTTCCACCACACGGGTGAGTACCGTGTCCGCCCATCGGCTCGAATCGGGGCCCGACGAGTCGGCCAACAGCCGGCGGAGGGAAACCTCGCCCACAGGACCTTCACTGCCTGCGGCCACCTGATCGGCAAGGTCCGGCACGTAGGCGCTGACGGGGACATCGAGGGCGGCCTTGCCTTCCTCGACCAATTTAAGGACTGACACGGCAAGCATGCTCCGGAGCACCCCGCCCACAACGATCGGATCGGCGGACTCCACCGGCAGGCCACCTTCGAGGCTGCGGACCCCTGCCGCAGATGTCCAGATCTGCTGGCCGGAGCGCACCTCGATGAGGACCGCCGGAGCACCCTGACTGATCAGCTCCCTGCTGAACACTTCGAGGGACGCTTGCAGCTCAAGGAACACCATGGACGTGGTGGACTCCGACGGTGCGGAGGCGGTGGGAAGCGGCGGTGCGGTCCGGGCGGAAGGAGGGGCCGACGTCGTGCCCGTCACCGGCGCTGTTGGCGGCGGCGGGAGCGGCCCCGGTGGATCAGTGCACGAAGACGCCAGGCAGGCGGCGAGCAACAGGCTGCAGCAGACTCCGGCAGCCCTGTGTGCAGACGCCCGTTTCACCTCACTTCTCCGGTTGTTCCTCCGGCTTGCGTGCGCGGCTCGGCTGGACCCTCATGGGCTCGCCGGGCATCTTGGGAAATTCCGGAGGGAACGGCATCTCCCCTTGCCCGTTCTTCACGTCGCGTTCCCACCACTGCAGGAGGACATCGATGTTGCCGGGCTTTTCATGCATGGCCGCCCACGGATCGCCGATGGTCCTGAGCCGGTCCGGAACAGTCTGGATGGTGTACTTCGAGGGGTCGGCATTCTCCAGTTCGTCCCAAGCCAGCGGGCAGGAGACCTGGGCCTGGGCCACGGCGCGGGGACTGTAGGCGCCGGCGATGGTCCTGTCCCGGTTTGCCTGGTTGAAGTCGACGAAGATCCGGGAACCGCGTTCCTCCTTCCACCACGCCGTGGTGACGTGCTGCGGCATCCTGCGCTCCAATTCCCGGCCTGCGGCAATGACGGCGTGCCTGACGTCGAGGAATTCGTGCTTGGGATGGATCGGCGCATAGACGTGCAGGCCCCGGTTGCCGGAGGTCTTGATGAAGGCCGTCAGGCCGGCCTCGTCCAGAACGGAACGGAGCTCCTGGGCTGCCGGGATGGCATCGGCGAAATCAGTGCCTGGCTGAGGGTCGAGATCGATCCTCAGCTGGTCAGGATTGTCCGGATCGTTGGCCCGCGAAGCCCAGGGGTGGAAGACCACGGTGTTCATTTGGGCTGCCCACACGGCGGCGGCCGGCTCGTCAATCACCAGTTGCGGATGGGACCGGGCACTGGGATAAGTGACCATGACCGAGCGGATGTAGTCCGGGGCACCCTTGGGAGGGTTCTTCGAAAAGAACATGTCTCCTTCGATGTTGCCCGAATAGCGCTGCAGGCTGACGGGCCGGTTTCCGTTGGCAGCGACGAAGGCTTCCCCCACGTCCGAGAGGTAGCTTGCCAGGTCCAGCTTGGTCAGTCCCGCTTCCGGCCAGATGACGCGGCTTGGACTGGAGATACGGACTTCGCGGGGACCTTCGGGGCCGGGCACGGTCAGGGTGGTGGATTCGCTCGCCATGGCCACAAGCTACCGTGCCCGGACCGTGCGCGTCAGCAGGTGGGGATCGTTTTGGGGGAATTGGTGCGCGCCCGTACGTAAACCTGCTCCATGATGGATGCATGCCAAACACCGAAACCGCCCTGACCATCTCCGTGGACCACACCGATGTCCCGGGCATCCACCTCAGCCCGGAGGCCCCGTCCGCCACCCTGGTGGTGGCCCACGGCGCCGGGGCGGGCATGGAGCATCCGTTCCTGCAGGGTTTCTGCGAGGCGATGGCGGCAGAGGGTGTTGCCACGCTCCGTTTCAACTTCCCCTACCGGGCCGCGGGACGCCGGTTCCCTGACCGTCCACCGCTGGCCATCGCCACATGGCGGGCCGTGGTGGCCAAAGCCGCCGAACGCTCCAACGGGTTGCCGCTCTGGGCGGCGGGGAAGTCGTTCGGCGGACGCATGGCATCCATGGCCGTGGCCGAGGGCATGGACGTCCAAGGCCTCGTGTACCTCGGCTATCCCTTGCATGCTCCAGGCAAACCCGAAAAGCTCCGGGACGAGCACTTGTACGGCGTCACCACGCCCATGCTTTTCCTGCAGGGCACCAGGGACACCTTCGCGACTCCGGAACTGCTTGAGTCCGTGGTGTCCCGCATCGGGCCAACGGCCACCCTGCAATGGGTAGCGGGCGGGGACCACTCCTTCGCCGTCAAGGGCGTCAAACGCACGGCAGCGGAGGTCGGCGCATCGCTGGCACCGGCCGTGGCAAGCTTCATGCGCACCGACGGACAGGCCGGGGCTACTTCGCTATAGGCTCGTGGCGCAGGTACTCCCGGCTGAACCGTCCGGTCCCGGCCGTGAGGGCACGGAGTTCAATGGCGTACCGCAGGAGTTCCTGGTCCGGCACTTCGGCACTGACCTCGGCGCCTTCGCCGCCACCGCTGTCGGTGCCGGTCACCCGCCCCCTCCGTCCGGAAAGATCGCTCATCACCGTTCCCACATATTCATCCGGGACGCTGATGACCACCCGGGACACGGGTTCCAGGAGTTGAATTTTCGCCACTGCGGCCGCTTCGCGAAGGGCCAGTGCCCCGGCCGACTGGAAGGCGGCGTCCGAGGAATCCACGCTGTGGGTCTTTCCGCCCACCAGCGTCACCTTGATGTCCACAACCGGGAAGCCTTCGGCGACGCCCTTGAGCATCTGGGCGCGCACCCCCTTCTCGACCGATGCCACGAAGGTTCCGGGAATGACGCCACCCACAATCCTGTCGACAAACTGGAAGCCCTCGCCGCGGCCCAGGGGTTCCACCTCGATGTCGCAGATGGCGAACTGGCCGTGCCCACCGGACTGCTTCACGTGCCTGCCATGACCGGCCGCCTTGCTGGCGAACGTCTCCCGCAGGGGCGTGATCACGTCCACGGTCTGGAGCTTGACTCCCTGTCCACGCAGGCGGTCCAGGACCACTTCGGCGTGCGCCTCCCCCATGCACCAGAGGACCAACTGATGGGTGTCCTGGTTGCGTTCCACCCGCAGTGTTGGGTCCGCCGCTGCCACCTTGCCGATGCTCTTTGCCAGGGCGTCCTCATCGCTGCGGGACGCGCCTTCCACGGCTACGGGCATCAGTGGCTCGGGAATGTGCCAGGTCTCGATAAGCAGCGGTGCATCCTTGTCCGACACGGTATCCCCGGTTTCTGCGCCGGCGAGCTTACTGATGGCGCAAATATCCCCGGCGATGCATTCCCGGACAGGCTTCAGGCTGGACCCCACCGGCGAGTACAGATGCGTTACCCGTTCGTCTGAGTCGTGGTCCTCATGGCCCCTGTCCGCGAGGCCCCTTCCGCCGATATGGATGGAAGAGTCCTCCCTCAACGTTCCGGAAAACACCCGCACCAGGCACACCCGGCCTAGGAAGGGATCCACTGTTGTGCGCACCACCTCGGCAGCCAACGGTCCGTCCGGGTCACAGGCCAGGTCCTTCAGGGAGGACCCGTCAAGCTGCATGGCCGGGGGCGCGGAGCGTTCCAAAGGCGACGGCAGCGCGTCGGTAAGGAGCGCCATCAGTTCCGGTAGCCCCCGGCCCGTTTCAGCCGACGTTGGCATGACGGGGAAAAAGCTGCCCCGGGAAACAGCCTTTTCCAGGTCCTCGATCAAGTCCCGCAGTGGCAACTCTTCGCCGCCGAGGTAGCGGTCCATGAGTGTCTCGTCTTCGCTTTCCGCAATGATGCCCTCGATCAAAGGCCCGCGCGCTTCCTCAAGCGCGGCGTCATCGCCCTGGCCGCCGCCGTGCAGGACTCCTGCCACCCCGTCAGCGTCCGGAAGGTAAAGCGGCAGCACCGACTCGCCGAAGGCCTCCTGGCAGCGCGCGACGGCGGCACTGAAGTCTGCGCGCGGATGGTCCAGCTTGCTGACAACCACGGCCCGCGGCAGCCGGACCCGCTCGCATTCGCCCCACAGGGCGATGGTGGCGCCGTCTATTCCGTCGATGGCCGAGACAACAAAAAGGGCCGCATCCGCGGCCCTCAGACCGGCACGCAACTCGCCGGTGAAGTCGGTGTAGCCCGGGGTGTCGATCAGGTTGACCTTGATGTCGCCCACCAGGATCGGCGCCACGGATAAGGAGACGGAACGTTGCTGATGAACAGCTGAGGGATCCGAGTCGCTGACGGTGGTTCCTTCGGTGATGGAACCCATGCGGGTGATCGCACCGGTGGCTGCGAGGAGGGCTTCCACGAGCATCGATTTGCCGGCTCCCGAATGTCCCACCAGGGCGACGTTCCTGATCCGGCCCGGGTGGCTGGCAGTCAGTGCTGCACCATTCTCGCTTCGTCGGGGTTCCGCGGCGCTTGATCCCGTGGCCTTGGCTGTCTCGCGCGTGCCCTTCGCGGACATGGGCGCCTCCCGGTGTTCGTATCCAGGCTCGGAGTCCGAACGCATGGCTTGGTTCGAACGTGTACAAGGATTGGACACCCTCAAGCGACCACAGGGCAAGAGGCAACGGCGCAGATGCGAGGCCCTAGAGAGCCGCTATCCCCAGCATTCCCCAGAGCAGCCCTGCGGAAACAGCGGCACATCCGGCGATGACCAGCGTGAAGCCAGTCATCCAGACGAAGCTGGGGACACCAGTGGTGCGACCCAGGATCCAGGCGTCCGAGGCCTGGATACGGTCCCTGCGCCGGGTGTGCACCCCGGCGAGCTTCAGCAGGTCACGTACGCCACCCACCGTGAGCGCAATACCCAGCGCCAGGACCACATAGTTCACGGCCTCGGGCGGGGCGAAGAGGATTAGTGATTGGGCGGTGGCAGCGCTGACCACCGCCACCAGGATCCCGGTCAGGTTCCGCAGGAAGACGAGGGACACCAAGAGGATGAGGGCGCCGATGGACATGGCGGCTCCGGACCGTCCGGCGGAGAAGGCGGCGATCAGGGCAAGGCCCACCACCGCCGGGGCCGGATACCCCCAGAACCCGGACCACGCCGCTCCAAAGGCACTCCGCCCGCTGCTGACGAGGCGGCCGGAATGGTCCAGTCCGATCCGCAGGCTGTGCACGAAACGCCCGGTCATGAGGGCCGCGTAAGCGTGGCCGAGTTCGTGCACGAACGTGACGTAAAGTCCGAACCACCGCCACGTGGCACTGGGGATGCTCAGCAGCGTGGCGCCTGCAACGATGGCGAGGAGCACGGGCAGGGGCACTGCAGTGGTGTGGACATCGGTGAAGCCGCGGACGACGGCTGCCCACCAGGTCTCGGGCACGGATGCGGGATCGAAGGCGGTGTGGGTCACCGTCGAATGGTACGCAAGAAATCTGGGAGTCAGACCAACGCCTGCTTGAGACGGGAGCGCAGTCCGGCCATGAGGATTTCCAGGCCGAAGTCGAAAGCCGCTTCACCACGTTCCGCGGACGGACCCGCATTCTCAAGGGCACCGGACAGCGCCGGGTATCCGTCCACCGGCGGAGCCCAGACCACCTGCGGCGCTGCCAGGTCCAGGGCAAAGCCCAGCGCGAAGCTGTCGATGGTGGAGATGGCAGACACCACGTCCTGCCCGCGGAAGCCGGCCTCTTCGAGGGCGATCGCCAGATTCTCATACAGGGCCAGCACTTGCGGGTCCTGCACCGTCTGCAGGACCATCAGCGGCGCCAGCCGGGGGTGCCTGGCGAACGCGTCCCGGTAGCTGCGCACGATGGCCCGCAGCGACTCTTCCCACCCTTGGCCTTCGTGAAGCTGGTAGGGGCTCTCGGAGATGATCCGTCCGCGCATGAGCTCGAGGATCTCTTCGCGGCCGCTGACGTGGTTGTAGATGGACGATTGGCTGACGCCGATTTTCCTGGCCAGCTTGGGCAAGCTGAAGTCGCCGGCTTCGTCCACCAGTTCCAAAGCGGCCGTTACCAAGGCGTCGATGGATATGAGCGGGACGGGCGGGCGCGGCATGGGTACTCCAATCGGTCGTTGCTACGACTCTAGCCACAACTCCCGGAACTTCGCAGGAAAGTATTGTGCGTCGGGTCACAACGCCCTACCATAAAACGAAAGGCTTTCGCTAACGCCTCGATCCCCATACTTTCCAGCTCCCAGACCCTTCGAGGACTCCCATGTCTGACACCGAAATCCGCCCGCCGGCAGCCGAGGCTGCCCATGGGCTCAAACGCAATGCCATCGGAACCGGAGGCATCGCCTTTCTGGTCATCTCCGCAGCGGCACCGCTTACCGTCATGGCCGGCGTGGCCCCGGTAGCCATCGGCATCGGGGGCATTGGCGCCCCCATGGGCTACCTCATCGCCGGCGCTGTCCTGCTCGTTTTTGCCGTCGCCTTCATGGCCATGACCAAACACGTCAAAGCCGCCGGCGGCTTCTATACCTACATCACCTTGGCCATGGGAAAGACGGTGGGGCTGGCCTCCGCCATCCTGGCAATCGTGTCCTACAACTGCCTCCAGATCGGCGTCTATGGACTGTTCGCCGTCCAGACGCAGGCCATGCTCCGGACGCTCTTCGGCCTGGACGTGCCCTGGCCCGCCGTAGCCCTCGTGGCGATCGGCGCCGTATGGTTCCTCGGATACCGCGGCATCGATGTCGGAGCGAAGGTCCTTGGTGTCCTGCTCATTGCCGAAACAGCCATCCTGGCAATCATGGGCGCGGGCATCCTTGCCTCCGGTGGGGCGCACGGCATCAGCGGGGCATCGTTCGAACCCGGAAACGCCTTCACGCCCGGCGTCCTCGCAATCCTGGCCATCTGCTTCGCCGCTTTCATGGGCTTCGAATCCACGGTGCTCTACCGCCGCGAAGCCCGGAATCCGGACAAGTCCGTACCCCGTGCCACCTACATTGCGGTGGGCTTCATGTCTGTCTTCTACGCCTTCATCGTCTGGACGGTGGTCCAGGCCTTCGGCGACGGCGACGTGGTGGCGGCAGCGGGCGAACTGGCCGACGGGATGTTCTTTGCCACCATCAACCACTACGTGGGGCCTTGGGCGGAAGTGGTGATGTACGTCCTGATCGTCACGAGCGTTTACGCATCGCAACTGGCCTTCCATAACGCCATCAACCGCTACGTTTACATGCTCGCCAAAGACGGCGTCCTCCCGGCCTTCCTTGGCAAGACCCACCCCAAGTACAAATCCCCGCACCGCGCCGGGCAGATCCAGACGCTGCTTGCCGCCGTCGTGATTGCCGTGTGCGCCGTTGCCGGGGCCGACCCCTACAAGCAGTTGCTGATCTGGGTGAACACCCCCGGCATCTTCGGAATCGTGGCGCTCCAGGGACTGGTTTCCGTGGCTTGTTTTATCTACCTCCGCCGCACTCCCGCAGCTGTCACCAACCGGCTGCTGGTTCCGGTGAGCGCGGCGTCCGCGATCCTGCTCTTCGGCGTTGTAGTGCTCATTGCCGTCAACATCGAACTCCTTACGTTCGCCGACGCCCTGACCAACACCATCCTCCTGCTGGTCGCCCCTGTTGTTTTCCTGGCCGGCCTGCTGATCGCACGCCGCCTGCGCGCCACCCGTCCACACATCTTCGACCGCCTTGGAAGCTTTGAAACCCATGACTCCTGACCTGATCGTCCTGGCAGATACCGTCCACACCCTCAGCAAGGGTGCCGACGGGAAGCGGCCCGTCCAAGCCGTAGCCGTCAATGGCGGCGTGATAGCCGCCGTCGGGAGCCGAGCCGATGCGCACGACTGGCGACGGTCCGGCACCGAGGTAGTGGACCTTGGCGAGGCCACCCTGACCCCGGGTTTGGTGGACTGCCATATCCACCCGGTGTTCGGGCTGGACCTGACCATCGGCGTCGACCTTTCCGCAGCGGTGGGCCTGGAGGACGTCCGCGCGCTGCTGAAGGCGGAGTCGGAACGGACCAACGACGGCGGCTGGTTGCGGGGGTGGGGGCTGAACCCGAACGCTTTTGGAACAGAACCGCTGCACCGCTCGGTGATCGACGACGTCGCAGGTGGCCGTCCCGCGATGATCCGCTTGTTCGACGGTCACTCAGCACTTGCCAACAGCCGTGCCTTGGAGATTGCCGGCGTCGACGGTCGCCGGGACTTCACGCAAGCGGCCGAAGTCGTCTGCGATGCCGGTGGCACTCCCACCGGGTTGCTCCTGGAGGCGGCCGCCATGGAACTCGTGCAGCGGTACATTCCCCAGGAATCCTTTGCGGAACGGAAGGTCCGGCTGGGCCGCTTGCTGCAGGACTTCGCCCGTTCGGGCCTGACCGGCGGACATGTCATGGACCACGGGGACGAAACAGCCGCCCTCCTGAATGCCCTGGAAGCCGACGGCGGGCTGCCGCTGCGGCTGCGGACCGCACCGTGGTGCATGCCCGCCACGGGAGAAGCGGAGTGGGAGCAGTTGGCCGCCTCCATCGGGACAGGAGGGCAACGCTGGTCCATCGAAGCCATCAAGCTCTTCGTGGACGGCACCATCGACAATGGAACCGCGTGGCTTTACGAGCCGGACCTTTATGGTCAATCCACGGCATCCTTCTGGCCGCGGCCGGAAGAATATACCGCGGCGGTCCACTTCTTTGCGGCCCGCGGAATTCCGACGGCCACGCACGCCATCGGTGATGCCGGAGTGGAGCATGTGCTCAACGCCTTCGGCTCGCTCCCCCGGTCCGTCCGGTCCCGTCACCAGGAGACAGTGCACAGGATCGAGCACATCGAGACAGTCCCCGACGCACTCGTGGAGCGGTTCAAGGACGCCGGAGTGGTGGCCAGCATGCAGCCCACGCACTGCACCCACTATTCCCTCGCCGACCACAGCGACAACTGGTCCACCCGGCTGGGCCCGGAGCGCGCGGACCGGGCCTGGCGCTGCCGGGACCTCCGGGACGCAGGCATCGTCCTGGGCATCGGCTCGGACTGGCCCATAGCCCCCTACGAACCCCTGCCCATCCTGGCCGATGCCCAATTGCGCAGGCGTTCCGGGCACCCCGCGCAGGAACCGATCGCTCCGGCCCAGGCGCTCACGGCCCTGCAGGCTTTGGAGGGATACACCTCCCATGCCGCCAAGGCTGCCGGGCTCTGGGACGTCTCAGGCACCATCGACGTGGGCAAACGGGCCGACTTCACGGTATTCGACCTCGATCCCCTTACCACGGCGCCCGACGAACTTGCGGCAAGTTCCGTCCTGGGCACTTTTGTTGATGGCGAGGTCCAGTTCATGCTGGACAGGTTGTAGGGGCTACATCCGTTTCTTGGTCCTGGCCGTCGCCTGGGCTGTCCAGGGATCCTCGGGCCAGGGGTGTTTGGGGTAGCGGCCCCGCATCTCGGCCCGGACCTGGGCGTAGGGGCCGGACCAGAACGACGCGAGGTCGTCCGTCACCGCCAGGGGACGGCCCGCCGGAGACAACAGATGGAACAGGACCGGCACCCTGCCGTCCACCAGCCGCGGCGTGCTGTCCCAGCCAAAGCATTCCTGCAGCTTGACCGCCACCACCGGACGGCCGACGTCGTGGTTCTCCCCAGGGTGGCCTGAAACGCCAGGGTAGTCGATCCGCACACGGGAGCCGCTTGGAACCTGCAGGCGCTCGGGAACGAGGGTGTCCAGGTGGACAGCCTCGGGCCACGGGAGGAGCCGGCGCAGCGGCTCGGCAAGATCCAGCGCCGTGGCCGCTTTGCCGTTGGCCAGGGCCTCCAGTTCGGGGCCGAGCCACTCGTCCAGGCGGGACAAGAGTGCCGCTTCGCCGACGTCCGGCCACGGTTCGCCGAGTACGTTGTGCAGGAGGGCCAAGCGGCGCCTGAACGCATCGGCGGCATCCGACCACCCGATCATGGACAGCCCGCGCTTGGCGAGGGCCTCGGCCACGGCAGCGCGGCTGGCTTCCGGTCCCGGTCGGACCGGCGTGGAAGACAACACGATGGCACCGAGGCGTCGTTCCAGCCGTGCTGTGACTTTGCCCCCGTCAAAGCGTGCGCGGACAGTCTCTTCCAGCAGGTCCGGAGCCGCCGAGAGTGCCAGGTCCTCAGCAAGCGGGGCCGCCGACCGGATGACAGCCCCCGTGCCGGCGGCATCCCGCCCTTGCGCACGGGAGACCTCAGCCACGGCGAGCCACTCGGGCCCGGCGAGTGTGCTGCCTCCCGGAAGTCCGGCGCGGGTGCCGGAGGCGAGGAGGTAGGCCGCCGGCCCGTCCCCCGCCACGCGGCGCGCGATCCTGTCCGGGAACGCCAACGCGACAACGAAACCAGGCTCTTCGTCGCGCATCGGACTTCGGTGCGGTGCGGAATGGACGACGGCGGTTCCGCCCTTCCGCACGATCGCTTCGAAGCGCTTGGCCTCCTCGGCGAAGCGCTTGCCAGCCGGGCCCGAACCGGAGCGCATTTCCGAGAGCAGGCGCGTGAGGTCGGCGCCCGGAGCGCGCTGGTCGCCGGAAACCAGGGCCACTGTTTCCGCCGCTCTCCGCGGTCCAACCACGGCGGCACCGTCCAACAACGCCCGGGCCAGGCGGGGATCCGCCGGAATCCCGGCCAAGGTCCTGCCAAGACTGGTCGCCTTGCCCTCCGTGGTGACCGCGCCGAGTTCGCGGAGGACCTCCACGGCATCGTCCATGGCCACCGTGGGCGGCGCGTCGGGGAGCGCCAGACCCCGTCCGCGCGGAGCACCCCAGCAGGCCAGGAGCAGCGCGGCTCCGGTCAAATCCGCTACGGCGATTTCCGGGGTCTGGTGTTCCGGGGCTGCGGCGAAGGCTTGCTGGTCGTAGCAGCGCACCACCGTTCCCGGGCCTTGGCGTGCGGCACGCCCGGCCCTTTGCCCGGCAGAAGCCCGCGAGCAGGATACCGTGACCAGCCCGGACATTCCCCGGCCCGCGTCCCTGCGTGGTTCCCTTGACAGGCCGGAATCGATCACCAAGCGGACCCCCGGGACGGTCAGCGACGATTCGGCAAGGGCCGTGGACACAATGATCCGCGCCGGCCCGCCCGGGCTCCGGCCGGATACTGCCCGGTCCTGCTCCTGTGGCGATGCCTGGCCGTGCAGTTCAAGAACTTCCGTGCCATCGTCCGCGCGATTCCGCAGGCGCGCGGCAACATGGGCTACTTCGCGGACACCGGGCAGGAAGACGAGCGCGTCAACCTTCGGATCGTCGTGGAGCATCCGCTGGTGGGCCTGCGCCGCCGTGTCCGCGACGTGGTCCAGGAAGCTCCGGGCCACACCGCGGTCGTCGAGTCGAAGGGAAGGCCCCGGAAGCCACTCGACGTCCAAGGGGTGCAGGGCGGAAGGACAGTCAACCACCGGTGCCGGTGTTCCGCCGTCGGGGTCCGCCTCCCCGAGGAGGGCAGCGAAGCGCGGCGCATCCAGGGTGGCGGACATGGCCACCAGCAGCAGGTCCTCGCGTACCTGGCGGACTTCGGCCAGCATGCCGAGCAAGAGGTCCGTTTCCAGCCCGCGTTCATGGACTTCGTCCAGGACCACCGCGTGGGTCCCTTCAAGGGCCGGGTCCGAGAGCAGCCGCCGCAGCAGGATACCCGGCGTGACGAACTCCACCAAGGTGTCCTTGCCCGTCCGGGATTCGCCACGGACGGTGTAACCCACGCGGCCTCCGGGCGTACCGCCGTCCGTCCCGCCCTCCACGGGCGTGGGGCTGTCCAGGGCAGCGAGGCGGCGCGCCGCGGAACGGGCCGCGACGCGCCGGGGCTGCGTCACCACTACGCGGGGCCGCAGGTGGCCTTCCTGGTGCAGCAGATTGACCAGCAGGGGCGGCACCAGGGTGGTCTTGCCCGTACCGGGCGGCGCCTGCACCACGGCAGTGCCGCCGGGTTTGGCCTTGAGGGCCGAGGCCAGGTTGTCCAGGGAATCGGCGAAGACCAGGCCTTTGCCGATGGTATCCAGGTTGAAAGTCACCGAACCATTTTCCCTTGGACGCGCTGCCCCGGCACACGGCCCACCCGGTGCCGGGCCTGACGACTAGGCGATGGTGGCGGCGTCGATGACGAAGCGGTAGCGGACGTCGGATGCCAGGACCCGCTCGTAGGCTTCGTTGATCTTCTCCGCGGGAATGACCTCGATTTCCGCACCAAGGTGGTGTTCGGCGCAGAAGTTGAGCATTTCCTGGGTTTCCCGGACGCCGCCGATCGCGGAACCAGCGAAGGACCGGCGGCCACCAATCAGGGCGAAGGCATTGACGGGCAGCGGCTCGGCCGGGGCACCCACGTTGACCAGCGTGCCATCAAGGGCGAGCAACTGGAGGTAGGCGCTGATGTCGATGGAGGCGCTCACCGTGTTGATGATGAGATCGAACGTGCCGGCGAGCTGCTCGAACGTGCCCGGGTCGCTCGTGGCGAAGTACTGGTCCGCGCCCAGCTTGAGCCCGTCTTCCATCTTCTTCAGCGACTGCGAAAGGACAGTCACCTCGGCGCCCATGGCGTGTGCCAGCTTGACGGCCATGTGGCCCAGGCCGCCCAGTCCTACCACCGCCACCTTCTTGCCGGGGCCAGCACCCCAGTGGCGAAGCGGCGAGTACGTGGTGATGCCAGCGCAGAGCAACGGTGCGGCGACGTCGAGTTCGAGGCCCTCGGGGATGGTGACCACGAAGTCCTCGTTCACCACCACATCGCTGGAGTAGCCGCCCTGGGTGATGGTGCCGTCGCGGTCCACCGAGCCGTAGGTACCCACGTTGCCGTTCAAGCAGTATTGCTCTTCCCCGGCCTCACAGTTTGCGCATTCCTTGCAGGAATTGACCATGCAGCCCACGCCAACCCGGTCGCCCACTTTATGCTTGGTCACCTCGGCGCCCACCTTGGTGACTATGCCGGCGATCTCGTGGCCCGGCGCCAACGGATATTGCTGCCGACCCCACTCGCCGCGGACCGTGTGGATGTCGGAATGGCAGATGCCCGCGAACTTGATGTCGATGTGGACGTCGTGCGGCCCCACCTCGCGGCGCTCAATGGTGGTCAGGACCAGATCGCCCGTGGCCGAAGGGGCTGCGTATGCGGTAGCGGAAGGCATGTTTCTCCTGTTGATCATGATGTGTGGATGATTCCATCAAACCTGCTTTTTTCGACGGGAGGGAGTGTCTGTTGAGACTGGGATTGGGAGTCCTACCCATGGCGCCGCCCCGTCAAGCGCCCAGTTCCTCGATTTTCCGCTCGAGCACCAACCGTTCAGCAGCGTTGGCGCATCTGTCAAGCGCCAGCATGAGCGCTTCCCTGGCCTCTGTTTTCCGGCCCATGCGCGTCAACAGCTCGCCGCGCACCGCCGGCAATACATGGGAGCCCTGCAGCCCGCCGTCGTCCGCCAGCCCATCCACGATGTCCAGGCCCGCCGCGGGTCCCTGGGCCATAGCGACGGCCACGGCCCGGTTCAGTTCGACGATCGGCGAGGGGGTCAGCCTGCCAAGGGCCTCATAAAGGACCACGATCCGGTCCCAGTCGGTATCGGCGACGCTGGCAGCGGCAGCATGGCACTCCGCAATCGACGCCTGCAGTCCATAGGCGCCCAGCCCTCGTCCAGCGGCTACCGCGGTGGCAAGTGCCGCCTTGCCGCGCCGGATCGCGGACTGGTCCCAGCGCCGTCGGTCCTGGTCTTCAAGGAGGACCGGGCGCCCGGCGGCGTCCAACCGGGCGGGGAACCTGGCAGCCGTCAATTCCATCAGGGCCAGCAGGCCGAAGGCCTCCGGTTCGGGCGAAAGCCGCACCAGCGTGCGGGCCAACCGGCGGGCTTCTCCGGCCAGATCCTTGCGCATCCAGTCATCGCCGGCGCTGGCGAAGGACCCTTCAGAGAAAATGAGGTACACCACCTGCAGCACCGAACCCAGCCGCTCAGGGAGTTCGTGCTCTTCCGGCATGGCGAACGGAATGTGGGCAGCGGCAAGTGTCTTCTTGGCCCGGGTAATGCGGGCCTGGATGGTGGGCACGGGAACCAGGAACGCCTTGGCGATCTGATCCGTGCCCATGCCAGCCACCACGCGCAGGGTCAAGGCGATCCTGGACTCCTTGGACAGGACAGGATGGCAGGAGATGAACATCAGCGCCAGGACATCGTCCTGGACCGCTTCGGGGTTGAACAGCGCATCCATCGAAGGGTCCTCTTCTGACAGCCCGCCGGCCAGCAACGCATATTTTTCGTCACGGGCGGCGCGGCGCCGGAAAGCATCGATCGCACGACGCCGGCCCGCAGTCAGCAGCCAGGCAACCGGTTCGGTGGGGACGCCATTGACGGACCACGACACCAGTGCCTCGGCAACGGCTTCCTGGGCGAGGTCTTCAGCCAGCGGAAAGTCGCCTGTGTACCTGGCAAGGGCGCCGACGATGCGGGCGGATTCACTCCGCCACACAGCTTCGACGGCGGCCCTTGCCGCAGTGTTGCCCACGTCAGGTTTCGCCCTGAGAGTCAGGCCCGGCGATCAGAGCTGACCGGTCTGTTCACGCCAGGCACGTTCCTTCTGGATCCATTCGTTGTCCTGGGGGAACTCGTCAATCCCCGGGACCCTGCGGATTTCCGTTTTGGTGCCCGCCGTCATGGGCGCCCGCTTTGCCCATTCCACCGCTTCCTGCTTGGAAGCCACGTCAAGAATGTAGTAGCCGGCGAACAATTCCTTGGTCTCCCCGTAAGGGCCGTCGGTCACCACGGGAGTCTCGCCGGTGAAGTCCACCACCACGCCTTCCTTGGGGTCGTCGAGTCCTTCCGCTGCCAGGAGCACGCCGGCGCGGATGAGTTCGTCGTTGAACTTGCCCATGACCTCGAGCATTTCGTTGAAGTCGGCGGTCTGGAGCTTCTCCATCGACTCATCGGTTGCCCGCATGATCAGCATGTACTTGGCCATTTAACTCAATCTCCTCGGTTGTGGAAGGTCGCTTTCCGACCTTCTCACTGATAGGTCGAACGGATCGAGGAAGAATCGACACGGAAACCAAGAATTTTTCAAAAGAGGGGCAGGATCCTTCCGGTTGCCCGGCGGATCCTGCCCTCCTGTGGTGATTCTGTGTCGGATTTCGGGCGGGGGCCGAAAACTACCGGCCGCCGCCCCCAATGACTCCCGCGTTAACTGCCTTGGTGACGGCGTCCGCTTCGGCCTGCGTCAGCTTGCCATCGGAAACAGCCTTGTCCAGGCGGGACTTGAGCTCGGCCGAGCGGTCGGCCTTCGCCTCGGAACGGATTTCCTCAAGCGCCGTAGTCACCTTGGACTCATCGATTCCAAGGGCCTGGGCCAAGGACTTGGCCAGGGCCGCTTCCCGCGCCGTACGGTCCGGCTTGGTGCCTTCGGTACCTTCGCTGGGCGGAGCAGTGGGCTTGTTGGCATCACGGAACGCCTTCAAGGCGTCGGTGACTTTGGATTCGTCCACACCCAGCTTGGTGGCGAGCTTGGATGCGAGCTGGGCACCGTCGCGACCGTGGCCGCCATGGCGTCCCTGGCCGTTGCCCTGAGTGGACCCGTCAGTGGACGAGGTGGCACTGGATGTCGGGGTACTGGGCGTCGGGGTGCTGGTGGCCGAGGCAACGCCCGTGACTCCCAGGCCGGCACCCAAAGCCAGCGCTCCGGCGGTTACGCCCAGCGTGATCTTCTTGGTTTTTGACATATGCCTCTCCTGATTCGGCAGCCGAACAGTTGCTGCACCGTAGTACGGCTGGTGACATGAGGACAGCAGGTTGCGCCGTCCTTTTCCCAGCATCCGGCATCGAACCCAGTCCGCCCTGTCGCGAAGCTGTTGATTAGCTGTGAAAGCAGCCCGGAAAGCTGTGAATCAGCCCCGGCCTGCTGCGTCGAGGGAGTCAAGCAAGCGCTTGACGGCGCCGCCGAGGTTCCAGTCCGAAGCCAGGCCTTCCAGTTCCTCCCTCGCCGTACCGGTCACGGGTCGAAGGGCCGCACCGGCTTCGTCCAGTGCTGGAACGTCAAGGTCTCGGGCCACCTTGACCACGGTGGGCGCCACGGCCAAATAGTCCGCGGCGGCGGACAGTTTGGCTTTCACCCCGGCCGACAACCCGCCGTCGGGGCGCTCCGCCGCTTCGAGGAGGCCGTCCAGCGTGCCGTGCGTTGCCAGGAGGGATGCGGCGGTCTTCTCCCCGATGCCGGCCACACCGGGCAAGCCATCCGAGGAGTCGCCACGGAGTGTCGCGAAGTCCGCATACTGCTGGGGCAGGACACGGTACTTTCCCACCACGTCCACCTCCGTCAGCACTTCGAGGTTCCGCATTCCGCGGGCGGTGTAGATGACCCGGACATCCCGCTGGTCATCGACCAACTGGAACAGGTCCCTGTCCCCCGTCACCACGTCCACGGGAAGCGTTGCCTGGCTTGCGTAACTGCCTATGACGTCATCAGCCTCATGGTCATCCACACCCACAACCGCAATCCCGGCCAGGGACAGGACGTGCCGGATGAGCGGTATCTGGGCCTCCAGGGCGTCCGGGACTTCCTCGATGTCCGGCCCGTCCTCCACCGGCCGCGCAACCCGATGGGCTTTGTAGCTGGGAATGAGGGCAACCCGCCACGACGGACGCCAGTTGTTGTCCCAGCAGGCAACCAGGTGGGTGGCGCCGTAGTCCGCGGTGAGCCGGGCAATCATGTCCATCAGCCCCCTGACGGCATTGACGGATGTCCCGTCTGAACGGCGGATGGTGTCCGGTACGCCGTAGAAGGCACGGAAGTACAACGAGGCGGTATCCAGCAACATGAGGCGAGGCATACCTGATCCTGACATGCCTCCGACCGTTTGGGGACCCAACGCGCTTACCGCTGGGACTTGAACGTCCGTGTGAGCCGGATTAGCATTGTGTGAGCGATAATCGAACAGCGATTTCTATTATCGAACACAAAGTTTTCGAACACGCTATCAAGCCCAGGCATTTGTGCCCACGAAGAAGTGAGGAAAGCCCGTGCAGTTTCATCATCACGGTTATGTATCCGGTGACCCACGGGTCGAACCCGCGGCCGGAGTCGGGATCGACCGCCCGGAGGAGCTTCCGGATGAGGTGGATGTCCTGATTGTGGGCACCGGCCCGGCGGGCATGTTGACGGCGGCGCAGTTGGCACAGTTCCCGGACGTCACCACCCGGATTGTGGAGCGGCGTCCGGGCCGCCTGGCGATCGGGCAGGCCGATGGGATCCAGGCCCGGAGCGTGGAGACATTCCAGGCGTTTGGGTTCGCGGAGCGGATCATTGCCGAGGCTTACCGGATCACTGAGATGGCGTTCTGGAAGCCGGACCCGGCGGACCACAGCAAGATCGTGCGCAGTGCCCGGGCGGTGGATGACCCCGCCGGGATCAGTGAGTTCCCGCATCTGATCGTGAACCAGGCCCGGGTGCTGGACTACTTCGCCGAGTTCGCGGCGAACTCCCCGGCCCGCCTTCGCCCGGATTACGGGTACGAGTTCGTAGGCCTGAACAACACGGGCCAGGGCGAGTACCCCGTGGAGGTGACCCTCCTGCACACGGCCGGTCCGGACGAGGGCCAGGAGCGCACGGTTCGGGCCAAGTACGTGGTGGGGGCGGATGGTGCCCGGAGCAAGGTCCGTGAGTCGATCGGCTGTCACCTGGCCGGGGACCAGGCGAACCACGCCTGGGGCGTGATGGACGTGCTTGCGGTGACGGACTTCCCGGACATCCGGACCAAGTGCGCCATCCAGTCCGGCACGGGTGGAAGCATCCTGCTGATTCCCCGCGAGGGCGGGCATTTGTTCCGGATGTACGTGGACCTCGGTGAAGTTGCAGCGGATGACCACGGGGCGGTGCGCAGAACCACCATCGAGCAGATCATCGCCAAGGCCAACGACATCCTCCACCCCTACACCCTGGATGTGCGCAACGTGGCCTGGCACAGCGTCTACGAAGTGGGGCATCGGCTCACGGACAGGTTCGACGACGTCCTGCCGGAGGAGCGCGGTACGCGGACTCCACGGGTGTTCATCACCGGCGACGCGTGCCACACGCACTCGGCAAAGGCCGGGCAGGGCATGAACGTGTCCATGCAGGACGGGTTCAACATCGGTTGGAAACTTGGCCACGTCCTCGAGGGCCGGTCCCCGGAGTCGTTGCTGGATACCTACTCAGCCGAGCGGCAGGTAGTGGCGAAGAACCTGATCGATTTCGACAAGGAGTGGTCCACCCTCATGGCCAAAAAGCCCGAGGAATTCAAGGACCCCACCGAGCTGGAGACCTTCTACACCAGCACTGCCGAGTTCCCTGCCGGGTTCATGACCCAGTACGCGCCTTCCATGCTGGTCGCAGAGCCCAAGCACCAGGACCTCGCCACTGGATTCCCGATCGGCAAGCGCTTTAAGTCCGCCCCGGTACAGCGGGTCTGCGATACGAACCCCATGCACCTGGGCCACCACGCCAAAGCCGACGGCCGCTGGCGGATCTACGTCTTCGCCGACGCCCCAGCCGCCGGCACCCCCGGAGCCGTGGCGGACCTGGCCCAGTGGCTCGCGACCGCGGGCGACTCGCCACTGGCCGCAACGCCGTCGAGCCTTGACCGCGATGCCTGGTTCGACGTGAAGGTGATCTACCAGCAAGACCACACCGGAGTTGACATCAACGCCGTCCCCGCCGTCTTCAAACCCACGGTCGGCCCGTTCAAGCTCACCTACCTCGAAAAGGTCTTCGGCACCGACCCCGCCAACGATATCTACGAGGCACGCGGCCTCAGCCGCGATGGCGTCGTGGTGGTCGTCAGACCGGACCAGTACGTCGCCAATGTCCTGCCGCTGACCGCAACCGCCGAACTCGGCCAGTTCTTCGCAGGCCTCCACGCCACGCCGAGGAACGCCAAGCAACTCAGCAACGCCTGACCGAAACACCAGCAAGAGGTTGCCGGGAGCCATGCAAGGCTCCCGGCAACCGTGCTTTAAGGGGACATGCCTGTACGGCCGGAAAGTTTTACCTGGCGGAAACGAAACACTCTAGCGGCAATCAAAATTGCAGAGTATCTTTATTGCAATGCAGATTGCAGAGTGATGCACGTTACAGGGAGGATGGCCGTGAAGAGCGAGCAACTCGAAACCGAGTCAAGCAACGCGAATGGAACCACCTGGGAATCCGCGGATTATGCCTGGTTGGGCGACGCCCTCCCAAACATCCCGCTTTCCAAGTCGCAGGCCCGGGTAGTGGAAGTCATCGCCCGCAATCCGCAGTTGTCCTCCTACGCGGACATCGCCGAAATCGCCCAGCGTTCGGACGTGAACAACTCCACTGTGGTCCGCACGGCCCAACGGCTTGGCTACCGCGGCTGGCCGGACCTGCAACGTGAATTGCGGTCCAGGTACTTGGTGATGATCTCCACCGAAGACACCCTCAATGAACACGGCGAACACCGCAGCCCCCTGCATGACGCCCTCAGCCACGACATCGAAAACCTGCGGCTCACCCTTGATTCCAATACCCCGGACGA
Source organism: Paenarthrobacter sp. NPDC018779 (assembly GCF_044391085.1). Lineage (NCBI taxonomy): Bacteria > Bacillati > Actinomycetota > Actinomycetes > Micrococcales > Micrococcaceae > Paenarthrobacter > Paenarthrobacter sp. NPDC018779. The sequence continues at coordinate 256,420 of NZ_JBIRZS010000001.1, read as the reverse complement.
CGTCCAAGCCGCCATCGCTGCATTGGCCGCAGCGAAATCCATCACCGTGATTGGCCTCGGTTCGTTCGCTGGACCGGCCAGCGTCATGGCCCACCTGGGCTCAACCATGGGCTACGCCATCACCCTGGAGAACCGGGCCGGCGTGCACTTCGCCTCGGCAGCCAACAACCTTGGACCCGGCGACGTTCTGGTGGTCATCAACATGTGGCGTTCGGTCAAACAAATCATCCTCACGGCTGAGGCTGCCAAGGAGGCTGGAGCCACCGTCGTCGGCATCAGCGACATGCGCCGCGGCCGCCTCGCCGCAGCAGCCGACCACCTCCTGATCGTCGCTTCGGAAGGCATCTCCTTTTTCCAGTCCGTCACCGCGGCCAACTCCATGGTCTACGGGCTCCTCGCCGGCATGGAAGCGGCACACCCCGAACGAAGCCGGGCCGCCATCCGCCGAACCCAGCAGTTGTGGAAAGACCTTGACGTCTACCTCGACTAGCGGCCCGCCCCCTCACCTGCCCCACCCATCAACACCCAAGGAGTACCTCATGAACACCAAACGCCGCGTCGCCGTGGTGGGCCTCGGATCCATGGGCGGAGCCATGGCCTCGACCCTGCACGCCGCAGGGTGGGACGTCATCGGCTTCGATCCCTCCGAATCTGCCCGCACCGCTGCTGCAGCGGGAGGAATCACCACGACGGCCAGCCTCGAAGACCTGGCAGGGACCCCGTACGCAGTGCTGTCCCTCCCCTCGGCAAAGATCGTGGAGGCCACCGTGCCGACGCTGCTGGCAAAGCCCGGCGTGGTGGCCATCGTGGATACCACCACCTCCGAACCCGGCACCAGCCAGGCAATGGCGGACCTCGCCGCGGCCAAGGACGCCGCTTTCGTGGACGCCCCCGTGTCCGGTGGCCGCGATGGCGCAGCAACAGGGACACTGAGTGCCTTCGTGGGTGGTACGGATGCTGCCCTCGCCAGCGCCCAACCCGTCCTTCAGGCACTGACCGGAGGCAGGTTTGCCCACATCGGCGGACCGGGCAGCGGAAACGTGGTCAAGCTCCTCAATAACGTCCTCGCCGCGGCCAACCTGGTTTCAGTGGGTGAGGCCCTGGGAGTGGCCAAGGCGTATGGCATCGACCCCGCAGTGGCGGCTGAGAGCATCAGCAACGCTTCGGGCGGCAGCAAGGTCTCGGCAAACATGTACCCCAACTGGGTCCTGAGCGGCACCCATGACTCCGGTTTCTCCCTTGGCCTCATGGCGCGCGACGCAGCCCTGGCCATTGACGTGGCCCGGGAAGTCGGCGAACAGCCGGAACTCCTCGCCGCGGCGGCTGAGCAATGGCAGGAGGCCCTGGCGCTTCTGGGACCAGCGGCGGACTTCACCGAAATCGCCCGGACCGTCGCACCGGCAGTTACTCCCGCAGGCGCCCCCGAATCCAGCGACGCTGCCTAGCCAACCCCCGAACGCCCCAAGCACCAAAGGAAACTACGTTGAGCATCACCACAGTCCCCACCGCCTCTTCCACTGCCACTGCCCGGGCAGTCCTCGACGCCGCCTTCCCCTCCGGCCTTGGCGCCTTCGTTGATGGCTCGGTGGCCCCCGGCGCCGGCGAGCCCATCACGCTCACGGCTGCAGCTACCGGCGAGCCCTTCGCCAGCTACGCCGACCCCGGCAAGGAAGGTGCCGACGCATTGCTGGCCAGTTCCGTCCGCGGCGCCACGGCCTGGGCAAAGCTGAACGGTTTCGAACGGGCGGCCATCCTCCGTAACGTGGGCCGCGTCGTCGAACAGCACGCTGAAGAGCTCGCCATCCTCGAGTCGGCCACCACCGGCAAGCCCATCCGCGACGCCCGCGCGGAAGCAGCCAAAGTCGCAGAAATGTTCGGCTACTACGCGGGTTGGGCGGACAAACTCACCGGCCAGACCATCCCGGTGCCTGGCAACTGGCACACCTACACCGAGCGCGTGCCATGGGGCGTCGTGGTGGCCATTACTCCATGGAACGCACCGCTCTTCACTGCAGGGTGGAACTCCGCAGCACCCCTCGCAGCGGGCAACTCAGTGATTATCAAGCCCAGCGAATTTACTCCGGCCTCGACCCTTCGCCTGGCGCAGTTGGCCCACCAGGCCGGACTTCCCGATGGTGTCTTCAACGTTGCCACCGGCTTGGGACAGACGGTGGGATCGGCCCTGACCACGGACCCGCGCGTCGGCAAGGTCAGCTTCATCGGTTCGGTGCCCACGGGCCGGCGCGTCGCCGTCGCAGCTGCCGGAGCAGGCATCCCCGCGTTGCTGGAACTCGGCGGCAAGAGCGCCAACATCGTCTTTGCCGACGCGGACCTGGAACGTGCCGCTGACGGTGCCATCTCCGCGATCTTCTCCGGCGCCGGCCAATCGTGCGTCGCCGGTTCCCGGCTCCTGGTGGAACGCAGTGTCCACGCCCGCTTCGTGGAACTGGTGGCCGAGCGTGCTGCCCGCCTCCGCGTTGGCGATCCCCTGAACGCCGAAACAGAAGTGGGTCCCATCATCACGCCCGGGCAGTTCGCCACGGTCACCTCGCTGATCGAAGCGGGAATGAACGACGGCGGCCGCCGGGTCACGAGCGGAAACCTCCCTGAGTCTCTGGCCGGCTCAGCCCTTGCCGGCGGCCACTGGGTCATGCCCACCCTGCTGGACGGCGTGACGCCGTCGAACCGGCTCGAAACAACCGAAGTGTTCGGTCCGGTAGTGGGCGCGGATGCCTTCGACACCGAGGAGGAGGCTATCGCGCGGGCCAACAACACGAACTTCGGCCTGGCCGGTGCCGTCTGGACCTCGGACGTGTCCCGGGCCCACCATGTGGCCCGCGAAGTGAAGGCGGGAACGTTCTGGATCAACGCCTACAAGACCATCCATGTGGCGGTTCCCTTCGGTGGGTTTGGTGACTCCGGCCATGGCCGTTCGTCCGGTCCCGGCGTCTTGGACGAATACACGCAAACAAAGGCCATCTGGGTGCCCACGCGGGCCGCGGGCTCCCCGTTCCCGTCGCTGTCGTACTGAAACGGCCGGTTGAGGAAAAGGAAGAACCATGGAACCGACCGGAACGAACCCGGCGATGGAGGCCCTGCGCAAGGCGCTGAGGGACGGAGTGGACGCCTGGCGCCCCCAGGTCCAGAGCTTGTCGCAGGACTTGCACGCCAACCCGGAGCTCTCCTTCGAGGAGGTGCGGGCCGCCGCATCCATCACAGCTGTCCTGGCCGAAGCCGGATTCGAGGTGGCAACCGGTACTGCCGGCCTTCCCACCGCCTTCACGGCCACAGCCGGCACCGGTGGGCTGACGGTAGCCCTGTGCGTGGAATACGACGCGCTGCCTTCGGTGGGACACGCCTGCGGCCACAACCTCATTGCAGGAGCATCGGTAGCCGCAGCACTCGCCCTCCTCCCCCATGTGGACGAGCTGGGCATCACGTTGAAGGCCATAGGTACGCCCGCCGAGGAACACGGCGGCGGAAAGGCCCTGATGCTGGAGCGGGGTGCTTTTGACGGAGTGGGACTGGCACTCATGGTCCACCCCGTACAGGACGGCGTCACCTACAACCCGGCCGGAACCACCGCACAGGCTGTGGGACGGTATGAGGCGGTCTTCACCGGCAAGGCAGCGCATGCCGCCGCAGCCCCGCACCTTGGCGTCAACGCCGGGGATGCGGCTGTGCTCAGCCAAGTGGCCATCGGTCTGCTTCGCCAACAAATCCCCGGGGATCACCGGATCGCCTGCTACGTGGCTGAGGCTGGCCATGTCACCAACATCATTCCGGACCACGCGGTGGTTCCCTTCGAATGCCGGGCGTTCACCCTGCCGGAATTTGAAGCACTCCTGGAACGCGTCAGGCATTGCTTCGAAGGGGCGGCCCTCGCCACCGGGACAACCCTGGAGATCACCGCGGCCGAGCCACTGTACGAACCGTTGATCCAGGACGACGACCTTGCCGCCCACTGGACCGGGGCCATGGACGCCTTTGGCAAGGACACCTCACCGTCCGCCGGAATGGGCGGTGGGTCAACCGACATGGGCAACATCTCCCAGGTCATCCCCTCGCTCCACCCGTGGCTCAGCATCCCTGGCGCCAACGTGCCCATCCACTCGCACGGTTTCGCCGCCCTGGCCAACACCCCCGAGGCCTATGACGTCATGTTCGAGGCGGCCGTGGCCCTTGCCTGGACCGTGGCCGGAGCCGCAACCCATCCCCAACAAAGAGAACGCTTCGCCAACGCGGCCTACCGCGGCGGAGCCCTGATCCAGGAAGCAACATCATGAGCACCCGCATCGAAACTGCGCGGACGGACAAAGCCGGTATGCGGCTGACCCTCCCCATTGCCGCGCTGGCGTTTGTCATCGCCCTTGCTGTTCAATTCATCGGCCAGGCCAAGATCGATCTCGGCATTGGCGCCATCATCATCTTCCCCATGGTGTGGGGCCTGATTTTGGGCCTCCTCGTCTCCATCCAGAAATTCAAGCCCCTGGGCCTTGACCTCCAGCGTGTCGCCTCTGCCCTGGTGGGTGTGGCCGTCCTGCTCCTGGTGGCACGCCTGGCCTTCAACATTGGCCCCAGCCTGCCCAGCCTGATCAAGGCAGGACCGGCACTGTTGCTGCAGGAAGTCGGACACCTCCTGGGGACCATCGTCCTGGCACTCCCCCTGGCCGTCCTGCTCCGCATGGGCAAGGCGACGGTCGGGGCGACGTTTTCCCTGGACCGCGAGCCTTCCTTCGCCATGGTCTCCGAAAAGTACGGCCCCGACTCGGACCAGTACCGCGGGGTTCTGGCGATGTACGTCTTCGGCACGCTGTTCGGCGCCGTGTTCATCACGCTGCTGACCTCGCTCGTCTCCAACTGGAAGATCTTCGATCCGCTGGCCCTTGCCATGGGTGCCGGCGTTGGTTCCGGGTCCATGATGGCGGCTTCGGCGGCCAGCATCGTGGCTGCCTACCCCGGCGACCAGGATGCCATCCTGGGCATGGCGGCCGTCTCGAACCTCATCACTACGGTCCTGGGCGTGTACGTGGGAATCTTCATCGCTCTTCCGCTGGCAGACAAGTTCTACAAGTTCCTGACCCGGAACAAGGACGGGCAGAAAGTGGCGGCCGGCACGGCAGACGCACCCAAGACGGGAACCGCCGTCGTCAGTGACCACGACGAGGCACAGGCGGAAGAGAACCGTCGCTTCCGTGAGGAAGTCGCCAAGTCCTCGGCACACATGCAGTTGCCCTTGTGGCTTTCACTCTCTGTCCTGACTGTCCTGGGTGTTGGCACGGCCGCTGTTGCGGCAAAGGGCCTGAGCCTTTCCATCCTGGCCGGTTACGGCATCATGCTGGCGCTGGTCCTGGTGAGCCTCTTGCTCGCCAAGATCACGGGGAAGATCTCGGCGATCGTGTTCATCACCACCATCGGTGCCTACATTTCCAGCCCCTGGTTCTTCGGTGCCGGCGTGCTGAATGAGGCCGTCAAGACCGTGGACTTCCTGTCCATCGCCACTGTCATGCTGACCTTGGCCGGGCTTTCCCTCGGCAAGGACATCCCGCTGCTGCGCAACATCGGCTGGAAGATCATCCCCGTGGGCCTCGTAGCCATCACGGCGTCGTTCCTCCTCTCGGCCGTGATCGCCGAATTCGCCCTGGGGCTCTGGCACTAGCCCGAACGGACCGCTAACACGTGAGGCCCCGGGGATCCCCTCCCCAGGGCCTCACGTGTCATAGCGCGTTTGGATTCGCCCGATCAGGCAACTGCCGGAGCAAGCTCAACCTGCACTCCCGCGGCCCGGAACGGCGCCAACTGTTCCTCCGAGGCACCGGCATCCGTCACGAGCGTCCACGGCAGCGGCAGCCGGACCCAGGAATGGAACGGACGCTTGCCAAGCTTGGACGAATCAGCAAGGACGTAGACGGCTTCGCCGCGGCGCGCCATCAGTTCCTTGAGCCGGGTTTGCTCGTGGTCGGCCTCGCACAAGCCGTCGTCGGCCGTCACGGCATCGGCACCGAGGAACACCCGGTCGAATGTCATCCGTTCCAGTGCCGCCTCGGCCAGGGGACCCACAAACGTTTGGCTGACCTCGCGGAACCGGCCTCCGAGGCAGTTGACCACCACGCCCGGCGCGTCCTGCAGTTCCTGCAGGGTATTCACGCCGGGGGTGGTGATGGTCAGCGCCTCTGAGCCGCGCAGTGCGTGCGCCAAGGCACCCACCGTGGATCCGCCGTCGAGCAGGACGCTTTCGCCCGTCCGCACCTGGCCGGCAGCCCACGCCGCAATGGCGTGTTTCTGTTCATACGCTTCGCCCGTGCGTTGCCGCAGGGAAGGTTCCGGGTGGGCGCCCAGGGGAAGCGCCCCGCCATAGGTACGGGCCAGTTTGCCTTCCGCGTGCAGCTGTGCAAGGTCACGCCGGATGGTGGATGACGTCACGTTGAAATGCTTGGAAAGCTCCTCAACGGAGGCAAGCCCAGTGGTAACGGCGAGGTGGTAGATCTCCTCGCGCCTGGTCCGGGCGGTGGTCATGGTGGGCTCTCCTTTGGCCTGTGCGTGGCTGCTTGTCACATCGTAGGGGCACGGCGTCCCGTTCGCCGGGAAGGGACCGGCCTACAGGGATGCGCCTCCGCAGATGACGTAGTTCTGCCCCGTGATGGATTTGCCGTGCGGCCCCAACAGGAACGCCGCAAGTGCCGCGACGTCCTCCGGATCCACCAGGGAACCGAGCGCCGGCGTGATGGGCGGCGTGGCGGACCTGCCGGGATCGGCCAGCATGGGCGTGTCGGTGGGTCCGGGCGAGAGCACGTTAACGGTGATGCCCCGCGGTGCCAACTCTTGCGCCCAGGATCTTCCCAAACCCAACAGGGCGGCCTTCGTCGCGGCGTACTGGCTCTTGCCCGGTGCGCCGGTGGATGTCCGGCTGCCCACCAACAGGACCCGGCCGCCGTCGGGCATGTCCGGGACCACCGCGTTGGCGAGGGCCTCGGCAGCAGCGACATGGACGGTGAACATGCCGGCGAGGGCCACCGCGTCCAGCTCGCCGAGGCGCGCGGTCCGCTGGAACCCGGCAGCATGGACCAAGGCATCGAAGGGTCCATGCGGGCTGACGGCCGCAGCGAGCGATTCAGGCTGCGCCAGGTCGGCCTGCACCCAGCCGAATCCTTCCCCGAGCACTGACTCGCCACGGCTCAGCCCCGTCACTTTCCAGCCGTCCTCCAGGAGCTTGAGTGCGATCGCCCTGCCAATGCCGGAACTTGTCCCGGTGACCAGTGCGTGCCTGGTCATTCCTGGCCGCCCGGAGTGGAGGTGCCTCGGTAGGCCCACTCCGGGTCAACCCGGACAAACTTGATGGCCTGGCGGAAATACGTGTAGGCGATGTTGACGGCGCCATCCGGTCCCTGGTGGATGGACGGATAGGAGTACTTGCGGTTCAGGCCGTCGCGGGAATTGTTGGACAGGCAGTAGCCGTCTCCGACGTCCAGGTTGCGGCGGACCGGCCAGCTGCGTCCGCCGTCCTCGGAGATGGCGAGGGTCATCGGCGATCGCGGGGTTCCCCAGAACGCCTTCCGCTCGTCACCTGCCTCTGCGGAGGGCTGCTCGGTAGTCAGCTGTCCCTGTTCCTCGGCCAGTCCGTCGTCGTCGATTTCGTCGTAGAGGGAGAGTCGGCGTTCGGTGCCCTCTTCGGCACGGCTGTGGTTGTAGACCAACGCCAGGCGTCCGTCCGCCAGGGCCGTGAACTGGATGGAGGAGTTGTTGTTGGGCAGCTCCGTGGGGACCGGCTCGCTCCACGTGGATCCGTCGTCGGTGGAGCGGGATTCGTAGATGGCATCTGCCCAGCGGCTGCGGAAGAGTGCCAGCAGCGAACCGTCCCGGAGGACCTGGATGTTCATGTGGACGCAGCCCAGGCTTCCCGGCAGCACCGATTCTGTCCACGTGATGCCGGAATCGTCGGAGATCATCACCGCGCTGTCGTCGCTGTTGCCCACCCACTTTTCGCCGGGCGTCGTGATGCACCGGAAGATCGGGATGATCAAGCGTCCGGAGGGCAGGGCCACCGGCAGTTGCCGTACGAAGACCCCGCCCGTCTGATTGGCGGCGAACAAGGTTTCCACCACGCCCCAGGTGCGGCCACTGTCCGACGACGTACGACGCCGGACCTCGGCTGTGTCCTGGTTACCCGCCTTTTGCGCGGTGTACAGGAGCCACAACTCACCATTGGGTGCGTTGAAGAGGATGGGGTTCTGCTCCGAACGGGTGGAGTCGTTCGAGAGCTGCTCCGGCGTTGACCACTGCCGGCTGCCGGGCTCCAGCGTGGCGAACCAGATGGAGATGTCCGGGACACCTTCCTGCGTACCCCCGAACCAGACGCAGGCGAGGCGTCCGTCGGGCAGGGTCAACAGGTTGGCGGCGTGGCTCTGGACCGTGGGCGCAGGCAGGTAGGCGAACTCCGCCTCCATGGCCTCCTTCACGAGTCCGTCCGGAGTGATGGTGCTGTAATCGGTGGTGGTCTGCACGGTTCAGTCCTTGGCGGTTGCGGCGTCGAGGTGGGACTTGGCGATCTGCTCCAGGTGCGTCAGGTCGGAGGCCACCGTGGTGAAGGTGTAGCCCTGCTTGAGGCGTTGCGCGGCTACGGTTCCGGTGGGCGTGTGAATGCCTGCCGCGATGCCCGCGGAAGCGGCTGCGTCGGCGATGGTTTCCAGGGCCGCGTTGAATTCCGCTTCCACGGCGGGATCGCCCGGGAAGGCGCCACCCACGGCGATGGCCAGGTCCGACGGGCCAACATAGATGCCGTCAAGGCCGGGCGTAGCGCAGATTTCCTTGACATTCGCCAACCCATCCGGGGTTTCGATCATCGCGAAGACAAGCGTGGCGGCGTTGGCGTCGGCGGGAACCGGGCCAATGCGCAAGGCCGAGCGCATGGGGCCGTAGGAACGGCCGCCCATCGGCGGATATTTTGCGGCTGCCACGGCTGCGGCCGCGTCGGCTGCTGTGTTCACCAGCGGGACGATCACTCCCACTGCACCGGCGTCGAGGGCTTTGCCGATCGCCGTCAGATTGTTGTCTTCCACCCGGACCATTCCGACGGCGGTGTGCCCGGCGTCGATGGCCATGAGTCCGTTCAGCACGCCCGAATATCCGAGCAAGCCGTGCTGGGCGTCCAGCGCAACGTAGTCGTAGCCGAGCCGGCCGATGCGTTCCGTGGCCACCGGGGCGTCCAGGACTGCCCAGTATCCAATGGCCTGTTCACGGGCCCGGATCTTCCGGGCGAATTCGAGGGCCAATTCCGAAGTCATGTTCTCTACCTTTGGTTCGTCGTGGGTTGCGTGGTCAGGAGTGTGTCTCAGCGGTTGTAGGCCGGCATGGGTCCGCGGAGCCCGGCCCCCACCGCGTCGCACGCGGCCACCGTGCCGGCGTCGAGCGGCCCCTTGGCCACTGCAGCGATGTTGGATACCAGCTGCTCCACCTTGGAACCGCCCAGCAACATCGAACCGACGCCGTCCCGGTAGGCAAGCCACCGCAAGGAGAGCTCCGGAAGTCCAATGCCGGCGTCGGAGGCAATCCCTGCGAGCGCCGCCACGGCGTCGAACAGTTGCTTGTCCCAGTAGCGCTGGGTGTACATGGCCGCGAGTTTGGAGTCGCCGAACCTGCCTTCGGAAGGCTTGGAGTCGAAGCTGTGCCGCCCGGTCAGCAGGCCGCCGCCCAACGGGTTGTACACCATGGTGTGCACCTCATGCGTTGCCGCGAATTCGAGGTACTCCTCTTCCAGGCGGCGGGCCACCAGGTTATACAGCTGTTGGGCTACGACGGGCCGCGGGGCGCCAACTTCGCGGGCCACATGGATGACGTCCGCGATCTGCCAGGCGGCGAAGTTGGAGACGCCCAGGGCTCCGATCTTGCCCTCGGCAACCAGTTCGGCCACGGTCCCCAGGGTTTCCTGCAGCGTGGCCGCACGGTCGGGCTGGTGGAGGTAGAACAGGTCGATGCTGTCCACTCCGAGACGGCGCAGGCTGCCTTCGACGCTGTTGCGCAGTCCCTTGGCGGACAAGGGAGAGGCATCCCCGTGGTCTGCGTGCGGCATGCCTGCCTTGGAGGCCAGGAGCACCTGTTCCCTGCGGTCCTTGAGGAGGCGGGAGAGCATCTCCTCGGTGGCACCTCCAACGTAGGCGTTCGCGGTGTCGATGGTGGTGATCCCGGCGGCGAGCGCCTCATCCACCATGCGCCCGGCAGTGGCTTCGTCCGCTGTGTCTCCGAAGGTCATGGTTCCCAGGACAAGCTTGGAAATCGGCAGGTTCAGGCCTTCGACGCTTGTTCCTTTGTGCTGGTTGCTCATGTGCTGTGGTTCCTCGGGTTTGGATGGTTGGTTTCAGGCGCTGGCTTTGAGGGCCAGGGAGGACACGATGTGGCGGGGCTTGAGTCCGTTCATGCTGGACGGGTCCAGGGCGGCGCGGCGCAACCGCCGTGTGTAGTCTTCCGCTGGGCTGGTCAGCACTGATGCGGTGGGGCCTGCTTCCACCAGTTGGCCTCGCCGCATCACCATGACGGTATCGCTGATCTCCTGCACCACGCCCAGGTTGTGGGAGATGAAGACGTAGGTGATGCCGGTTTCTTCCTGGATGGACTTCAGCAGCCTGAGCACCTGGGCCTGTACGGAGACATCGAGCGCGCTGGTGGCTTCGTCGCAGACCAACAGTTCCGGCTTGGAGGCCAGGGCCCGGGCGATGCCGATGCGCTGCCGCTGGCCGCCGGAGAATTCTGCCGGGTGTTTCTCCAGCGATGCGGCGGGCAGCCCCACTTGGTCGATGAGTGTGGCTGCTGCCTTGTGGCGTTCGGCTTTGGACCTGATGCCCTGGAGTTTCAGCGGCTCCGCCACGATCTCCTGTGCGGTCAGGTGCGGGTCCAGGGAGCCGTAGGGATCCTGGAAGACCATTTGGAACTTCGAGCGGAGGGGGCGCAGCTTCGACTCGCTCAGGGATGCGAGGTCCGTGCCGTCCAGGTTGATGCTGCCGCTGGTGGGGGTTACCAGCCGCATGAGCGCCTTGGCGATGGTGGATTTGCCGCAACCGGACTCCCCCACCACGGCGATGGTCTTGCCTTTGTCCACGGAGAAAGAAACATCGTCCACGGCCCGGAACGTTCCGCCGGGCACGTGGTAGTCCACCACGAGGTTCTCTACCGAGAGGAACGGTTCAGTCATGGCGGACTCCTGTCCGGGTGAGCGTAGTGGGTGGAGGTTCGACGGCGGCGCCTGGGGTGGGTGCCTCTGTGCGGTCCGTCCGGGGTTGGGTTTCATCCGGGGTTTCGTCCCACGTGCCCAGTACCGGAACAGCGGCCAGCAGGCTGCGGGTGTACTCCGTGGCCGGGTTTTCAACGATCTGCTGGACTTCCCCCGACTCCACGAAGGTGCCGTTCTTCATGACGTGGATCCGGTCGGAGATGAGGCGGGCCACCCCGAGGTCGTGGGTGATCATGAGGATGCCGATGCCCCGCTGCTCCTGCAGTTCCAGGAGCAGGTCCAGGATGCCTGCCTGGACCGTGACGTCGAGGGCCGAGGTTGGTTCGTCGGCTACGAGGAGTTGCGGTTCGCTGGCCAGGGCGATAGCGATCAGCACGCGTTGCAGCATGCCGCCGGAGAGTTGGTGCGGGTATTTCTTCAGTTGCTGTTCGGGCACCGGGATGTGGACCTGCTGCAGCAAGCGGATGGCACGGGCCCGGACAGCATCCTTGTCCTTGGCCGACGCGGCGCCGGCGATGCGGATGGCTTCGAAGAGTTGGCTGCCGATCGAATGGACCGGACTCAAGGCTGTCATGGGGTCCTGGGGAATGAGGGCAAGCGTCTTTCCCCGGACCTTGTTGATGGCTTTCGGATGGGCCACCACGTCCACGTCTTCGATCTTTACCGTTCCGGAGAGTACAGCGAGGTCCGGGGGCAGCAACTGGAGGATGCCCATCGCCGTCGTTGATTTACCGGAGCCTGACTCGCCGATGATGGTGACAGTCTCGCCGCGGCGGATGCTGAAGCTGACGTCGTCCACGGCGCGGATGATCCCCGCGTCGGTGATCAATTCAACCTGGAAGTTCCGGACGTCCAGCAGGGCCGGTTCGGAGTGGGTTTGCGTATTCATTTCAGGCACCCTTCTTCTTGCGGCGCGGACGGTCGCGGAGGCCATCACCAAGGAGGTTGACGCCTACCACCATCAGTACGATCACCAGGCCAGGCAGGGTAACCATCCACCAGGAGGTTGTGATGTAGTCCTGTCCATCGGAAATGATGCGACCCCAGGTGGCGAAGGGACGCTGCGGACCGGCGCCGAGGAAGCTAAGGGCGCTTTCCAGCAGGACCGCCTGGGCCAGGAGCAGCAGGACAACCAGCATGGCCTGCTTGATGACGTTGGGAATGATGTGCTGGATCAGGATCTGGATGCGGTGCAGGCCCAGGATGCGGGCCGCGGAAACGTAGGGTTTCTCCCGTTCCACCAACACCATGGAACGCGTGAGCCTGGCGACTTCCGGCCACTGGGCTATGGCGATGACGAACGTGATGACGGGGATGGACGGACCGAAGAGCGCCACCACCAGGAGCAGCATCATGAGCAGGGGCAGCGACATCTGTGCTTCCAGGATGCGCGAGACCACGGTGTCCACCCAGCCACCGAAGTATCCTGCTGCGGCACCGAGGATGATGCCAATGGCACCGGACACCACCACGGCGAGGACGCCGATGGTCAGTGAGACCTGGCCACCGTGGAGGACTCGGGACAGCAGGTCGCGGCCGAGTTGGTCGGTGCCGAACAGGTGCCCGTCCACCAAAGGCGCCAGGCGCCGGGCGGACAGGTCCTGATGGTTGGCGTCCGGGAGGGGCAGTACCTGCGCCAGCAGGATGGGAATGATGACGATCAGCGTGCAGGCCGCGCCGATCCGGATTTTCCATTTGGCGGCGTTCCTGCGACGCGTGGCACCGGCCTTGGCGATCATCGCCTTGGTGACCGCGCTGGGGGAAGGCCTGCGCTCCGGCTGTCCGGCCGGTACTTCGGCCGGGGTGGTTGCGGTAGGACTGATGCTCATGCTGCTGCCGCCTTTCCAAGACGAACACGGGGATCCAGGAGGGGGTAGGCAAGGTCGATGACCAATTGGACCGCCACTGCCAGCAAGGCCGTGATGAGGACGGTCGCCTGGATGAGGGGGTAGTCGCGGGTTTCCAGGGCCCGGACAATCAGGGACCCGACTCCCGGCCAGGCGAAGACCACTTCCACTACCACCACGCCGTTGAGCATCGCCGCGAAGCGGGTACCCAGGGCGGTGAAGACGGGAATGGCCGAGTTGCCCATGGCGTAGCGCCACGTCAGGAGGGAGTTCCGGACACCACGGGAGCGGGCCACTGTCAGGTAGGGTGCGGCGAAATTGGTGGTCATTTCGCGGCGGACCATGCGCGAGATCAAGGCGATCTGGAGGATCGCGATGGTCACGGTTGGCAGGACCAGTCCGCCCCAGGTGGCGAAACCGGAGGCCGGGAACAGAGGGATCAGGACAGCAAATCCAGTGAGGAGCATGATGCCTGTCCAGAAGTCCGGCATTGACTGCCCGGCGATGGTGAGGACGTTGACGCCGAGCTCGCGGTTGGTATCCGGGCGGCGGGACATCCAGACGCCCAAGGGAATGGCGACGACGGCGGTCAACAAAATGGCCGACGTCGCCAGGGTCAGGGTGTAGGGCATCCTTTCGGCCACAACCTGCATGGCCGGGGCCTGGAAGGAATAGGACGTTCCCAGGTTGCCGGTGAACAGCTGTTGCAGGAAGATCCAGTACTGCTCAAGCAGGGGACGGTCCAGGCCGAACTGCTCGCGGACCCGCGCCAGCTCCTCGGTTGTTGCCAAGGGCCCGGCATAGGACACAGCGGGATCGCCCGGGGCCATGCGGATCAGGATAAAGACGGTGGAGACGGTCAGGAACACGGTCAGGAGCCCCTGGCCGGCCCGTTTGAGGATGTACTTCGTCATGGCTTAGGCCTCCAGCCGGACATCGACGAGTGGGTAGGAGTTGGTGGGGGCCAAGGAGAGCCCGTCCACGCGTTTCTGGTGGGCGAGGACGGATTTCGGCACGAACGCCCACGCGCACGGCCAGGTATCCCAGATGGCCTGTTGCGCGGCGGCCAGCCGTTCCTGCCGCAGTGTGGGATCCACCTCGGACGAGGCTGCCTGGATCTTCTTCTGCACGTCAGGGACAACGTAGCCCTGGTAGGTGTCGCGGGTCTTCTCCTTCTCGGCAGTACCTGCGTACATTCCCTGCATCATGGTGATGGCCAGTCCCGTAGGGCTGCTGAAGCCGTTCCCGAGCAGGTCCCAGTCCCCCTGCTTGCCCTGGCGCCACGCGAGGATGTTCCCACCGGGCTCGAACTGCTGCAACTGGGTCTTGACTCCAATAGCGCCGAACATTTCCACGAGGGCTTCCATCACGGAGGTGTCGGAAGCGAATTCGCCGGTCTCCCAGATGATCTTCAGCTCGAGGTTGCTGACCCCCAATTGCTTCAGGGTGGACTTCGCTTTGGCGGGATCGTAGCTGTATGTCCCGGTTTTGGCGTATCCGGTGAGGCTGGAGGGTACAACGCCTTCGGCTTGGCTCACAGAGTCCACCAGGACGTCCTTGACCAGGGCCTCACCATCAATCGCCCAGCTGAGGGCCTCCCTTACCCGGACATCCGCCAAGGGGTGGCCAGCGGGTTTACGGAAGTTGTAGAAGATCTGGTTCAGGCGCAGGCTCGAAGCTTCTGCCAGCACGACGCCCGGGAGCCCGGCGAGCTGCTCGCGCGAGTCCGGGGTGATGGAGTCGATGATGTCCACCTCGCCGCTGCGCAGGGCGATCACGCGGCTGGACTCTTCAGGGAGGAAGCGTACTTCGACGTTTTCCACCTGGGGAGCCGGACCCCAGTAGTTTTCGTTCCTCCGGAGGCTGTAGGTGCCGGCGCCGCGGTTGAATTTGGTCACCATGTAGGGGCCGGTACCCACGCCGTCCTGCAGTTCTTCCGGCTTGTTGCTAGCGGCCGGGCTGATCAGGATCATGCTCATCAGGGAGTCCAGGATGGGGATCGGATTCTTCGACTCCATGGTGAAGGTCCGGTCATCCACGGGCACAACCGTGGGGAATTCCGGAAAGAAGCCCGCCACGAAGGAACCTTGGACCTGCTGGTACATTTTGAGCGCTGTGGCAACGTCGTTGATGTCAACGGGGGTGCCGTCCGAGTACTTGATGCCTTCGCGGAGGCGAACGGTCCATTGAGTGGGTGAGGTCATCTCAAAACGTTCGGCCAGGACAAGCACGGGCTTGGTCTCGGGACCGATTGCCGTGAGGCCTTGACGTACTGCACGCTGCACCGTCACTGCGGCATCGAACTGGTTGAGCTTGTTGTCGAGGCTGACCAGTGAACGGTTGAGGGCCAGCGTCAGGGTGCTTGGTCCTGGAAGTCCGGTGGGGCCTGCGCACCCTGCGACGGTGCCGGTGCCCAGGAGAAATCCGGCGGCTGCGCCGAACTGCAGGAGGCGGCGCCGTGAGATCTCGGTTCCTTGAGGAAGAACGGTCATCGTTGACCTCTCGGTTGGTTGGGGAGACGGCCGGCCGGATTGGCTGCGCCGTGTTGCATGGATCACTCTGCCACCTCTGCGCGAAATACGCAACAGCCATGGCGCATTTCGCGCAATCATGCCATGATGGTCCCACGGTCCGCCTCATCTGCAGGCGACGCGACCGGCCAGCAAACCCGCTGGCCGGTTCCCACGGCAAGGTCAGGAAGGAGGACACGTGGACACACCCCCGCGCCTCATCATCCAGGCGGACGACTACTCGGGCGCAGCAGAGGCGGGACAAGCATTTGCCGCGCAAGGATTCACAACCGGCATCGCCTTGGGCGGAGCTGGCCGGACAGCGCCCCTTTCCATGGGCTCCCCCGATGTCCTGGTACTCGACACGCATACCCGGGGAGCCTCCCCAACCGACGCCCGGGCTGCGGTGGCACAGGCCCTGGATTCGGCCCGCCGCGACACCCGGACAGTGGTCTTCAAGAAGACGGATTCGCTCTGGCGGGGCAACATCGCCGCCGAAATCTCTGCGCTTAACGCACTGGGCTACCACGTGGTACTCGCGGGTGCGCTGCCGCAACTGCACAGGACCGTCAAGGACGGAAAACCCTTCGTGGCAGGTATTCCCCTTGCCGCCACTGACGCCTGGCGTGCTGAATCCGGCCCAGCACCTGCGGCAGTAGGGGAACTCTGGGAGCCGCTCGCAGCCCAGCCCGCACGTTTGTCCCTTGACACCGTCCGCTCCGCCCATTTACCCGCGCGGCTTGCGGGCTTGCTGTCCGGCCACGCTCCCCGGATCGTGATAGCCGACGGCGAAACGGCTTCCGACCTCACGGCGGTCGCAGACGCCTTCATGGCCCTGCAGGACGACAACGGAGGAACCATCGCGTTGGCGGGCACCGGCGGCTTGGCCGAGGCATTGGCCGCCAGCATGAAGACCATAGTTGCGCGAAACGCGCAACCAGAGCTCCGCGAGCTGCTTGTGGACACACGACGGCGGCGGGTGATTGCCGCCGTCGGGAGCGCCTCCCCGGCGGCCCGGATGCAACTGGACGGCCTGGAACGCAACGGATTCCGCACCGTTCGCCTCCAGCCCCGGCAACTCCACACTGGAGCCGCCCAGCCGTTGGTGGAGGAGTCCGCCGAAGCGCCCAACATGGTGGTCACCGTGGACTCTTCCGTCGTGGATCCCCGTGATGCCCGGAACATCGTGAAGGCGCTGGCCGGCGTCGTCGCGGACAACGCCCATGACGATCCTGCACCCGACCTCATCCTGACCGGGGGCGAGACGGCGCGGGAGGTGCTTGATGCCCTGGATATCGCTTCGCTCCAGCCCCTCGGTTCAGTGCAGCACGGCGCCGTCATCAGTGTGGCCGACGATGGCCGGCTGGTCGCCACCAAACCCGGCAGCTTCGGCACCAAGGATGTCCTGTCGCAGCTGTACCTCAGTATCCGGAACCTTAGGAGCGGCTCGTCTCCCCAGCCGCCCGCAGACAACCATTCCCCCTCGAACGACGGAGCAACCATGACTTCAACCTCTGCACACCACGACAACCGGCCATTTATCGCCGTCACCATGGGTGACGGCGCAGGCGTAGGCCCCGAAGTCACCGTCGGGGCCCTGCTGGCCGAAAATGCCTACGACGACTGCCGGCCGGTTGTCATCGGCGACGCGTACCGGCTCCGCCTCGGGGCACAAGCCCTGGGTGCAACTGCGGACATTGTGGAAATCACGTCGGTTCCGGACGCCGTCTTCGAACCGGGCCGCATCAATGTCATTGACCCCAAGCTCCTCTCTCCCGACCTCGAGTGGGGCAAGGAATCAGCCGAAGCGGGCAACGCCGCCTACCACTACATCCGGATCGCATGCGAACTGGGGATGGACGGGCAGGTGCAGGGTATCTGCACCGCTCCCCTGAACAAAGCAGCACTGCACATGGCCGGCCATGTGTACCCGGGACATACGGAACTCCTTGCGCATTTCATGGGCATCGAGGAGGTGTCCATGATGCTCTCTACCCCCAAGGTCAAAGTCATCCACGTGACCACCCACATCGGCCTCATTGACGCCATCAACAAGATCGAACCAGGACTCGTGGAGCGCACCATCCGCCGCGGCCACGGCGCCATGCAGCGGGCAGGTATTGCTGAGCCGAAGATCGGCGTGTGTGCCATCAACCCCCATGCCGGCGAGAACGGCCTGTTCGGTTACGGCGAAGAAGCGGAAAAGATCACTCCCGCCATCGAGAAGGTCCAGGCCGACGGCATCGACGCCCGCGGCCCGCTTCCAGCCGATACTGCCTTCTTCCTGGCCGGACGCGGCGACTACGATCTCATCGTTGCCATGTACCACGATCAGGGCCACGGGCCGGTCAAGGTCCTGGGCATCGAGGCCGGGGTCAACATCACCGTTGGGCTGCCCGTCATCCGCACGTCAGTGGACCACGGCACCGCCTTCGACATTGCGGGCAAGGGCATCGTGGAGGTCGGCAGCATGATCGAAGCCCTGAGGCAAGCCGCGGAAATGTCCCCGAGTCCGCTGGTTCGGAAGTAGGGGTCAGCCCTCGGGGTGGCCGTGCGCACAGTGTGATTCTCCGGGCGCGATCTCGTGGCCTTGGAGGCACGTGCGGGCAGGTGGCAGGTGGTCTTCCTGACGCCTGAAAAAGATGCTGCTCGAAGCGCCCGCGATCCCGGCGTCTTCGCGCCTGAGCCATTCCCCGAAGTGGGTGAGGTGCGGCTTGCCAGTTCCACCGTGTTCTGTCTTACCGTGCCCGAACGGATGTTTGGCCATGTCGACCGCCGCCTTCCATGCTGACGTCCCTGCGGCGTGCAGGGCTGTTTCGACATGACGATTTTAGAACGGCCTATTCCGTCGCGGAATGGGTTCTGGTTTTTGCCTGGTGCCCGGCGTAGAACGGGCTTATGGCCACTAGGCGCAGGAGGTTCCTGCTGGCCCTTTGCCTCAGTTTGTGGTTCCTGGGCGGATGCACGGCCGGCCCACCCGAGCCGTCGCCCCTGCCTGCCCCGGCGCCTGGTACCACGGACTCGCTCGAGCGGACGGTCCTGCATTTCCTGGAGGATGGCGTGACCTCCGTTGTGGTCCAGGTCCGGTGGCCCGGCGGTGAATGGTCCAAGGCATACGGTGTCCGGAACCTGTCCACCAACGATCCCGCCCGGCCCTTGGACAGGTTCTCCGTGGGCAGCCTTACCAAGTCGATGGTTGCCGCGGAGGTGCTGAAGTTGGTGGATGAACACCGGCTGAGCCTTGATGGGCCGATCAACGATGCCCTCGCCCGTGTGGCACCGGAGCTGAAGCCGCCGGGCATTGTGACGCTGCGGCAGTTGCTGAACCATACGTCAGGATTGCCCGACTTCCCGGGCGAACTGGTCAGCGGGTCCACGGTGGGTGGCATCCTCCAAACACGGATCAGCCCACAGGATGGCCTGCGGCTGGCCGCCAAGCTGCCGTGGGAATCCTTCAACACCGGATTCTTCAACTATTCGGAGTCCAACTACCTTGCCCTCGGATTGTTGATCGAGGATGTCCGCTCACGTCCCTTGGGCGAGATCCTCCAGGACGAGCTGTTCAGCCCGTTCGGGCTGGAAAAGACCGCCCTCCCGAACCCGGACCGGGGAGCCCGGGACAACCTTCACGGCTACGTCCTGGACGGCAACCGGCAGGTGGACATCACCCAAGCCGATTATTTGGTGGGCTCCCCCGCCGGCGGCGTGGTGTCAACCACCGCGGACATCAACCACTTCTATCGCAGCCTGTTGTCGGGCCGCATCGTCTCCCCCGGGCTGCTCAAGGATATGAAGGAAACCGGCACCGGCAACTACGGCCTGGGACTCCAACGCTTCAGCATCGGTTGCTCGGGCGAGCACAGGTACGGCAGCACCGGCCGCGTCTTCGGATACCTTTCTGCGTCGATCAGCAGCGACGACGGCGGCAGCCAGGTCACCATGGGGCTGGCCCTGCCGCCGCTGCCCGTTGATGACCCCGTGGTGGACAGGCGCATAGGACTTTACGCCTCGCAAATGGTCTCCGCCGCACAGGAAACGCTGGACCATTTGTGCCAGTGACAAGCTCTGGCGGAGCACGCACATCGGGACGAGAATGGGCACGTGGCCCACCCTCGCACCGAAGGCAGCGGCGACACCATGAACGATGCCGCCCGCAGGATCCAGCGTGTCTATCTGACGCTGACGCTGGGAAACACCATCGCGGCGTCCTTCATCTGGGGCATCAACACCCTGTTCCTCCTCGACGCCGGCCTCAGCAACCTCGAAGCCTTCGCCGCCAACGCGTTCTTCACGGCCGGGATGGTCCTGTTCGAAGTCCCCACAGGAGTGGTTGCCGATGGCTGGGGACGCAGGGTCTCCTTCCTCCTCGGCACCATCACCTTGGCGGCGTCCACGTACTTGTACTACGTGATGTGGCAAATTTCGGCGCCGTTCTGGATGTGGGCCGTCGTTTCAGTACTCTTGGGACTCGGCTTCACGTTCTTCTCCGGCGCAGTGGAGGCCTGGCTGGTGGACGCCCTCCGCTTCTCGGGCTACGAAGGCGGCCTCGAGACCGTGCTCGGCCGGGGCCAGATGGTCCAAGGCGTAGCCATGCTGCTTGGGTCCGTGGCAGGTGGCGTCATTGCCCAGGCCACCAACCTTGGCGTGCCGTTCCTGTTGCGCGTCCTGGTTTTGGTGGCGATGTTCGCCGTGGCTTTGTGGTTGATGCACGACGTCGGCTTCTCGCCTGAGCGGTCAACGCACCCCTTGGAGGCCACCCGGGCAGTCCTGGCCGCTTCGATCGACAACGGCCTGAAAAACCCGCCCGTCCGCTATGTGATGCTCGCCGCGCCCTTCAGCGCCGGCGTCGGAATCTATGTCTTCTACGCACTGCAGCCGTATCTGCTGGACCTGTTCGGGGATCCGCACGCGTATTCTATTGCGGGGCTCGCCGCCGCGATCGTGGCGGGTTCGCAAGTGCTGGGAGGGTGGCTCGCACCGCTCGCCCGCAGGCTCTTCCATAAGCGGACCTCGGTCCTGATTCTCGGCAGCGTGGTGGGCGCCGTGATCCTGCTGGTCCTCGGATTCACCCGCGTGTTCTGGATTGCGCTGGTGCTGCTCGCCCTGTGGGCTGTAGTGGGGTCTGCTGCCACCCCCGTGCGCCAGGCCTATGTCAACGACCTCATCCCGTCCAAACAGCGCGCCACGGTCCTGAGCTTTGATTCCCTGATGGGATCCAGTGGCGGCGTCGTGGTGCAGCCCCTGCTGGGACGCGGCGCCGACCTCTATGGCTACCCGGCGTCACTGGCCATGGCTGGAGTCATCGAGATCATTGCCGTCCCGTTCCTCATCGCCAGCCGGCGGCAGTCGGCCTCAGCCGATCGTTCGACTTCCACTCCGGCCGGCACTGACCAACAGGGGCCAGCAAAGGACGAATGGCAGCCCGGCCCCGCGGCCTAGAAAGCCCGCGGCCTAGAATGACGGAACGGTCAGCCCAAGTCCCAACAACCCGCGCCCGGCCTGCTCCAGGACAGGATCCAGGCTCAGCGTCGGATGGTTCAGGAGCACGTCCATGTCCCGTTGGATCCGTTGGAGCGGATCGGACAAACGGTGCGCACTGCCCCCTGAACGTGAGGCAATGAGCCGCACCGCAGTGCCTGCGGCTTCCGCGCTCAGCGCCAAGGACAGCCTGTATCCGGACCGTTCCACGTCGGTCAACAGCGCATCACTCCTGCCCAGGGCGTCGGAGAGGATCTGTACTGCTTCCTGCCAATGGAGGCGGGCTGTGGTAACAAGTCCGTAGGCCTCCGAATACCGCGCCTGCGCAAGGACGGAATCTGCCTGCCGGTTGTCCGTGGTGTTCTTCACTTTGCGGACCATCAGCCGTTCACGGAAGAGGTTCAACGCCTCCTCTGCGGCTCCCAACGCCGACGACGGAGCAACCACGTTCAGCAGCGTCGCCATGGGGGCATGTACCAGGGAGTCCGGGTGGAGGCGGCTTCCCGGATTATCCGTGGCGCTCAGCTGGTCCCAGTCCATCACCCGGTGCTCCGGAACGAAGACATTGACTGCAACCAGGTCATTGCTCCCGGTTCCCCGCAGGCCGGAAGTGTGCCACGTGTCCAACAGTTCGAGGTCCTGTGCGGGAACCAGCACCTGCACGCGCCGCCCTTCGCTGTTGGCAGCCAGCAGCGCCCATGTGGAGTGCATGATTCCCGAGGCGAAACTCCACCGTCCGGATAAGCTGAAACCTCCCGGCACCTTGGTGGCCGTTCCGGGAGGAGCACCCGTAGCTGCCGCCAGGGGCATCTGTCCGCCGGCAAAGACTTCGTCCTGGACCTTGCTGGGCCACCGGGCCAACATCCAGGCATGTTCAGCCAAGTGGCCTGCAATCCAAGCCGTTGACGCACAGCCCCTCGCCATCCGCCGCAGGGCTTCGGCGTAGGCGCCAATCCCCAGGCTGTAGCCACCCACCGCGGCCGGAGCAAGCATCCGGAACACTCCGGCCTCGGCCAACTGCCTCATGGTGGCCTCCGGAAGCTTCCGCAATTCCTCGGCTTCACTGGCACGTTCACGCAGCGACGGAAGCAGGGCGTCGATGCGTCCCAGCAAGCCGTCCGCATCCGGTCCGGAGTGACGCCCGACGTCGGACCCGGCCAGTTCCAGCGCATGCCCCGTTTTGTCCCGTTTGGCCATGAGGTAGGCCTTGTTTGCCTCGGACAGATGCACGCCGGTGGGGACGTTCTCAACCACCCTGATACCGAGTGCCTGGAGCTGCGCCCCTTTGTCCGGATTGTTGCTGAGCAGCCTTACCGCGGAGGCGCCCAGGACCTCCAACATCTGCGCAGCGGCCGCGTAGTCCCGCTCGTCCTCGCCTCGGCCGAGGGCCACGTTGGCGTCGTAGGTATCGAGTCCAGCATCCTGGAGGGCGTAGGCGTCAAGTTTGGAGTAGAGGCCGATCCCACGGCCTTCCTGCCTCAGGTACAGCAGGAATCCACCGACCCCGGCAATCCTTTCCACAGCCTCACGGAGCTGCGGTCCGCAGTCACACCGTTCACTGCCGAAAACATCGCCGGTCATGCACTCGCTGTGGAGACGCACCAGGGGCGCGTCTCCGTTTGCACCTGCCCCCAGCAACGATTGCTCCCAAGCCCCGAAGGCAAGCAACAGATGCTCTTGGCCGTCTACGAGTCCGTGGAAGGTCATGACTTCTGCCGTGGTGGCGTACCCATCCGGAAACCGAAGCGGAACGGTCACCCGCTGTCGCAGGGTCGCGGGGACCATCGGCGCCAGGGCTACGGTG
Source organism: Paenarthrobacter sp. NPDC018779 (assembly GCF_044391085.1). Classification (NCBI taxonomy): domain Bacteria; kingdom Bacillati; phylum Actinomycetota; class Actinomycetes; order Micrococcales; family Micrococcaceae; genus Paenarthrobacter; species Paenarthrobacter sp. NPDC018779. The sequence goes on along the minus strand of NZ_JBIRZS010000001.1, from coordinate 233,560 downwards.
CCGTCAAGGGTGGCGGTCATTGCCCTCCTCGGAATTAGTTGAAGCTTGAAGTTAACCGTATCCGGTCAATACTTGAAGCTGCAACTAAAATGACGAGGTGAATATTCCTGCCTTGCTCAGCGACCGACTGAGGCGTGATTGACGCAATAGGGCGTCCACGGCCGCGCATCGAGCCGTCCCTCCGGTATCTCCACCCCGCAAACGATGCATATCCCGAAGGTACCGGCGTCGATGCGCGCCAAGGCGTCCTCGATGTGGCCCAGCCCGGCGCGGCTTTGCTCCATCAGCGCGGAGGCCTGCGAGAGCTCAAAGGCGATCGTGCTGCCCTCGGGGTCATGCTCGTCGTCAACATTCGAGTCCAGCCTCGCCGCGCTGACCGAGGCAATGTCACCACGAAGGGCGCCCAGCAGGGCCAGCTTCGCATCCCGCTCGCGCTCCAGAAGGACGCGGAAACGCTGGACATCAACCATGTTCCTCCTTGGTTCCCCAGACAGGTGCGCCCTCCCCGGAACTCCGGGAAGGGCACAACGACTGCCTGCGGTTGAAACTACTTGGCCGGCTGGTCTCCGGCAATATTCACAAGCCAGGCAATGCCGAACTTGTCAACGCACATGCCAAAGACGTCGCCCCAGGGGGCGCTCTCGAGGGGCATGGTGACGGTGCCGCCATCCACCAGCTTGTCCCAGTAGCCGCGGAGTTCTGCTTCATCGGACGACTCACCGCTGAGGGACACGGAGATGTTGTTTCCCGGGTTGTAGTCCATGCCGTTGGGCGTATCCGAAGCCATCAGTGTCAGACCGTTCGGCGAGACAAGCATGCCGTGCATCACTTTGTCGGCTTCGGCGGGATCCTGGCTGGCCTGGTAGTCGCCGAACGTGCTGATAGTCAGTTCTCCGCCGAAGACGGTTTCGTAGAAAGTGATGGCGTCACGGGCGTTGTCGCGGAAAGAGATATAGGGGTTGAGGCGCGATGTCATAGCAGTGTTCTCCTCATGGTTGTGTTGGGCGCGCTGGTCGCCGTGCGGCCATGCTAGCAGCGGCATCAGGTGCCTGTCGCGCAGTCTTTTCAGTCGCCGTCGTAGGCCTTCCGAAGAGCTGCGATGTCCAGCTTCCGCATCTTCATCATGGCTTCCATGGCACGGCGCGCACCTTCGGGATCCGGTCCGGTGAGGACGTCCGTAAAGCCTTTGGGAATAACCTGCCAGGAGAGCCCGTACTTGTCCTTCAGCCAACCGCACATGCTTTCCTCCCCGCCTACCAGCAGGGCTTCCCAGTAGCGGTCCACCTCTTCCTGCGAATCGCAGTTGATCACCAGCGAAACTGCCTCGTTGAAGGTGAAGGCAGGGCCGCCGTTCAGCGCCATGAACTGCCGCCCCTCAAGCTCGAACTCCACCGTTAAGGGCTGGCCGTCCGGTCCCGGCATGGACTGCCCCATGACTGCGTTGTCAAAGGTCGAGGTGTAGAACTCGGCCGCTTCCGCTGCCTGGCCGTCGAACCACAAACACGTGGAAATCTTCTGCATTGCCTTGGTCCTCCCATGTCGCTCGGGACAAGCCGTCCCCGGTTGAGGCTAACGCTCCGGCGCGTTCGGAACAATGCCCGACGGCGGAGCGGTCACCGGCGCATTCCGCGAAAACGCCACCTAGTCGCCGGACGTCCGGATCCGGCTCACCAGGCCCACGGTATTGCCCTCGCTGTCCTCCACGAACGCCATCCATTCCTCCGAGCCCGGCGGGCCCAGCCGATCGTCCTCGTGGACGAAGATGACGTGCGGTTCTGCGAGAATCCTTACGCCCTCGGCGCGAAGCCCTTCAACGGACGAGGGGAGGTCTGCCACCTCCAGGTAGACCAACGCCGACGGCGCACCCTTCTCCAGCAGGAGACGGACTCCACCGACATCGAAGAACAACAGGCCGGGCGGATCAAAGACGGCTTGGGGCTCCTTCCCGAGTAGCGAGGAATAGAACTCCGCTGCCCGTTCCAGGTCCTCGGCGCGTTGGGCGACTTGGATGAACCGCATGATCAACCTCCATGATGGCCTGTCAGGCTTCTTTCGCAGCCATCGTCCCGGCAAGAAGCCCGCCAATCAAGGGAAGTTCACCCACTTCGCGATATTCGCCGCACACGGATAGTGTCGGTTGCATGCCTACCCCCAAGAACCGGTGGATTTTCGCTGCCGCCGGTGACCTCGTCCTGATCCTTGTTTTCGCCGCCATAGGACGTGACGCCCACACCCGTGGCGACATCATCGGCGGCGCGTTCCTCACCGCCTGGCCCTTCCTGGTGGGGGCCGCCGCAGCCTGGCTGGCCCTGCGGGTGTGGTGCAGGCCTTTTGCACTCTGGCCCTCCGGCGTGGCCGTATGGATGGGCGCCCTCATTGGAGGAATGCTGCTCAGGGCGCTTACCGGCCAAAGCGTCGTGTTGCCCTTCGTGATCGTGGCACTCCTTGCCCTGGGCATCCTGCTCCTGGGTTTCCGCGGGATTGTGGCGATCGCAAGCAGGCTTTCGAGGAAACGCCACAGCCGCTCCTGACAGGGACCGGAACAGACCATATGCACTAGGCTGGAGAGCGTCCGCAATGACGCTTTTTTCGGAAAGGCCCCCCGTGATCACCGCATTCGTCCTGATCAAGACCAACGCTTCCCGCATCCCGGAAACCGCCGAACAAATCTCGGCCATCCAGGGCATCAGCGAGGTCTATTCAGTGACTGGCGAATGGGACCTGATCGCGGTGGCGCGCGTGTCCAAGCATGAAGACCTGGCAGACGTCATCGCGGACCGCTTGTCCAAGGTTCCATCGGTGGTCCACACCACCACCCACATCGCCTTCCGCGCCTACTCGCAGCACGACCTCGACGCTGCCTTCGCCCTCGGATTCGAGTAAATCTCCGGGGGATACCCTCCGGAAATCCCCCCGGAGCCTAGCTCCGGCTGAGGTCCGTCCATTTTGCCAGGACACCAGCGGCGGCACCTGAATCGACGGACTCGGCAGCACGGCCGAAAGCAGCCCGCATCCGGTCCACGAGCGTTCCCTCCGCGGCAAGGTCCGCAGCCACAAGCCCCGCTGCCGCGTTCAACAGCACGGCATCACGGACGGGGCCGGTCTTGCCGTCGAGGATTTCCCGAACCACCTGGGCATTCGCCCCGGCATCACCGCCACGGAGGTCCGCCACGGTGGACGGGCCGATTCCAAGGTCCGCCGGTGAAAAGACCTGTTCGGTAACCACACCGTCACGGATCTCCCAGACAGTCGAGGGACCCGTGGGAGTCAGTTCATCCAATCCGTCGTCACCACGGAAAACGAGCCCGCGGCTGCCACGTCGTGCAAGCACGCCTGCCACCAACGGCGCCATGCGGGCATTGGCCACACCCACGGCGGAAGCCTGCACGTGGGCAGGGTTGGTCATGGGACCAAGGAAGTTGAAGGCCGTAGGAACGGCAAGTTCCCTGCGGGGAACAGCGGTATGCCGGAAGGACGGGTGGAAGACCTGCGCGAAGCAGAAGGTGATTCCTGCCTCCTCCGCATTGCGGGCCACCTGCTCTATGGACAAGTCCAAACGGACCCCGAGCGCTTCGAGGACGTCGGCGGAGCCCGAGGCGGATGACGCGGCACGGTTGCCGTGCTTAACAACCTTTGCCCCGGCGCCGGCGGCAACGAGGGCGGCCATGGTGGAAATGTTCACCGTGTTGAGGCGGTCGCCACCGGTACCAACAATGTCCAGCTTCTCACCGGAGATTTCTATGGGGTTTGCGTTCTGGACCATGGCTTCCACCAGGCCCGCGAGTTCTTCCACGGTCTCACCCTTGGCGCGCAAGGCAACAAGGAAGCCGGCGATCTGTGCCGGAGTCGCATCTCCGGCCATGATGGTGTTCATGGCCCACTGCGTGTTCTCCACCGCAAGGTCGTCGCCATTGATCAGTGCAGAGATGAGCCCTGGCCAGGTGTTGCTGGCTGCAGGTGCCGATGCCGGAGAAGTCACTCCCCGATGCTATCGACCGAGCAGCGCTGATGACCAATGTGAACCTGCCCGGGAACTTTTCCGCGCGATTTCGCGTCTTTGTAGAAAAAGTCTCCCCAAACGGTGGTTTGCATTGGGAACTCTGGACTTTTACAGACATAATGTCCTTGTGACATCTGCGACCCATGCCCCCAGTACCCCGGCGCACCCGACGCTGAACCGCCCCAACCTGGTTTCTGTTGGAACCGTTGTTTGGCTGTCCAGTGAGTTGATGTTCTTCGCCGGCCTCTTTGCTATGTACTTCACCCTGCGTTCCACTTCCGGAGCGCTGTGGGCCGAAGAGACGGCCAAGCTCAACTTCCCGTTTGCGCTCGTCAACACCATCGTCCTCGTGGCCAGTTCCTTTACTTGCCAGATGGGCGTGTTCGCCGCCGAACGGCTCGAACCGCGCCGCACGGGCGGCCCTTTCCAGTTCACCCGCTGGGGCATGAATGAATGGTTCATCCTCACCTTCATCATGGGTGCCTTCTTCGTAGCCGGACAGACCACGGAATACGCCATGCTCGTCTCCGAGCACGTTTCCTTGTCCTCCAACGCCTACGGCTCCGCCTTCTACATGACCACCGGCTTCCACGGCCTCCACGTCATCGGCGGTTTGATCGCGTTCCTCTTCATCATTGGCCGCGCATTCGCAGCCAAGAAGTTCGGACACTTCGAAGCTACCTCGGCGATCGTCACCTCTTACTACTGGCACTTCGTCGACGTCGTGTGGATCGGCCTCTTCCTGGTCATCTACGTCCTCAAGTAGCCGGCCTTGACTCTTTTTCTACAAGAGGCAGAATTTCAAGAAGCGGCTCACGGAGCCGACGCAGGATCGAATAAAGGAACCACCACGTGAAGGCACTCTCGCAGAAGCGACGTCACCCACTGGCAGCCATTGCACTGCTGCTGATGGGCCTCCTCCTCACTGGTGGGCTTTACGCCATTGCCACTTCCGTCAACCAGGCCAAGGCCGACACCACGAGCTACAGCGCCAGTGACGTAGAGGAAGGCGGCAAGCTCTTTGCCGCCAACTGCGCCACCTGCCACGGCATGGGTGCAAGCGGAACCCAGGACGGCCCTTCGCTGGTCGGCGTGGGTGCAGCAGCAGTTGACTTCCAGGTTGGCACCGGCCGTATGCCCATGCAGATGAATGGCCCGCAGGCACAGAAGAAGCCCGTTCAGTTCAACGACGAGCAGACCAAGCAGCTCTCGGCCTACGTCGCATCGCTCGGCGCCGGCCCGGCAATCCCCGAGGAACACCTCCTGGATGAGAAGGGTGACGCTGCCAAGGGTGGCGAGCTCTTCCGTGTGAACTGCGCCATGTGCCACAACGCCGCAGCCGCAGGTGGTGCACTTACCCGCGGTAAGTTCGCGCCCGCCCTTGCCGATGTCACCGGCAAGCACATCTACGAGGCAATGGCCACGGGACCGCAGAACATGCCCGTGTTCAACGATTCGAACGTCACCCCGGAAGACAAGCGCGACATCATCACCTTCCTCAAGACGATCGAAGCCAACGGATCACCCGGTGGAGCGGACCTCGGCTCGCTCGGTCCGGTGTCTGAGGGCCTGTTCGTGTGGGTAGCCGGTCTTGGCGTGATCATCGCATTCACCATCTGGTTGACGTCACGTACGTCCTGATCCAGGCGGAAACAAACTTCTGCTGCACTGACAGCAGTTTTGAACTGAAAACAAACCCGGCGCAGGCCGGGACAACGAGAGAAGGATGAGGCGAATTATGGGCAACCATAGTGACGGCAGTCCGAACCACTCGGGCACCGTAGCTACGGCTGGTCAGAATGAGGTGGAGAAGTTCCAGGATCCTGGTCTTCCTCCGCATCGTTTGCGCCTGGCTGACACGGACCCGGTAGCCGCAAAGCGCGCCGAGCGTCAGGTAGCCATTCTGTTTGGCATTTCCGTCATCGGCACCCTGGTGTTCCTGGTGGCGTACTTCGCCATCGATCTGGGCGAAGACTCCACGATCGCGACGATCCGCACGCAGAACCTGCTGCTTGGCCTGGGCACCGCCTTTGCCATGCTCGGTATCGGCACCGGTATCGTCCACTGGGCCAAGGCACTCATGCCGGACCACGAAGTATCGGAAGAGCGCCACGCCATCCGCACGGAGGAAGACCGCCAGGCGGCCGTCCGCATTGTGGATGACATCGTCGAAGAGACCGGCATCAAGCGCCGCCCGCTGATCCGCAACACGCTCCTTGGAGCTGTGGCGCTGGCTCCCCTGCCCGCGCTGGCGATCTTCGGCGACCTCGGTCCCCGTCCGGATGACAAGCTGGCGCACACCATGTGGGCTCCGCAGGATGGCAAGCTCAAGCGTCTCACCCGCGACCCCGATGGCACCCCCATCAAGGCATCGGACGTCACCATCGGTTCTGCCTTCCACGTCATTCCCGAGGGCCTCAACGAACTGCACGAGGGCAAGCTCAACGAGAAGGCCAAGGCCGTCGTTTTGCTCATGCGCCTCGACCCGAACTCGTTGCACCCGTCCGAGGGCCGCGAAAACTGGAGCTACAACGGCATTGTTGCCTACTCCAAGATCTGCACGCACGTTGGTTGTCCTGTTGCCCTCTACGAGCAGCAGACCCACCACCTCCTGTGCCCCTGCCACCAGTCCACGTTCGACCTCACGCAGGAATGCAAGGTCATCTTTGGACCGGCCAGCCGTCCGCTTCCCCAGCTGCCCATCGCAGTTGACGCAGAGGGCTACCTCGTCGCCACAAGCGACTTCAAAGAACCTGTAGGACCGAGTTACTGGGAGCGTGACGAGCATGAGCGCCTCATCAACAGCTGAAGCCCCCTTCGTAGCGAAGACCAAGGTTGGCCGTTTTACTGACTTCGTGGACGAGCGTGTAGGTGGCTCCGGTATCCTGCGCGAATTCGGTCGCAAGGTCTTCCCCGACCACTGGTCATTCATGTTCGGTGAGGTGGCGCTGTATTCCTTCGTCATCCTGCTGATGTCCGGAACGTTCCTGACGTTCTTCTTCGATCCCTCCATGGCGGAAACGCACTACCAGGGTTCGTACACCCCGTTGTACAACGTCGAAATGTCCGTGGCCTATAATTCGTCACTGAACATCTCCTTCGACGTTCGCGGCGGCCTGTTCATGCGCCAGGTACACCACTGGGCGGCTCTGCTGTTCGTGGCCTCCCTCGGTGTCCACATGCTTCGCGTCTTCTTCACGGGTGCATTCCGCAAGCCGCGTGAAATGAACTGGGTTGTTGGTGGCGTCCTGCTCATCCTTGCGATGGCCGCAGGCTTCACCGGCTACTCCCTCCCCGATGACCTGCTGTCCGGCAACGGCCTGCGCATCATCGACGGCGTGATCAAGTCCATCCCGGTCATCGGCACGTACATCTCGTTCTTCCTCTTCGGCGGCGAGTTCCCGGGTACGGCCATCATCGGCCGCCTGTACGTCCTGCACATCCTGCTCGTGCCTGCCCTCATCCTCCTGATGATCGTCGTGCACTTGTTCATGGTTGTTGTCCACAAGCACACCCAGTACCCGGGCCCGGGCCGTAACGACGGCAACGTTGTTGGCTACCCCCTCGGTCCTGTCTACGCAGCCAAGGCCGGCGGCTTCTTCTTCATCGTCTTCGGTGTCCTTGCGCTCATGGCAGCCGCTTTCACCATCAACCCGATCTGGAACTACGGCCCCTACGACCCCTCCCCCGTTTCGGCTGGTACCCAGCCTGACTGGTACATCGGGTTCGTTGACGGTGCCCTGCGCCTGATGCCCGGTGTTGTGAATGGCTTCCACTTCGAATACGTCATCTTCGGGCACACGCTGACCCTGAATGTCCTGCTGCCGGCACTGGTCCCGGCAGGCATCATCTTCACGGTGCTGTTCATGTACCCGTGGATCGAGCGTTGGATCACCAAGGACAACCGTGAGCACCACGTCCTGGACCGTCCCCGCAACGCTCCAACGCGTACGGCCATCGGTGTTGCCGGCTTCACCTGGTACTGCGTCATGTGGGCAGCTGCCGGATCCGACCTCATCGCGACGCACTTCCACGTTTCGCTCAACGACGTCACCTATTGGCTGCGTGCGCTGTTCTTCATTGGTCCGGTCATCGCGTTCATCGTGACCAAGCGCATCGCCCTCGCTTTGCAGCGCAAGGACCGCGAAATCGCACTCCACGGCCGCGAAACCGGTCGCATCGTGCGACTCCCCCATGGTGAGTTCATTGAGGTGCACGCACCGCTGGACGAGTACAAGCGCTACAAGCTCGTTGGTTTCGAGTCACCGGCTCCGTTGCCTGCGGAGCCGAACGAACACGGCGTGGTCACCCGCAAGGAAAAGCGCCGCGCGGCTCTCTCCAAGTGGTTCTTCGAGGACAGGGTTGCCCCGGCGACACCTGCCGAACTCGAGGCCGCACATGCTCATGGCCACCACGAGGCCATCGAAGCTGGTTCCGACCAGAAGAGCCTCAGCCACTAGCTGAACCGCTGAAAGGGCGGGCCCGATCCCCAGGGATCGGGCCCGCCCTTTCTGTATTTCCGGCCGCTGCCCTGGGTGCCGGGCCCAGCTATTGCGTCCTGTAGCCGGATGAATAGTTCCTGGTAGGCCGCACACCCGGCCTCTGCAGGGGAATCCACAGCTTGTACCTGTCAGCACGATAGTAGGAGACTGAGTAGTCCACCATGGCCCGGGCCACGAAGGCGTGGCGCTGGATTTTCAACAGCGGGGAGCCGACATCGACATTCAAGAGACGTGCCGTGGATGGCGAAGCCGCCGTCGCTTCGATCATGTCTTCGCCCCACTCCATCACCAAGCCGAAGCGTTCACTGAGGACGTTGTAAAGGGACGTTGGTGGAGCATCGTCCAACAGCCCGGGGACACGGTGCGCGGGGATGAAGTTCTCATCCACGCTCATGGGCTCATTGTCCGCAAGGAGCAAGCGGCGGAAGCGCACCAGGGGTGTGCCCTCCTCCAGTTGCAGTTCCCTCGCCAGGAAGGCGCTGGCCGCGATCTGCTCAAAGCTGAGCACCTTTGCGGCCGGTACCATGCCGCGGCGCTGCATTTCCTCGCTGTAGGACGTCAGCTTCACTTGCAGGTCCAGTTTGGGTTTCTTGACGAAGGTTCCCAAGCCCACAACCCGTTCCAGGACCTCTTCGCCCACCAAGGCGTCGATGGCTTGGCGCACGGTCATCCTGGCAAGCCCAAAGCGCAGCGACAGATCCCGCTCCGAGGGCAGGGAGGAGCCCGGCGGGCACGACTGCCCAATGAAGGCCCGGAGGATCTCCCTGAGCTGAATGTAAATGGGCGTGCTGCTGGTGCGGTCAATCTCGCCGGCGATGTTCGCTGCTTCAGGCACAACGTCTCCCAACCGATGTTTGGCTCATACAACAAGGGTAAGTCAGTTGTGCGGAGGTCTAGACCAGCTCCGGTCGCAATATCGGCAAAGGGAATAGCGGCAGCTAGGCTTGGATGAGCCCCATACCCCAACGGGTCCCTCCCCCAACGCTAGGAGCTGGCTTGCCGCAGCTGAAATCCTTTGTCGCCGCCGAAATCGGGCTTCACGCCCGGGCGGCAGCCGTCTTTGTCCGCGCCGTTACTGAAACGGGCCTTCCAATCACCATCCGGAAGATCGACGGCGAGCCGGTGGATGCCAGGTCCCTTCTGGAAGTCATGACCGAGGACTTTGCCCACGGCTGCGAGGTTGTGCTGGAAGTCACCCAGGACAGCCCTGAAGGCGCGCAGACGGCCTTGGACGCCGAAGATGCACTCTCAGCGCTCTCCGCCATACTCGAGGCTCCGGAGGCCCACTGAGCCACTGCCGGACCCCTGGGAAAACAAGCGGGGGCGGCAACTTCAAGGACATGAAAAACGACGTCGGCCCCCACCATAAGGTGGGGGCCGACGTCGTAATGACTGTGTTGCTTAGTGGGCGTGATCGCCGCGGCTGTACTCGAAGACCCAGCCGACGAGTGCAACGACGGCGAGACCAGCAGCAACGAACGTGACCCAGAAACCTATTGCCAGGCCCAGGAAGCCACCTGCGCAGGCGAGGCCCAGAACCAGCGGCCACCAGCTCCAGGGGCTGAAGTGGCCCTGCTCGCCGGCACCTTCATGGATTTCCGCGTCGGGACGGTCCTCGGGACGCATGCCAACACGGCGACCGGTGAAGCCAAGGTAGGCACCGATCATGCCAGCCAGGCCACCCACCAGCAGGATGCCCAGGACGCCAACCCATTCAGACCATTCGGTCAGGATGCCGTAGACGATGGTGACGGGGACGAAGAAGAAGACTCCGGCGCCGAAGAGCCATGATTCGATTTTCACTTGCGGACGTCCTTCTGGTCTGCGTTGCCGAGGACGGCAGCTGCGGGCGAGGGGGCTTCTGCGGTGTGCACCTGTGCAAGCTCCGGGTGGTGGAGGTCCAGGGCCGGACGCTCCGAACGGATCCTGGGCAGGGAGGTGAAGTTGTGACGCGGCGGCGGGCAAGAGGTTGCCCACTCGAGCGAGGCACCGAAGCCCCAGGGATCGTCAACTTCAACCTTCTTGTTGCTGCGCCAGGTGATGTAGACGTTCCAGAAGAACGGGAGCAGCGACGCGCCCAGCACGAAGGAGGAAATCGTGGAGAACTGGTTCATCCAGGTGAAGTTGTCCTGCGGCATGTAGTCGGCGTAACGGCGGGGCATGCCCTCAACACCCAGCCAGTGCTGGATCAGGAACGTGCCGTGGAAGCCGAGGAACAGCAGCCAGAAGTGGATCTTGCCGAGGCGCTCGTTGAGCATCTTGCCCGTCCACTTGGGCCACCAGAAGTAGAAGCCGGCGAACATTGCGAAGACGACGGTACCGAAGACCACGTAGTGGAAGTGTGCCACCACGAAGTAGGAGTCGGAGACGTGGAAGTCCAGCGGCGGCGAAGCCAGGATGATGCCGGTGAGGCCACCGAAGAGGAACGTCACCAGGAAGCCGATGCTCCACAGCATGGGCGTCTCGAAGGTGATGGAACCCTGCCAAAGAGTACCGATCCAGTTGAAGAACTTCACGCCGGTGGGGACTGCGATCAGCATGGTCATGAAGGCGAAGAACGGAAGCAGGACCGAACCGGTCACGTACATGTGGTGGGCCCACACAGTGACGGACAGTGCGGCAATGGCGATCGTTGCGTAGACCAGGCCCTTGTAACCGAAGATCGGCTTGCGGCTGAAGACCGGGAAGATCTCCGAGACAATGCCGAAGAACGGCAGCGCGATGATGTAAACCTCAGGGTGTCCGAAGAACCAGAACAGGTGCTGCCACAGGACTGCGCCACCGTTTTCGGGATCGAAGATGTGCGCACCGAAGCGGCGGTCGGCACCGAGTGCGAACAGCGCAGCAGCGAGCGGCGGGAAGGCCATCAGCACCAGGATGGCCGTAACCAGCGTGTTCCAGGTGAAGATCGGCATGCGCCACATGGTCATGCCGGGAGCACGCATGCAGATGATGGTGGTGATGAAGTTGACCGCACCAAGGATGGTTCCGAAACCTGACAGGGCGAGGCCGAAGACCCACAAGTCACCACCAACGCCCGGACTGAACGTTGTGTTGGACAACGGAGCGTAGGCGAACCAACCGAAGGACGCAGCACCCTGCGGGGTGATGAAGCCTGAGACGGCAATGGTGGAACCGAAGAGGAAGAACCAGAAGGCCAGGGCGTTCAGACGCGGGAACGCGACATCCGGAGCACCGATCTGGAGCGGCATGATCACGTTGGCGAAGCCGGCGAACAGCGGCGTCGCGAACATGAGGAGCATGACCGTGCCGTGCATGGTGAACATCTGGTTGTACTGTTCCTTGGTCTGCAGGATCTGCATACCGGGTTCGAACAGTTCAGCACGGATGAGCAGCGCCATGACGCCACCGAGGCAGAAGAACACGAACGACGCAATGAGGTACATGTACCCGATGGTCTTGTGGTCCGTGGAGGTGATCCAGTTGACGACGATGCGTCCCTTGGATTTAGGAACTACGGGAGCCTCGAGGGTCCCGGCGGATTGAGTGTATGTAGCCACGTCGCTCCCCTTACTTTTCGTTCAGGTTCGGGTTGCGGTCGTATTCCGCACCGAGCAGGCCCGTGTTGCCCTCTTGGCGAAGCTGGTCCATGTGAGCCTGGAATTCGGACTCGGAGACAACCTTGACGCGGAAGAGCATTTCGGAGTGGTATTCACCGCAAAGTTCAGCACACTTACCGTCGAAGGTGCCTTCCTTGGTGGGGGTGAAACGGATGTAGTTGGTCTTGCCGGGGATCATGTCGCGCTTCTGCAGGAAGGCGGGAACCCAGAAGGAGTGGATGACATCGCGGGAGTTGAGCTCCAGGTCAACCGACTTGTTGACCGGCAAGTACAAGGTGGGCAGGAGATCCTTGTTGACCTCGTTGCCCGTCAGGTGGGCCTGGACGCCGGCCTCGTGAAGGTCCTCGGAAATAACCTGGCCCTGCTTGTAGTTGAAGTCCCATGCCCACTGCTTGCCACGGACGTCAACGACGACGTCTGCAGGCTGCGAACGGTCATCGATCGCGCGCTGGTCCTGGTCGGTGAAGTAGAAGAACACCAGCACCATGAACAGCGGGATGGTCAAGTAGAAGACCTCGAGCGGCAGGTTGTAGCTGAGCTGCTTCGGGAAACCGGTGGTGCCCTTGCGGCGGCGGTAGGCAATGATGCACCAGACCAGCAGGCCCCACGTGATGATACCGACTGCCAAGGCGGCGATCCATGAGTTGACCCAGAGGTCCATGATCCGGTCAGTGTGGTTGGTGGTGCCGCGCTCTGTAGGCAGCCAACCCTTCTCTACCTCTGGTGAACATCCGGTCAAAACCAACGCGCCGGCTAGTGCCAAGCCAGTGATCGAGGTGATCTTTATGCGTCGGCTGCCGGTTCGGTTCTGCGAACTCACAGACGGCCCTTCCTCTTGTTGCTGTCGCCCGGCAGGCCAAAGGCCCACCGGGCACACTAAAAGTTTTACTACCCGATGTAGAGCTTACCGCTATGAAGCGGTTTTCGCGCACATGTCGGCGCCGTGGCTCCGAACGCGGTTAAACACGTCCGGGACGGCGCCGACATGCGGCGATGGCTCACGTCAGTGGAACGAGTCGCCGCAAGCGCACGAGCCGCCGGCGTTCGGGTTGTCAATGGTGAAGCCCTGCTTCGAGATGGTGTCCTCGAAGTCGATGCTCGCACCGCTGAGGTAAGGGACGCTCATCTTGTCCACCACGACTTCGACGCCGTCGTAGTCCCGGACGGCGTCGCCGTCGAGCAGGCGCTCATCGAAGTAGAGCTGGTAGATCAGGCCCGAGCAACCGCCCGGCTGGACTGCAACGCGCAGGCGCAGGTCAGTACGCCCTTCCTGTTCCAGGAGGCTGCGGACCTTGCCTGCTGCGACGTCGGTCAGGTTGACCTCGTGCGTGGGAAGCTCTTCGCTCTCGGCGAGCTGTGCTCCAGTGCTGTTTTCGTTGGTTGCAGTGCTCATTGGCCTACCTTCTTATAACGCGCTTGGCGGCTGCGCCGGGGACGCTGCCTGCCCTTACCCAATTACGTACGGGTTATAGCTCCATGCTACGTCGCGCAGGCGCTGAGCTATAACTCCTGACGTAACCACGGCCCGCAGTTACTTGTTCCCGTTCAACCTGGCCAGCATCAGCGCCTCGGCCAATACGGCGTGCCGGAAGTCCCCAAGGTGCAGGGATTCGTTGGCACTGTGGGCCCGGCTGTCCGGATCCTCCACGCCGGTGACCAGGATCTGGACCTCCGGGTAGACCTCCATCAAATCGGCGATGAATGGGATGGAACCCCCTATGCCCATTTCAACGGGCTCCACTCCCCAGGCCTGGCCGAGGGCCCACAGCGCCACCTGCGCTGCTACGGAACTGGTGTCCGTTGAGAATGCGTTGCCCCGCTCCCCCGGGGTGAAGGTGACCTTTGCGCCAAACGGAGCGTGGGCATGGACGTGCCGCTCCAGGGCGTCCATGGCTGCTTCCGGATCCTGACCGGGCGCCAGGCGCATGCTGAATTTTGCCCTGGCTGCTGGAATCAGCGTGTTGGAGGCAACGGCCACCGCCGGCGCATCGATGCCGATGATGGACAGTGCCGGCTTGGTCCACAGGCGCGAGGCGATGGTGCCGCTGCCGGCCAGCTGCACGCCGTCGAGCACGGACGCATCGGCGCGGTAGTCGGCTTCGGCGAGGTCAACGGCAACCTCGTCACGGGCCACCAACCCCTCGACGGCCACATTGCCGTGCTCGTCGTGGAGGGTTGCGATGAGGCGGGAGAGCAGGGTGGGCGCATCCAGCACAGGCCCACCAAACATTCCCGAATGGACGGCGTGCTCCAGGACCCGTACTTCAAACGTGCCGTCAACGAGTCCCCGGAGGCTGGTGGTGAGGGCAGGGACGCCCACTTTCCAGTTGCTGGAATCAGCCACCACGATCACGTCCGAACGCAGCAGCTCTTTGTGTTCCTCAAGGAACGTGCGGAACGTAGGCGAGCCGGCTTCCTCTTCACCTTCGAAGAAGAAGGTCACGCCAAGGCCAAAGTCCTCGCCCAGGACTTTCACGGCGGCGCTGTAGGCCGCAAGGTGCGCCATGATGCCGGCTTTGTCATCGGCAGCACCCCGCCCATAGAGTCGCCCCTCGCGCTCCTCCGCCACGAACGGCTCCGACGTCCAAAGCGAACGTTCCCCCGGAGGCTGGACGTCGTGGTGGGCGTACAGCAGGATGGTCGGCTTTCCGTCGCGCGCGGGCCGGTGCGCGACGACGGCCGGCCCGCCGGGCGTGCCATCGGCCTTTGCGGCCCGCAGGATCCGGACGTCCTCCATGCCCGCTTCGCGGACCAGTTCCGCGACGGCTTCGGCGCTGCGGTCAAGTTCCGCGGGGTCGAAGCTGGCCCAGGCGATGCCCGGAATGGCCACCAGGTCCTTGAGGGCTGAGACCGTCCCGTCGAAATGCTCGTTGACGGCTGCGTTGAGGGCGGCGGTATCCACACCGTCCACGGATTGGCCCGCGACCGGGGTGGTGTCGGAGTTCCCTGGGGTATTCTGCGGGTTCCCCGCATGTGCTGAAGTCATGCCCCAAACCTTACCGCCGGGTAGCTCCCGTCCTGGTGAGGCACGGCACCCCATGCCTTCGCTCCAGCCCCGTGCGTAACGTACGCCACCAGCCCGCGCTGTATTCTGTAGTGGTGTTCGGACGCAAAAAGGAAGAGCCAAGCGCTCAATCAGTAGTTGACCAGGCCCACGCCGCCGCCCAGGACCCCGTCATTGGGAAGGGCGCTCCCACGCCCAAACGGAAAGCCCAGGAAGCGGCACGGAAGCGCCCGCTGGTGCCAACGGACCGCAAGGCCTCCAAGGAGGCGGAGCGGGTGGCCATCCAGGACCAGCGCCAGAAGATGCGGCAGGCCCTGGACACCGGCGAAGAAAAGTATCTTCCCCTCAGGGACAAGGGTCCGCAGAAGCGCTTTGCCCGCGACTACGTCGATGCCCGGTTCACCCTCGGCGAGTACCTGATGTTCGGTGCGCTCCTGTTCGTGGTGGTGTCGTTCATCATTCCGTCCAACAGCGCCCAGATCACGTATGTCCTGATCGGTTTCTGGATCATGTTCCTGGCAGTCTTCGTGGATGTCTTCATCCTCTCCCGCCAGCTCCGCAAGCGGCTTACTGCCAAGTTCGGCGAGGTGGAACGCGGAACCGTTTGGTATGGCTGCATGCGCGCCCTGCAGTTCCGCAAGCTCCGCCTCCCCAAGCCTCTGGTCAAGCGCGGCCAGTACCCGTCCTAAGAGCACACCAACCTTAAAGCGAAGGCCCCGGACCACTTGGTCCGGGGCCTTCGTGCCTGCCTGGGCCTTTCCCTCAGGCACCGCGTCCCTTAGGCACCGCGTCCGTTAGGCACCGCGCTTCCGGATCCTGGCAAGTCCTTTGTTGATGCGTGATGCCCAGAAGGGACCCTCGTAGAGGAATGCCGTGTAACCCTGCACCAGGGTGGCGCCGGCGTCCAGCCGCTCCTGGACGTCCTGTGCTGTTTCCACCCCGCCCACGGCGATCAACACCAATTGGTCCCCCACGGCATCCTTGAGGCGGCGCAGCACCTCCAGGGAACGCTGCTTCAGTGGTGCACCGGACAGTCCTCCGGCGCCGAGCGCCTCCACCTTGGCGGCTTCGCTGGCGAGGCCTTCGCGGCCGATGGTGGTGTTCGTGGCGATGATGCCGTCCAGCTTGAGGTCCAACGCCAGCCGTGCGACGTCGTCGATGTCTTCGTTGCTGAGGTCGGGAGCGATCTTGACCAGCAGAGGAACGTGGCGTCCCGCGGACTCGTCAGCCGCGTCACCGACGGCGCGCAGCAGGGGGCGCAGTGTCTCGACGTTCTGGAGCAGCCGCAGCCCAGGCGTGTTGGGAGAGCTGACATTGACCACAAGGTAGTCGGCTGCCGGCGCGAGCCCGCGTGCGCTGACCAGATAGTCCTCCGTAGCAGCATCGAGTTCCACCACTTTGGTCTTGCCAATGTTGACGCCAATCACCGGCCGCACGCCGGCGTGTGCACGCTGCAGGGCGGCCCGCGCGGACTTCAGCCGTGGAGCCACTGCCGCGGCGCCGTCGTTGTTGAAGCCCATGCGGTTGATGACCGCGCGGTCCTCAATCAAGCGGAACAGCCGCGGCTTGTCGTTGCCGGGCTGGGCCTGCCCCGTAATGGTGCCCACCTCCACGTGTCCGAAACCAAGTTCGGAGAGCGCCTCTATTCCATGGCCCTCCTTGTCGAATCCCGCTGCCAGGCCGAAGGGAGATGGGAAGGTCAAGCCCAGCGCCTCGGTGCGGAGCGATGCATCAGGGGCGGTGATCCTGGCCAGGATCCGGCCGGCACCACTGCGGTGGACTGCCCGGATGGCCTGGAAACCGATCTTGTGTGCTTTCTCGGCATCCATCCAGGAGAAGGCAAGCTTGAAGAAGGTGGGGTAAACACGCATGATCCTAGTTTTCCGGTTTCCGCACCACTCGCCAAACCCGTGACCTGCCTGGCGCTAGCATGTACCCATGCCGCTTCAGGATCGTGACGGACATCATGGAAACCGCATCAACGCAGATGTGCTGGTGGTCGGGGCCGGCCTCTCGGGCCTGGTTGCTGCCGCCACCGCGTATGCAGCGGGCAAGTCCGTGGCCATCCTGGACCAGGAAGGATCCGCATCACTGGGTGGCCAGGCACACTGGTCGTTCGGTGGCTTGTTCATGGTGGACACCCCCGAACAGCGGCGCCTGGGCGTCAAGGACAGTGCTGAACTCGCCCTGCAGGACTGGTTGTCTTCGGCAGCATTCGACCGCGACGACGATGCCCATGCGCGAAGGTGGGCCGAGGCCTATGTGGACTTCGCCTCCGGTGAAAAGCGTTCGTGGCTAAGGAGCCTGGGCGTAGGCATCTTCCCGCTCGTGCAGTGGGCAGAACGGGGCGGCTACGGTCCCCAAGGCCACGGAAACACCGTCCCCCGCTTCCACGTCGCGTGGGGAACCGGTCCCGCCGTCGTCGAACCATTCGCCGCCAAGGTGCGGGAGGGAGCCGCGGCCGGACGCATCACGCTGCACCTGCGGCACCGCGCAACATCCCTGACCGTCCACTCGGGCACCGTCACCGGTGTTGGCGGTGACGCCTTGGAACCCACGACGGCGGTGCGCGGCCAGGCTTCCTCGCGGGCCGTCGTCGGGAATTTCGAAGCGGCTGGCGGAGCCGTGGTGGTAGCCACCGGCGGTATCGGCGGCAACCACGACACGGTGCGCCGCCAGTGGCCCGGCGGGCTGGCACCCCCGGAAATGCTCAGCGGTGTGCCCGCCTCCGTTGACGGCGCCTTCCTGGCGGTCGCGGAGACCGCCGGTGCGTCGCTGGTCAACGGGGACCGCATGTGGCACTACCCCGAAGGCATCCACAACTACCATCCCGTGTGGCCCAAGCACGGAATCAGGATCCTGCCCGGGCCTTCGTCGCTGTGGTTGGACGCCGAGGGCATGCAACTGCCGGCGCCCTTGTTTCCGGGCTTTGACTCCCAGGGCGCGCTCCGCCACATCGTGCGAACCGGCCACGGGTACTCCTGGTTCGTCCTGAACCGCACCATCGCCCTGAAGGAACTGGCCCTCTCCGGATCCGAGCAGAACCCGGACCTGACGGGCAAGGACATCCCGTTGTTGCTGGGCCGGCTCAAGCCGCGGGGCGACACACCCATCGAACGGTTCCTTGAGCGGGGCGCCGATTTCGTCCAAGGAGCCTCGCCCCGGGAATTGGCCGCCCGCATGAACGGTCTGGCGGGTACGGAACTGGTCCACCCTGACTCCCTGGCAGCGCTCATTCATGCCCGCGACCTCCAGGTATCCAGCGGGCTCGGAAAGGACCCCCAACTGGCCCAGATCCGCGCGGCGCGGCGTTTCGCGACGGACCGCCTCATGCGGGTGGCTCCCCCGCACCGCCTCACTGACCCCGCCCATGGGCCGCTCCTTGCCATCCGCCTGCAGGTGGTTACCCGCAAGAGCCTTGGCGGCCTGCAAACGGACCTGCGTTCGCGGGTGCTGGGCAGCGACGGTTCTGCCATCACGGGATTGTATGCCGTGGGAGAAGCTGCCGGATTCGGTGGTGGCGGCATCCATGGCTACAGGGCGCTTGAAGGAACGTTCCTGGGTGGGTGCCTCTTCACCGGAAGGGCGGCCGGCCGCGACGCAGCAGGAAGTGTCTAAGCTGAAGCCATGGAGTGGTCAACGGACATCCTCGGCCCGGACTTCCAGTCCTGCCGCATCCAGGCCCCAGGACCCGGCGGCGCAAGCCGGCGGGCCACCTTGGTGCGCCACAGGCCGGATGCGATGCCCGACGACGGCAACAGGGGCGCCGCTGCCGTCGAGGGTCGCGGGGCCGTGCTTTTCCTGCACGGGTGGAGTGACTACTTCTTCAATATTGAACTGGCGCAGTTCTGGGCCGGCCTGGGATACGGGTTCTATGCCCTGGACATGCACAACCACGGCCGGAGCCTGGGTACCGATACCACCGGCGGCTACGTTGCCGACCTCAAGGACTACGATGCCGAGATCCAGCAGGCCCTGGACGTCATCCACAACGACTCCGCGGCAGGGAATGGGCACAAGGTGGCGCTCATGGGCCACTCGACCGGTGGGCTCATCGCCGCGCTGTGGGCCAGCCGCCATCCCGGCGCAATCCAGTACTTGATCCTGAACAGCCCCTGGCTGGAAATGCACGGCAATTCGGTGGTGCGCCGGGCCGCGCAGGCCATGGTGCATCCCCTGGCACGGCTGCGCCCCGAAATGGTCCTGAAGCTTCCGGAGCGGGGGTTCTACTTCCGGAGCATCAGCAGTACTGCCGAGGGGGAATGGCCACTCGACGAACAGTACAGGCCACCGCTCGCCTTTCCGGTCCGCGCAGGATGGCTCCGGGCCGTCCTCGACGGACACACGCGGGTGGCGCGCGGCTTGGGGCTGGCTGTTCCTGTGCTGGTCCTCACGTCTGCAGCCAGCGCCAACGGCATGGTTTGGCAGGAATCGATGCGCCGGTCCGATGCCGTCCTGGACGTGGACATCATCGCCGTGCGGGCCATGGCACTTGGACAAAGCGTCACATTGGAGCGGGTGGAGGGCGGACTCCATGACGTCTTCCTCTCCGCGCCGAAGGTACGCGCCGATGCGTATTCGCGGCTGGCACGGTGGATCCACGGTTTCATGGAAGAGAACACATCCGTCCGCCAGGGGGAAGGCGATACATGACCACCACGGAAGAATCAGTAGGTACGTGGCAACCGGATATTCTCGGCGGTGGCTACCAGCGCCTCGACCTTCCCCTGGGGACGGACGAGGAAGGCGAGGTCAAAGCAACCCTGGTCCGGTATCTTCCGGAGCCGGCCGCGCCCCTGCCGCACGGCATCCTGGACTTTTTCCAGGGCTTCGCGCGACGTAAGCGCCGCCACGTCCCAGCCGATCCTTCAGCGGCTCCACGCGCGGTCCTCTACCTGCACGGATGGGCCGACTACTTTCTGCAAACCGAACTGGCCGAGTACCTCACCGCCTCGGGGTTCCACTTTTACGCCCTGGATCTCCGCAAGTTCGGCCGGAGCCTGCTTCCCGGCCAAACGCCCGGGTATACCTCGGACCTGGCCATTTACGACACCGACATCGCTGCCGCGCTGGACGAAATCGAACTGGACGTGGCTTCGAGGACCGGCAATTCCGTTCCGCCAACCGTGCATATGATCGCCCACTCCCTGGGCGGCCTGATCGCGGCATTGTGGGCGGACCGCAATCCGGGCCGCATCGGGACGCTCGTGTTGAATTCCCCCTGGTTGGAACTCCAGGGCAGCAGCCTGGTACGCAGCATAGCCATGCACCTGATTGAGCCGTTCGCGCGCACGGACCCGAAGCGGCCGTTCCGGTTCCCGGATATGCCCGCTTACTGGGAAAGTGTCAGCAGCGATGCCCACGGAGAGTGGCTCTTGGATCCTGTGTGGCGGCCCCGGGCATCGTTCCCGATCAGGGCAGGCTGGACCAAGGCCGTCCTGGCCGGGCACAGTGCGGTGGAGCGGAAACTCAACATCGACGCTCCCGTCCTTGTCCTGCTGTCCGGGCGCACGAGGATCCAGGCCGAATGGACAGCCGAGCTCATGCGCGCCGACGCCGTGATCGATGTGGAGGAGACGTCAAGGCGCGCCTTGGGCCTCGGCCGGCGCACGGCAGTGTTCCGCTATCCCGGTGCCCTCCACGATGTCTTCCTGTCGCGCAGGACCATCCGCCAACAGGCGTACCGGGATGTGGGTGTGTGGTTGGCGTCCTACCCCTATTGAAGTAGCACAACCCCGCTACTTGGCCGGGGCAGCGGCATCCACTGCGCCACCGTAACGGCGATCGCGCTTGGCATAGATCTCCACGGCGTCCCAGAGGGTCCGCCTGTCCACATCGGGCCAGAGTGTGTCCATGAAGACGAACTCTGCGTAGGCCGACTGCCACAGCAGGAAGTTGGACAACCTCTGTTCGCCGGAGCTGCGCAGGAAAAGATCCACGTCAGGGAGATCCGGCTCATCCAGGTACTTCTGGATGGTCTTCTCAGTCACGGAACCCGGCTTCAGGACGCCCGCCGCCACGTCCTGGGCGATGGCGGATACTGCGTCGGCAATTTCTGCCCGGCCGCCGTAATTAACACACATGGTCAACGTGCAGGTGTCGTTGCCCCGGGTGTATTCCTCCGCCTCTTCCAGTTCACGGATCACCGACCCCCAGAGCTTGGGCTTGCGTCCCGCCCAGCGGATCCTGACTCCCCATTCGTCGAGCTGGTTCCGCTGGCGCCGTAGCACGTCCTTGTTAAATCCCATGAGGAAGCGGACTTCTTCGGGCGACCGCCGCCAGTTCTCCGTGGAAAAAGCGTAGACGCTGACGTATTTGATGCCGAGCTCGATCGCTCCGGCCATGACGTCGAGGAGTGCCGGTTCGCCGGCCTTGTGCCCCTCGATGCGGGGAAGCCCGCGCTGGTTCGCCCAACGGCCGTTGCCATCCATGACAATGGCCACGTGCTGCGGAACGAGCTCTTGTGGAATCTCCGGTGGAACTGCTCCCGAGGGGTGGGCGTAGGGTGCGGTGACCGGCGCGGTCCGGGCGGGTGTTTTGCTCTTCTTACCAAGTACCACTGCTAGCTTCGCTCCACATGTTTGAGGGATTTCACGGCGCGTTCCAAATGCCATTGCAGATAGCCCGCCACCAGGCCTGCCGCTTCCCTGCGGTGCCGGGAGTCGGAGCCGTCTGCCACACCCCAGTTCCCCGTCAACAGGGCACCAAGAAGCACCACCGTTTCCGGGGCAGGCGCCGGTGATCCCGGCGGACGGCAGTCGCCACAGACCATCCCGCCCAAGGGCGCGGCGAAGGCCGTATGCGGGCCCGGGGTTCCACAACGGGCACAATCGGTGAAACTGGGTGCCCAGCCGCCCGTGGCCAAGGCCCGCAGGAGGTAGGAGTCCAGGATGAGCTCCGGAGGATGCTCCGAACGGCTCAGCGCGGCCAAAGCACCCACCAGCAGGTTGTACTGGGCTGTGCCTGATTCGGCGTCGACGTCGGTCAGCTTCTCTGCCGTCTCGGTCATGGCAGCGGCCACCGTGAAGCGGCCATAGTCCGAAGCGATGCTGCTGCCGTAGGCACCCTTGGCCACCGCTTGCGTCACGATGTCCAGGGTACGGCCGGACACCAACTGCAGGTCGGCCACCATGAAGGGTTCAAGCCGGGCTCCGAATCGGCTGCTGGTCCGGCGCACGCCCTTGGCCACCGCCCGGACCTGCCCATGGTGCTTGGTGAGCAGCGTGATGATCCTGTCAGCCTCACCGAGCTTGTGGGTACGGAGCACCACAGCATCGTCCCGGTACGACCGGGCTGCGAAAGACGATGGATTGGCCACATCTAATCTTCGCATTGCCGCGGCTTCCGAGAGCACCGCCAAGCCGTGGGGTGACGGTATTTCACGTCACCCCACGGATCCGGCTAGGCCTGGGCGTCGCGGACAGCCCGGTTCACTGCGGAAATCAGGGCCTTGAGCGAGGACGTGGTGGTGCTGGGATCGATCCCCACACCCCACAGGACCCGCTCGCCCACTGCGCACTCAACGTAGGCAGCGGCGCTGGCGCTGCCGCCTTCGGACAATGCATGTTCGCTGTAGTCCAGGACGCGGACGTCCACGCCGTCATGGTGCAGGATGTCCAGGAACGCGGCGATGGGGCCGTTACCGTGCCCGGTCCGCCGCACTTCGACGCCGTCAATGCGCAGGTTGGCGTTCATGGTCATGGCGCCGGACTCGTCCGTCTCCGTGCTGACGCTGCCCAGGGAGTAACGGCCCCACTGCGACTGTTCCTCGTCCGAGGGCAGGTACTCGTCCTGGAAAATCTGCCACAGCTGGGCACCACTGACTTCGCCGCCAACGGCGTCGGTGCGGCGCTGGATCACACCCGAGAACTCGATTTGCGCCCGGCGCGGCAGGTCGAGGTTGTGCTCGTTCTTCAACAGGTAGGCCACGCCGCCCTTGCCGGACTGGGAGTTGACGCGGATAACGGCCTCGTAGCTGCGACCGAGGTCCTTGGGATCGATCGGCAGGTAAGGAACCTGCCACGTGAAATCCTTGACCGGAACTCCTGCTGCGGCGGCGTCCTTCTCCAGGGCTTCGAAGCCCTTCTTGATGGCATCCTGGTGCGAACCGGAGAAAGCCGTGAACACGAGGTCGCCACCGTAGGGCGCGCGCTCCGGGACAGGCAGCTGGTTGCAGTACTCGACCGTGCGGCGCACCTCGTCGATGTCGGAGAAATCGATCATGGGGTCGATCCCCTGGACGAACATGTTCAAGCCCAGCGTCACCAGGTCCACATTGCCCGTCCGCTCGCCGTTGCCGAAGAGGCAACCCTCAATCCGGTCTGCGCCGGCCAGGTAGCCCAGCTCGGCTGCAGCGACACCGGTGCCGCGGTCGTTGTGCGGGTGCAGCGAGATAATGATGCCCTCACGCGGGTGCAGGTTCCGGTGCATCCACTCGATTGAATCGGCGTAGACATTCGGCGTTGCCATCTCCACCGTTGCCGGCAGGTTGATGATGACTTGCTTGTCCGCCGAAGCTTCGAAGACGTCCGCGATGGCGTTGCACACCCGGGCTGCGTACTCCAGCTCGGTTCCCGTGAAGGACTCGGGCGAGTACTCGTAGGTGATGTGCGTATCCGCGAGGGTCTCTTCATACTTCTTGCACAGCCGCGCGCCCTGCAATGCGATATCCAGGATTCCGTCCTCATCCTGGTTGAAGACCACCCGGCGCTGCAGCACGGACGTGGAGTTGTAGAGGTGCACGATTGCCTGCTTGGCACCAACCAGGGACTCGTACGTCCGCTCGATCAGATGCTCGCGGGCCTGGGTCAGCACCTGGATGGTGACGTCGTCAGGAATATGCCCGCCTTCGATCAGCTGCCGGACAAAGTCGAAGTCTGTTTGCGATGCGGAGGGGAAACCGACCTCGATCTCCTTGAAACCCATCTTCACCAGCAGCTGGAACATCTTCAGCTTGCGGGCCGGGCTCATGGGATCGATCAGGGCCTGGTTGCCGTCCCGGAGGTCGACGGCGCACCAGCGGGGAGCTTTGGTAATGACTTTGTCCGGCCACGTGCGGTCGGGGACTTCAACGGTGATCTGGTCCTGGAACGGCAGGTAGCGGTGAATCGGCATACCGGAGGGCTTTTGTGCGTTACGCATGACGTGTGGCCTTTTCTCTAAGAACTAAGTGAAAGCTTAGCCGGGCACACCGAAACTCCGCGGCGAGGATGGCCCAGCTTTCAATCAGCTATCAGGCCTCGCCGCGGCAGCTAAGAAGAAGCATCTCCGCACGCACAAGTTCACAGTAACACGGTGCGTATGATGACATTGCAACACCCAATGCAACGTCCACTATGCAGACGCAGCGACGGTGGCAACGCCGGCTGCAGCGTCCATCCAAGGAGCCACAGTGCCACAGTCGGGGATCACTCTTTCCAACATCGATCACAACGTCCGGCCGCAGGACGATCTTTACCAGCACGTCAACGGAGCCTGGCTTAACAGCACAACCATTCCCGACGACCGCCCGTTGGAAGGCACTTTTACCGCCCTGCGCGACGAAGCGGAACTGGCAGTAAAGGCGATCATCGAAGAAGCTGCGGGCAAGGGTGAGGCCGCGACCGGCGTCGAACGGAAAATTGGCGGACTCTACGCAAGCTTCATGGACGAGGCGGCCGCTGAGGCCAAGGGCCTCGACCCCGTTCGCGGCCGGCTGGAGGATGTCCGCGCGGTGTCCTCCACCAGTGACCTCGTTGCCCTGATCGGACGGTTGTTCCGCTCCGATGTCTCCGGCCTCTTCGGCATCTACCCCGCCCCGGATGCCGGCAATCCCGAGCGCATCCTGCTGTACATCAGCCAAGGCGGCCTGGGCCTGCCGGACGAGTCCTACTACCGTGACCAGAAATTCGCTCCCATCGTCACCGCCTACGGTGAGTACATTTCGAAGCTCTTCAGCCTGGCCGGCGTGCCGGATGCCGAAGAGGCCGCAGGCCGGATCGTTGGCCTGGAGACGTCTCTCGCCGCCCACCACTGGGACAACGTCACGCTGCGGGACCCGCAGAAAACCTATAACCTCAAGACCGCGAAAGAGGCGGCCGACCTCTTCCCCCTGCTCAATACATGGTTCGAGGCAGCCCGCATTGACGAAGGGAAACGCACGGAAATAGTGGTCAGCACTCCCGACTTCTTTGCCGGCGCCGCCGGACTGCTGGAGTCGGCCGACCTTGGGACGTGGAAGGAATGGCTCACCCTTCGTGTCCTCAGCTCGGCTGCACCCTACCTGTCCGCTGAGTTCGTAGATGCAAACTTCGACTTCTACGGCACGACGCTTAGCGGCACTCCGCAAAACAAGGAACGCTGGAAGCGTGGCGTGGCGGTGGTGGAGTCAGCCTTGGGTGAAGCAGTGGGCCAGATCTACGTTGAACGGCACTTCCCGCAAGGCCACAAAGCACGGATGCAGACCCTGGTTTCAAACCTGATCGAGGCCTACCGCGCCAGCATTTCCTCCCTTGAGTGGATGGGCGAAGCCACCAAGGCGGAGGCCCTGAAGAAACTGGAAGCCTTCCGCCCCAAGATCGGCTTCCCCGAGAAGTGGATCGACTACTCCGCCGTTGAGATCGATCCCCATGACCTCCTGGGCAATGTGGAGCGCGCCCACGACGCAGACATCGACCGCCACCTGGATGAAATCGGCGAGCCGGTGGACCTCAACAAGTGGCTCATGACACCGCAGACGGTCAACGCCTACTACCACCCGATGCTCAACGAAATCGTCTTCCCCGCAGCCATCCTGCAGCCACCGTTCTTCAACGCGGACGCCGACGACGCCGTGAACTACGGCGGCATCGGTGCAGTGATCGGCCACGAGATCGGCCACGGTTTTGACGATCAGGGGTCCCAGTTCGACGGCAGTGGCGCCCTGCGCAACTGGTGGACCGAAGAAGACCGCGCAGCCTTCGAGACCCGCACCGCCAAGCTGGTTGCCCAGTACGATGCCCTGTCTCCATACGCAGCACCGGACCACAAGGTGAACGGCAAACTCACGTTGGGCGAAAACATCGGCGACCTTGGCGGACTCACCATCGCCTACAAGGCCTACCTCCTCAGCCTCGATGGTGCCGAGCCGGAGGTGATCGATGGCTTCACCGGGCAGCAGCGCTTCTTCATGTCCTGGGCTGCAGGATGGCGCCAAGTGATCCGCGCCGAGGAAGCCGTCCGACGCCTCGCCACGGATCCGCACTCCCCCAACGAATTCCGGACCAACGCGATCGCCCGGAACCTCAACGCCTTCCATGAAGCCTTCGATGTCCAGGAGCAGGACACTATGTGGATGGAACCCGGAGAGCGCGTCAGCATCTGGTAACCGTCAACAAAGCACAGTGGCCGGGACCCGCCAAGGGAACCGGCCACTGTTCTTTAACTCCGGAGAGTCACTGGGTGATGTAGAGGGGGTTCACTTGCTGGCACACGGCATCCTTGGCCGTCTGGTTCACCACATCCGTGGGAACCGAAGCCGCACCATACGCCGTACCGCTTGCAAAGTCCGTACCTACGTAAACCTGGACTCCGGAAACGCCCGCGGCTTGTTTGACCTGGGTCGCAGGGATACCGAAGAGTGCCGCCACATCCGTAGCCACGTCAGCGAAGTCTGCACCGTAGTACACCACCGTCTGTTCCACCGGGTTGGCCAGGTAGGACACTGCCTGGGTGAATCCGTTGCCGGTCAGGACGGACATGATTTCCTGGGCCCGGGTACCCACGCCACTGCCATTGGCCACGGAAACAGGCTGGATGGCCTTGTTGTATGCCGGCACAGGAGGCGCAACCGTTGTGGGTGCGGCCGACGCAGTGTCCGTCGCGGAAGGTGTTGCCGAGGGACTCGACGTAGCTCCCGGGTTGGTCAGGTCAAGGTCCGCGCGGAGCGCAGCGAAGAGTTGCGAGGCCTGGGGTTCCACCAATTCAAGCCTGTTGGGGTCAATGGCCGCCGGCTGCGTGGGGACAGAGACAAACGCCACCTTGGAGACATCGATGTCCTTCAACCGCCCGCCGATGGTCAGCAACGTGGGGACTGATGCCAGGCCTTCGTCCACTGTGAGGTTCTGCGTCACCACGTCGGCAATCTGCAGCAGGCGCTGCGGGTTGCCCAGGGTGCCTTCTGATTTCAACTTACGGGTCAGGGAGGAAAGGAAGGCCTGCTGCCCCTTGATGCGGCCAAGGTCGCCGCCGTCGCCGAAGGCATGGCGCGTACGGAGGAAGGCCAAAGCCTGCTCACCTTCCACCTGCGAGTTGCCCTTGGCCAGGCGAAGGCCGGAGTCGGGGTCGAAGACGGGGTCGCTGACACACACGTCCACGCCGCCAACGGCCTTGGACAACTCCTTGACCGCGTTGAAGTCCGCCATCATGAAGTGGTCCACGGTGAGGCCCGTGAGCTTGTTGATGGTATCCACTGCGCAACCGATCCCGGCTTCCGCCATGGCGGCATTGATCATGACGCCGCTGCGCGCGGGGAAGGTCTGGTTGTTGGTGTGGTCGGTGCATTGCGGGACGTCCACCAGCAGGTCACGCGGGAAGCTCATGACGCTGACCCGCTTGTTGTCGGCCGAGATGTCCAGCAACATCATGACGTCCGAGTGGCCGTAGCCCGTGGAATCCTCGGACGTGCCGTATTGCGCGTTCTTGCCGTCGCGGGTATCGGATCCCAGGATGAGGATCTGGAGCCTGTCCGACTTGTCGTTGACTGTGGCGTCGCCGGAAACCCGTTCGTCGCCGGCGCTCAGCGGCGCCTTGGTGATGTTGCTCTGGAGCCGGATGAACCAGAATGCCGCGAAAGCTACGCCGGCCACCAAAGCCAGGGAAACCACTCCGGTGACGATTTTCAGCCACACGGGCAGCCCCTTGGGCGCGTTCATGTGGCGCGGAGTTCCTTCCGGACCCCCACCATGGCGCGCCTCACCGGGAGCAGCGGTGCCGGTGCCCTGGGCGTGGGCTTCACGACGTCGCACTATTCGGTTACCTTTCCTCAAACAGGTGAATCTCCGCAATCATAGTGGCCGTTTCTGTGAACTTGCTTATCCATCCCCGGACCACGCCGATGCGTGGAGCCAATCAGAAGCCCAGCTTCACCAATTGCTTGGGGTCCCGCTGCCAGTCTTTGGCTACTTTGACATGCAAATCCAGGTAGATGCGGGTGCCCAGCAGCGTTTCGATGCCCTTGCGTGCGTTGGTGCCCACCTCGCGCAACCGGCTTCCGCCTTTGCCGATGATGATGGCCTTCTGCGACGGACGCTCCACGTAAAGATTGACGCGGACATCCAGCAAGGGGTTGTCCTCGGTCCGGCCCTCACGGGGAACAATTTCCTCAACCACCACGGCCAACGAGTGCGGAAGTTCGTCGCGGACGCCTTCGAGTGCCGCCTCGCGGATCAGTTCGGCAATCATGACTGCTTCAGGTTCGTCGGTCAGTTCGCCGTCCGGGTAGAGCGGCGGAGACGGCGGCATGTGCCCGATGAGGACATCGGCCACCGTGTTGACCTGAAATCCATCGGCGGCCGAAACGGGGACAATGTCCGCCCACCCTTGGTCTCCGAGGACTTCCCTGCCGAGTTCGGCGACGGCGAGCAGTTGCTCAGTCAGGGCCTGCCGGTCCACCAGGTCCGTCTTTGTCACGATCGCCACGATGGGCTTGCGGCCCACTCCCGCCAATTGGGCTGCGATGTATTTGTCTCCGGGGCCGATCTTCTCGTTCGCGGGGAGGCAGAAACCAATGGCATCAACTTCTGCCAGGGTATCGGCCACGAGTTCGTTGAGCCGCTTGCCCAGCAGGGTGCGCGGACGGTGGAGTCCCGGAGTATCCACGAGGATGAGCTGGGCCTCTTCCCGGTGCACGATGCCGCGGATCGTGTGCCGCGTGGTCTGGGGTTTGGCAGACGTAATGGCCACCTTCTGCCCCACCAAGGCATTGGTCAAGGTGGACTTGCCGGCGTTGGGTCGGCCAACCAGGACGGAGAAACCGGCGTGGAAGCCGCCGAATGCGTCCTCGGCGTCGAATTTCTTATTTTGCTTGCTCACGTGGAACTCCCTGTTGCGTTGTGCCGGCCTCGTCGAGAAGGTCTTCAAGGTCAGTTTCTTCTTTTGGCATTGCTGCCGCAATGATGTGGCTGACCCGGTTTCGCCGACCCTCAAGCCTATCGGCCCTGAGCGACACCCCGTTCACCTCCACTGCACTTCCCACGATCGGGACCTGGCCCAGCGCCTTCGCCAGGAGGCCACCCACCGTGTCCACCTCGTCGTCGTCGAGGTCCATGTCGAAGAGTTCGCCAAGATCGTCGATGCTCATGCGGGCGCTGACACGGTAGGTCCCGTCGCCCAGGTCAACAGCTTCTTCCGCCGCGGCGTCGTACTCGTCCACGATTTCCCCGACGATTTCCTCGATGAGGTCTTCGAGGGTCACCAGGCCGGCCGTGCCGCCGTACTCGTCGATCACGATGGCTACGTGCGTCGACTCCTGCTGGAGTTCCTTCAGGAGGTCGCTGACCGGCTTGGACTCCGGAACGTACCGGGCCTCGCGTGCCAGCGAATCGACGTCGTGCGGCTGCAGTCCGTGCTCGTTGCGGTGGAGCGCCGCCGCAACGTCCTTGAGGTAGAGGATGCCACGGATCTGGTCGGTGTTCTCGCCGATGACCGGGATCCTCGAATAGCCGGAGCGAAGAAACAGGGCCATTGCCGCTTCCAGCCCGGAACCGGTACCGATGCTGACGATGTCCGTTCGGGGAACCATGACCGACCGCACCAAGGTATCCCCAAAGTCGAACACCGAGTGGATGAGTTCGGCCTCGTTGTCCTCGATCATGTCCGACTCGGCCGCGCGGTCCACGAATTCCCGGAACTCTTCCTCGCTGACGAAAGCATCGTCGCCGCCCGGCGCGCCGGGTGCCACCGCGCTGCCCAGGGCAACGAGCCACCCGGGAATCGGTCCCAGGATCCAGCACAGGAACCGGATCAGCGGTGCCGTGAACCGCACCACCGGACCTGAGTGCGCCCTGCCCAGCTGCCGCGGCGAAACCCCTACCAGGACAAAACCTATGACCGCCATGATGCCGGTGGCTGCCAGCCCGGCGAGCCATACGTTGTCCAAGAGGCTGTGAAGTACGACGGCGACCGCCACCGCGGCTGCCATTTCGAACCACACGCGCCAAAACCGCAGCGCCCGGATGTGCGCCACGGGGTTCTTGAGGATGCTCCCCAGCGCTTTGCCCTTGCTTCGGTGCACGGATTGCTCAGCTTCGTGCCGGGGCAGGAAATTGAAGGCGGCCTCGGCCGCCGTCAGGAGGGCGACAAAGCTCAGGAAGACCAGCGCCATGCCGACCAGGAGGAGCGAGGTCACTGCATGGTCTCCATGGGGGCATCCTTGCCCAGGAACTCAGACAGCAGTTCGCGCTGCAAGCCGAACATTTCTTCCTTCTCGTCCGGCTCGGCGTGGTCGAAGCCGAGCAGGTGCAGGATCCCGTGGGTGGTCAGCAGCAGCATCTCGTCCTGCGTGGGGTGTCCCGCGTTGCGCGCCTGGACTTCGGCCACCTGCGGGCAAATGGCAATGTCGCCGAGCATGCCCTGGGGTGTGGGCCGGTCCGGAGTGCCCGGCGTCAGCTCGTCCATCGGCACGGACAGCACATCCGTGGCCCCTGGCTCATCCATGAGTTCGATGTGGAGTTTCTCCATGGCCGCCTCGTCCACCAACAAGATGGACAACTCAGCCTGGGGGTGGATGTACAGGCGCTCGAAGATGAAGCGCGACAACGTGACCAGCTGGGCTTCGTCCACCTCCACGCCGGATTCGTTGTTGACCTCAATGCTCATTTGTGTTCTCCGCGTTTGTGCTGGGTGCCCGCTGTCGCCGGGCGGTGGGCGTCGTCCCATTTGCTGTACGCAGAAACAATGTCTGCCACGAGGCGGTGCCTGACGACGTCGGCCGCCTCCAGGATCGAGAAGTTGACGTCATCGATGCCCGTCAGGATCTCCCTGACGATCCGCAGGCCGGACGTTGCCCCGAACGGAAGGTCGATCTGGGTCACGTCTCCCGTCACTACCATCTTGGAACCGAAACCAAGTCGCGTCAGGAACATCTTCATCTGCTCCGGAGTGGTGTTTTGCGCCTCGTCCAGGATGATGAAGGCGTCGTTGAGCGTCCGGCCACGCATGTAGGCCAGCGGGGCGACTTCGATGGTGCCGGCTGCCATGAGGCGGGGAATCGACTCGGGGTCCATCATGTCGTGCAAAGCGTCGTACAGCGGACGGAGGTAGGGATCGATCTTGTCGCTGAGGGTGCCGGGAAGGAAGCCCAGCCGCTCCCCTGCTTCCACTGCCGGACGCGTCAGGATGATCCGGCTGACTTCCTTGTTTTGCAGGGCCTGGACGGCCTTTGCCATGGCCAGGTACGTCTTACCCGTACCGGCCGGACCGATGCCGAAAATCACGGTGTTCTCATCGATGGCGTCCACGTAGTTCTTCTGGTTCAGCGTCTTGGGGCGGATGGTCTTGCCCCGGCTGGACAGGATGTTGTGCGTCAGGACGTCAACAGGGTTCTGGACGGATTGCGCCCTTAGCAACGAGACAAGCTGCTGCAGGATGTCCGGAGTGACGGTGGTGCCCTTGGCGACGAGTCCGCGCACTTCTTCCAGAAGCCGCATGATCCTCGGGATCACCGCGGAGGGACCGGACATGGACAACTCGTTGCCCCGTACATGGAAGTTGACGTCCGGGAACTGGTCCTCGATGTAACGCAGGGCTTCGTCATGGCTGCCCAGCGAGTGAACCATCTGGTCTGAATTGTCGAACGTGACGATTTCCGTGCGCGTGCCCGGCAAGGTGTGCGGGAACTCTGTAGCCGCCGGGTTCCCGTTGCCGGTCCGCAGCCGCCCATTCAGGGATTCACTCATAGTGCTGGCCGTACGGCCTGTTCTCCTCCGGTTGATTCTCGTCTTTTCCCCGGTCAGCCGCCGGGCCCACCGTGGTCCGGCCATATGCCGGAATGCCTTCAATCCTACGCCAGCAGGCGGCCGTCCGAACTGGCACGCCACCACCATGCCAAGAGCGGGACGCGGCCGCCGCGCCGTTAACTGTTTATCTCAACTCGGCATCAAGCCGGTATCAATCCTGTTTCAGTTGGTGCCGGTCCGGCAAAACCCGGTCAGCCGCCGTCGGACGTGTGCCAAGCTGGCAAGGCGGGGTGAAAAGTCCGCCCGTGCAGGAACGGACACCACTCCGGCGGAAGCAAGGCAAGGAAACCCCACATCACGCAGTCAGCCACCCCACAGCAAGGCGCCCGCAAGCGGACAAAATCCGCTGTTGCCGCGCCTGCGATGGCTGTCGTCCTTTTCCTGACCGGCTGCATCGCCAACGGCGGCACCACCGCGCCCACCTCGAGCCCGGCCATCAGCGTGCAGGACGCCCCGGCGAGCAACGCGCCGTTGGAGACCACCCAGGCCTCCACCAAGATCCCGGTCTATTGGATCGGGCGCAGCAAGGACAACGTCTACCTTTACCGTGAGTTCCGGGACATCTCCGGCGACGAGAATCCCGTCACCACGGCCTTGCGCATCATGATGGCCGAGAAGCCACTGGACCACGATTTCTTCACCCCCTGGCAGGAACCCGGCAGCCTCGCCACATCGATCTCCGGCAAGAACGTCATCACCGTGGACATTTCGCGGGACGCCTTCAACTCGAACCTGGACGCCGGCATGGCCCAACGGGCAGTCCAACAGTTGGTCTACACAGCCACTGCCGCTGCCTCGTCATCCGGGCTGATCAATTCCGGGCAACAGATCCAGGTGGTCATCCTGGTGGATGGACACACCGACTTCATGGCCTTCGGCCAAGTGAAACTCGGCCAACCCATGGCCAGGGATGCCTCAATGGTGGCTCCCCTGTGGATCATCGATCCCCAGGAGGACACCACGTTGCCGGCTGGCGCCGTCAAGTTCAACGGGCGCAGCACGGACAGCTCCAAGCCGGTGAACTGGCAAATCCTGCAGGACAACGGCGGCAACAGGACCAGCCTGCTCACCGGCCAGGTGAAATCCACCGGCGAACCGGGACAATTCGGCGTCTTCACCTTCAGCGCTACGCTGAAGCCCGGCCGCTATGAACTCCGCGTGACCCAGGTAGACAGTTCCGGGCAGGCCGATGAATCGACGCTGGACACCAGGCTCTTCAACGTCAACTGACGACTCCGGTGTCAGGCCTCCTGCCAGCGCCCCAGGACATCGCTCGCCAGCACGACGGCGGCAGGCCCGGCCGTCGATGACCTCAGGACATGGTGGCCCAACAGAGCCGTCACCGCACCCGCATCGCTAAGGCGCGTCACTTCGCGCGGCGAGATGCCACCCTCCGGTCCAACGATCAGCAGGACTTCACGGGGCGCGTCGGGGCCGGCACCGGCCAGTTGGGCCGCACCTTCCAACACGGACCGTAGCCCGTTCTTTGCATCCTCATGCAGGATGACGGCCACGTCTGCCCCAGCCACTGCCTTGGCCAGCGATGCGGAGTCCACGATGGACCTGACCTCGGGAATCCAGGCGCGCCGGGCCTGCTTGGCAGCGGCGGTGACCACTGACTGCCACTTTGCATGGGCCTTGGCTGCACGGTCGCCCTTCCACCGCACGATGGAACGTTCCGCCTGCCAGGGTATGACAGCGTCGATGCCGAGTTCCGTGGCGGTCTCGATGGCGAGCTCGTCCCGGTCACCCTTGGCCAGTGCCTGGACCAGCACCAGCCGCACCGATGGTTGGTCCTCGAAGACCACGTCCGTTGCCGTCACCGACAGCGAGCCTTGGCCGGCGTCGGACACCTTGCCGGTGAGCCGGGCGCCGGACCCGTCCGCGAGGTCCACGGATTCGCCGACGGCCAACCGCTTCACTGTCACGGCGTGGCGGGCTTCCGGACCCTCGAGGATGAACACGGAACCCGGCCCCAGGCCGTCCAGGCTTCCGGCCGGGGTGAAGAAGACGGGGTTGCTCACCGCTACAGGTTACCGAGCTTGTCCCGGAGCTTGGCGAACATGCCGCCACTGGCTACGAGCTTGCCTTCCGTGAACTGCTCTCCGCGCAACTTCGCAAGCTGCCTCAGCAGGTCTTCCTGCGCGGCATCCAGCTTGACCGGCGTCTCAACGTGCAAGTGCACCTTGAGGTCTCCGCGGCCGTAGCCACGAAGATGGGTGACGCCCAAACCGCGGAGGGTAATGATTTCACCCGACTGTGTGCCCGCTTTAACGTCGATTTCCTGGGGGCCATCGAAGGTCTCCAGGGTCAGTTCCGTTCCCAGGGCGGCTGCAGTCATCGGCACGCTCAGCGTTGCGTGGAGGTCGTCGCCTTCGCGGATGTACGTGGAATCGCTGTTGACGCGGATCTCGACGTAAAGGTCGCCTGCAGGGCCTCCGGCAGGGCCCGCCTCACCCTGGCCGGACAGCTGGATACGCGTTCCCGTTGCCACGCCCGCGGGCACCTTGATGGTCAGCGAGCGGCGGCTGCGGATGCGGCCCTGGCCGCTGCATTCGTTGCAGGGGTCCTTGATGATGGTGCCGAAGCCTTCGCAGGACCCACACGGAGCCGTGGTCATGACCTGGCCGAGGATGGAGCGCACTGCCCGCTGGACCTGGCCGCTGCCACCACAGATGTCGCAGCGTTCAGGGTGTGTTCCGGGACGGCAGCAGCTGCCATCACAGGTGGGGCAGACAACCGCCGTGTCGACTTCGAGCTTCTTGTTGACGCCGAAGACTGCGTCCTTGAGGTCGATGCGGACGCTGATGAGGGCATCCTGGCCGCGCCGGACACGGGAGGCAGGACCTGCGTGTCCCCCGCCGCCACCGCCAAAGAACGTATCGAAGATGTCCTGGAAGGCAAAGCCCTGCCCGGAGTAGCCGCCACCGAAACCGTTGTCGGTTCCGTTCTCATTGCCGGTGGCGTCGTACACGCGGCGTTTCTGCGGGTCGGACAACACTTCGTAAGCGTGCGTCACGGCCTTGAACTGCTCAGCGACATCCTCGCCCGGGTTCACGTCCGGGTGCAGTTTTCGCGCCAACTTGCGGTACGCCTTTTTGATCTCTTCTCCGGTGGCTTCCGGGGAGACTCCCAAAACGTCATAGTGGCTGCTCAAAGTCAGTATCTCTTCCTTGTTGTCCTGCGGTTCTTGCGTCGGTGGCTGGTGTCAGCCGCCGAGAATACGGGAAAGGTAACGGGCCACGGCGCGCACAGCGGCCATGGTGGTGGGATAGTCCATCCGGGTGGGCCCCAGGATGCCTACCTTGGCACCGGAGCCGTAACCCGTCGCGACCACTGAAGCCTCGGACAGCCCGTCGTACGGGTTCTCCCGGCCAATGCTCACGGTGACCCCTCGCGGATCATCGCCCATGTCCGACAACAACCGAAGCATCACGACTTGTTCCTCAAGGGCCTCGAGTACCGGGCCGATGCTCAAGGGGAAGTCCACGTTGGAGCGGGCCAGGTTGGCCGTGCCCGCCATCAGGATGCGCTCTTCGCGGCTGGTATCGCTGAGGGACTGGAGTCCGGCGGCGAGGACCTGCGCCACCCCGCGAAGCTCCGGCCGGCACAGGGCCACAACGGAGGGCAGCACCTGCGGCAACAGCTCCAGCGGGGTGCCGGCAATGCTGCCCAGGAACCTTGCCCGCAGGGCCAGCAACGACTCGTTGGTGACCTCGGTTCCGGCGTCGATGACTTTCTGTCCCACGCTGCCGGTGTCCGCGATCAGGACCACCAGCACCTGCTTGGGTGCCAGCAGCACGAACTCCACATGCCGGACCAAGGCCCGCTTGGAGTGCGGGTACTGCACCACTGCCACCTGGTTGGTCAACTGCGACAGGAGCCGTACTGTCCGCTCCAGGATGTCGTCAAGATCGTCGGGGCCTTCAAGCAAGGAATGGATGGCCCGGCGCTCGGCGGCCGAAAGCGGCTTCACCTGGGAGATCCGGTCCACGAACAACCTGTAGCCCTTGTCCGTGGGAATACGGCCCGCGCTGGTGTGCGGGGCGGCGATGAGGCCTTCCTCTTCAAGGACGGCCATGTCATTCCTGATGGTGGCACTTGATACGCCGAGGTGGTGCCTCTCCACCAGCGCCTTGGAGCCGACAGGTTCCCGTGAGTGCACGTAATCCTCGACGATGGCACGCAACACTTCCAGCTTGCGTGGCTCACTCATGTGCAACACCTCCTGTCGACGCTCCGAATCCGGGCTGCCCAGCGTGGGATGGACCCGGATTCACCATTGCTTTTAGCACTCAACATGCCTAAGTGCTAACAAGTCTAGTATGGGCCACCCCGTTGCTAGCATTGAAAACGCCCGCGGATGACCTCCGTGGAGCCGTCTCCACCCATTACCGGCCCATCAAACCCAGCGCGAAGAGGTATGAAGTCCTTGGCTTTCGACACTTGGGGTCCGCAGGACCTTTCCGCACCCGTCAAACAGAAGCTTCCCGAAGTGCCTGTCCAGCGCGGGATGGTCCTGGAAGACGTCCAATCCGGTTGGGTGGGTGAGGTCGTCCGGGTCGAGAAGTCGGGCGGAATGCACATCGTGTCGCTGGAGGACCGCCGGGGCAAGACCCGGTCCTTCCAGCTGGGGTTCGGTTTCCTCCTGGACGGCCAGGCGATCCGCCTGCTCCCTCCGGCCGCCCGGCAGCCGGCCGGCGCTGTACAGCCCGGCAGGACGGCGTCGGGCTCTGTCAAAGTCCAAGGCCAACGCGCACAAGTGGCAAAGGCCAGCCGGATCTGGGTGGAAGGCAAGCACGACGCCGAACTCGTGGAAAAGGTTTGGGGTGACGACCTTCGGGTGGAAGGCATCGTCGTGGAGCCGCTCCATGGCGTGGACGACCTCCGGTCCGCCATCGCCGCCTTCGGACCCGGTCCGCAGCGCAAGCTCGGTATCCTGGTGGACCACTTGGTGGCCGGTTCGAAGGAGTCCCGCATTGCGGCCGAGGCCATGCAGGTACCGGGAGCCGCGGGAAACGTGTTGATCGTGGGACACCCCTACGTCGATGTGTGGCAGGCGATCCGCCCCAAGGTACTGGGCATCGAACAGTGGCCTGACGTGCCGCGCGGCACGGACTGGAAGACGGGAATCCTGCGGGCCTTCGGCTGGCCGCACGAAACGGCGGAGGACATCGGGCTCGGCTGGCAGCGGTTGCTGGGGGCAGTACGGACCTACGCGGACCTGGAAGCCTCCCTCCTTGGGCGCGTGGAGGAAGTCATCGACTTCCTGACCGCCCCCTGAGCCGGGACACCTGCCCGTTTCAGGGGCGGATGGTCCCTGCAGGGAGTCCGGACCCAGTATTCTGGGACAGCAACACCGCATTTTTACAGCAAAGGGAAGACACCGTGGCAGAGAACGCTCCAGAAGAACAGGGCAGGGCCGCAGGCCAGCCCCAGTACCATGGTGCACCTGCGAATGCACTGCCCCTCACGGCAAGCGAAGACCGGCAGTGGGCCACCTTGGCGCACTTCGGCGGAATCCTCGGCTGCCTTCCGTCCTTGCTGATCTATTTGATCTTCCGGGAGCGCGGCCCGTTCACGGCGCAGGAGTCCAAGGAAGCCCTGAACTTCACGCTTCCACCCACCATTGCCGCTGTCCTGGCGAACATCCTGGTCCTGCTGCCGGTTGTGGGCAACATCTTCGCGGTCATCGCAACAGCCATCTGGGTGGCCCTGACGTGTTTCTCCGTTTCCGCAGGCATCCGCGTCAACCACGGCCAACCCCACCGCTACCGCTTCAACCTGCGCTGGATCAAATAGCGCCCGGGCCGGTCAGTCCGGCAGGATCCTGCGCACCACGGCGTCCGCCAACAAGCGGCCCTTGAGGGTCAGCACCAAACGACCCTTGAAGGCGGCAACGGGATCCACCAGGCCATCGGCAATCAGCCCGGCCATGGCGTGCCGGCCTACCTTGTCCAAGGCATCCACGTCCAATCCCGAACCGAGCCGCGCCTCAAGCATGATGCGCTCCACCTCCCGTGTACCGGCGTCGAGGGTTTCCCTGCCCGCAGCAGGCGACGTTCCCGCTGCCAGCCGTGAAGCGTAGGCGGTGGGGTGCTTGACGTTCCACCACCGGACGCCGCCAACGTGGGAGTGGGCGCCGGGGCCGATGCCCCACCAGTCGTCGCCCCGCCAATAGGCGAGGTTATGGCGGCAGGCCTGTTCGGGAGTCCTGGCCCAGTTGCTGACCTCGTAC
Organism: Paenarthrobacter sp. NPDC018779; assembly: GCF_044391085.1. Classification (NCBI taxonomy): domain Bacteria; kingdom Bacillati; phylum Actinomycetota; class Actinomycetes; order Micrococcales; family Micrococcaceae; genus Paenarthrobacter; species Paenarthrobacter sp. NPDC018779. The sequence continues at coordinate 195,262 of NZ_JBIRZS010000001.1, read as the reverse complement.
CAGGTGAGGCCCGCCGCCGAAATCAGCTGCTCGGCGAGCTCGTACTTTGCCGCGTGGTCGTCGTCGTCAATCCCCGGGACCTCGCCACGGCGGATCTGGGCCGCCAGCTTGGTGCCGTCCTCAACGATCAACGCGTAGGCGCTGATGTGGTCCGGGTTGTAGGAGAGCGCGGTTTCCAAGGACAGCCGCCAGTCATCCATCGATTCGCCCGGGGTGCCGTAAATCAGATCCAGGCTCACGGCCAAGCCGGCCTCGCGTGCCCATTGGACAACCAGCGGGACCCTGCTGGGGGTGTGGGTGCGGTCAAGGACCTTGAGGACGTGCGGCACAGCGGACTGCATGCCGAAAGACACCCGGGTAAACCCGGCATCCGCGAGCACTTGGAGGGACTCGGGCGTGACGGAATCAGGGTTCGCCTCGGTGGTCACCTCTGCGTCCGGCTCAAGTCCCCAGCGCCCGACGGCGGCACGCAGGATCCGTGCCAGGTCTTCCGCCGGGAGCAGTGTAGGGGTGCCACCACCGAAGAAGACGGTGCTGAGGGGCCGGGATGGCACGCCGGAAGCCTCCAGCGCGCGGACCGCGAAATCCACCTCGGCAACGGCCGTGCCGGCGTAGGCATCCTGCGACGCGCCGCCACCCAGTTCGGTGGCGGTGTAGGTGTTGAAATCGCAGTAACCGCAGCGGACCGCGCAGAAGGGAATGTGGACGTACAGGCCGAACGCGCGCTGTCCGATTCCGTCCAGCACCTGCGGAGGCAGCACGCCGTCCGCAGGTGCGGGGTCGCCCAGGGGCAGGACGCTGGGCATCTACTTCTTTGCCTTGTCCTTCGATTCGTCCGTGGTAAGGGCAGCAATGAAGGCCTCCTGCGGAACTTCCACACGGCCCACCATCTTCATGCGCTTCTTTCCTTCTTTTTGCTTCTCGAGCAGCTTGCGCTTACGGGTGATGTCGCCGCCGTAGCACTTGGCCAGGACGTCCTTGCGGATGGCCCGGATGTTTTCGCGGGCAATGATCCGGGAACCGATCGCGGCCTGGATGGGAACCTCGAACTGCTGCCTGGGAATGAGTTCACGGAGCTTACCGGTCATCATCACACCGTAGGCGTAGGCCTTGTCGCGGTGCGTGATGGCGCTGAACGCGTCCACCTGTTCACCCTGCAGCAGGATGTCCACCTTCACCAAGTCGGCAACCTGTTCGCCGTCGGCCTTCCAGTCCAAGGATGCATAGCCACGGGTCTTGGACTTCAACTGGTCGAAGAAGTCGAACACAATTTCAGCCAGGGGGATCCAATAGCGCATCTCGACGCGGTCCTCGGACAGATAGTCCATGCCCCGCATCTGGCCGCGCCTGTTCTGGCAGAGCTCCATGATGGCACCCACGAATTCGTTGGGAGCCAGGATGGTGGCCGCCACCATCGGTTCGCGGACCTCGCTGACCTTCCCGGTGGGGAACTCCGAAGGGTTGGTCACTGTGGCAATGGACTTGTCTTCGAGGGTTACTTCGTAGACGACGTTCGGTGCCGTCGAGATGAGATCCAGGTTGAATTCGCGTTCAAGGCGCTCCCGGACAATCTCCAAGTGCAGCAGGCCGAGGAACCCGACACGGAACCCGAAGCCGAGGGCCGCGGACGTTTCCGGCTCGTAAACCAGGGCGGCGTCGTTGAGCTTGAGCTTGTCCAAGGCCTCGCGAAGATTGGGGTAGTCCGTTCCATCCAACGGGTAGAGGCCGGAGAACACCATGGGCTTGGGGTCCTGGTAGCCGCCCAGGATTTCCGTTGCCGGCTTGGCAAGGTTGGTGACGGTATCGCCCACCTTCGACTGGCGGACATCCTTGACGCCGGTGATCAGGTAGCCCACTTCACCGACGCCCAACCCCTTGGACGGGACCGGCTCAGGAGAGCTGACACCGATCTCCAGGAGTTCGTGGCTCGCCTTGGTCGACATCATCTGGATGCGTTCCCGGGGGCTCAACTGGCCGTCAACAACCCGCACGTACGTCACGACGCCGCGGTAGGTGTCATAGACAGAGTCGAAAATCATGGCGCGGGCAGGTGCCTGCGCGTTGCCCACGGGGTTGGGGATGTCGCGGACAATCCTGTCCAGCAGGGCCTCGACGCCCACGCCGGTCTTGCCGGAAACCTTGAGCACATCCTCCGGGTCGCCGCCAATGAGGTTCGCCAGTTCCTCGGCGTACTTCTCCGGCTGGGCGGCCGGAAGGTCGATCTTGTTCAGGACCGGAATTATGGTGAGATCGTTCTCCATGGCCAGGTACAAATTGGCCAGGGTCTGCGCCTCGATGCCCTGGGCGGCATCCACCAGGAGCACGGCACCTTCACAGGCCGCGAGGGAACGGGACACCTCGTACGTGAAGTCCACGTGGCCGGGGGTGTCGATCATGTTTAAGGCGTAGGCGGTGCCTTCGACTTCCCACGGCATCCGGACGGCCTGGGACTTGATGGTGATGCCGCGCTCACGCTCGATGTCCATGCGGTCCAGATACTGGGCCTTCATGTCGCGCTGCTGAACGACGCCGGTGAACTGCAACATGCGGTCGGCCAGGGTGGACTTGCCGTGGTCGATGTGGGCGATGATGCAGAAGTTCCGGATGATGGCCGGATCTGTTGCGGCGGGCACCGGTGCGGTGCGGGCCATGGGAGACACGCAGGGTCCTAACTGTCGGCATTCACGCGGCAGCTCCGTTCACTGGGCAGGGGCCAGCGCAGGACATACCGCATATCTGATCCTCCAGTGTCCCATGAACCGGCCGTTCCACGTACATTCCGGTCCGCCGCACGCTGTGGTCAAGGGGTAGCTTTATCCCATGGCTTTGGACTTGCGACCCCTCGGCACCTTCATCCTCCGTTCCCTCAAGGCGTTGGGAGGTGCCGGCACCAAAGCCGCTCCCCGCAGCGGTACCCCACAGCGGCGTGTGTCCACGGGGCAGCAGAGCCGGCCAAACGCCGTCGCCAACGGGTCAGGCGCTTATCCCGGCGACTACCATGGCCGGGTCACACCGCGCTACTCCCCCAAACCGGACGGGAAGCCCGATCCGGGCGAGATCGTATGGAGCTGGGTGCCCTACGAGGAGGACCACACACAGGGCAAGGACCGGCCCGTGCTGCTGGTGGGACGTGACGAAAAGTGGCTTCTCGGACTGATGCTGACGTCCAAGGACCACGACAACGGGATGCGGGCGGACGATTACGTGGACATCGGCGCAGGCCCTTGGGACCGCCAAGGCCGCCCCAGCGAAGTCAAAGTGGACCGCGTCATCCGGCTGGATCCGGGCGCCGTCCGGCGCGAAGGAGCGGTGCTCGGAAAAGCCGCCTTTGGTGAGGTAGCACGGGCCCTGCACGGGCAGTCCACCAGGAACTGAGGCCTGTTCCGCAAGTCGCCCGTCTTTCTGCTATTCTTTATAGCTGTGTGTCCGTGCAGGTCGACGGCCACACATGGTTGGCTGCCATAGGCATCCCCACGCCGCTCAGTCGATGGCCAACCTGACAACCCTCTAGACCATTTCCGCATTAAAAAGAGAGTTCATACGTGGCTAATATCAAGTCCCAGAAGAAGCGCATCCTCACCAACGAGAAGGCTCGCCTGCGCAACAACGCAGTCAAGTCCGAGCTGAAGACGGCCATCCGCGCCGTCAACACCGCCGTTGCGTCTGCTGACAAGGATGCTGCTGGAACTGCACTTGCTGCTGCCAGCCGTAAGCTGGACAAGGCTGTCAGCAAGGGCGTTATTCACAAGAACAACGCTGCTAACCGCAAGTCGGCGATCTCCAAGAAGGTCAACGCACTCTAAGGTTTTTCCAGTTCGACTGAGCTGAACAGGAGGCCGGCACCCACGGGTGCCGGCCTCCTGGCCTTTAAGCCCGGCCCCTCATTTGCGCTGCGCCGACGTCGAGATGACTGTGACTGCATGCTCCACGGCATAGACAGGATCCCTCGACTCACCCTTGACCTGGGCATCGGCTTCGGCAATGACCTGGATGGAACGGATGAGCCCCTCGGGAGTCCAACGGCGGACATCCCGCTGCGCCTGCTCCACGAGCCAGGGCTGCATGCCCAGGTTCTTCGCGATGGTGGCTGAGGACCCCTTGGCGCCCGCCACTTTGGCGATGGTCCGCAGTTTGGCCGCCAGTGCCGCCACCAACGGAACGGGATCAACTCCGGTGGATACCGCATGCCGCAGGGTGGACAGGGCCAACGGACCATTACCCGCCATGGCCGCGTCCGCGACTTTGAACGCCGTGGCCTCGACCCGACCACCGTAGTATCTGTCCACGGTTTCCGCGGTGACGGCCGTGGTGGCGTCGGCGATGAGTTGGTTGCATGCCGCAGCAAGCTCCGAAAGGTTGGCTCCTACCGCGTTGACGAGGGCCTGGACCGCCTCGCCCTCGATCCGCCGGCCGCCTGCTTTGAACTCCGCCACGACGAAGGCCGTCTTGTCTGCATCCTTCTTGAGGGGCTGGCAGTCGATCACGGGCCACCCTGCGGCCTTGACTGCGTCGAGCAGCTTCTTGCCCCGGACTCCCCCCGCGTGCCGCAGGACAAGGACCACGTCGTCCTCCGGATGCGGAAGGTACTTCATGGCGTCAGCAAGGAAAGCGTCGTTCATCGACTCGAGGCCTTCGACTTCTACGAGTTTTCCTTCACCAAAAAGCGACGGGGTCACCGTCATGGCCAGGGAGCCGCCCTCGTAGGATCCCGCGTTGAGCCGGGTCAGTTCAACATCTGGGGTTGCGGAGCGGACCAGGGACCTGATGCGGTCCATCGCACGGATTCCCAAGTACTCTTCAGGTCCTGTGACCAGCACTACGGGGGCAGGCGTCGCGTCGCGCCACCCGGCGTTGTTGGCCGGGATGTTCTTGGCCCGGGTGTTTTGGGCAGCAGCCACTGGTGGTTCCTTCCGGACGGGTTTGCGCAGGGTTTTAGTCTGCCATGTCTGCGGCGTTGGCGCTGATCGCGTCGACCGGCACCCCGCAGCGCAGCCCGGCGTGGGGCACGTCGCTCCAGGTGTTCCATGGCCTTCATGGTCTTGCTGTGGAGGGTCAGCACCGCGACGAGGAAGCCCGCCGGATGGAGCAGGCTCCACGTTGCCAAGACGGCAAGGGCGGAGAAGGCAAGCATTGAAGCGATCCCCACCGGCCCCTCCGCCCATGGCATCGCAGCACCTGGCAGGGAAGCGAAAAACCGTGCCACTGCTGCCACCATTCCGGCGCTGGTCCCGGCCACGGCCACGGGAACGACAGCCAGCCAGGACACCGAAGCCAACGGCACAGACACGGTTCCGAGGATGGTGACAGGAGCTACCAGCGGCCCGGCCAGCACATTGGCCGCGAGTGAGTAGGGCGAGAATTGGGGCTGCAGCGCAACGATGGCGGGTCCACACAGGATCTGCGCGGACAGTGGAACGGCGATCCCCGTGGCCAACCACGAGGGAACCCATGCCGGAAACCACGACGCCAGTCGGCCGGCGAGCAGCACGATACCGAGGGTGGCCAGGACGGAGAGCAGGAAACCAAAAGACACAGACAGGGCGGGGTCAAGCAGCAGGAGCGAGGTGCTCGCAATGCAGAGGAAGGATAGTGACCTGCCACGACGCCCCGCGGTGAGGGCGGCCAGCCCCACCGTGCCCATGACCGCCGCGCGCAAGACGCTCGGATCCGGTCCTACCAGGACCACGAAGGCCGCCAGACCGGCAGCTCCGCTGATGGCGGAAAGGGGCCGCGGGAGGCGGAAGGTCCGTGCAAGCAGGATGAATCCACCCAGGACCAGGCTGCAATTTGCGCCGCTCACCGCGGTCAGGTGGGTCATGCCCGTAGTTTTCATGGCCGCTTCGAGGCTCTCGGGCAACGCGGAGGTGTCGCCGGTAACCATTCCCGGCAGCAGGCCTGCCGCGTCGGCGGGCAACCAAGCCGATGCTTTGCGGAATTGCTCCCGGGCGCGGGCCGCGGTTTGTTGGGGATCGTAGAAAGCAGCCACCAGCACGGGCGGCGTTGACGCGGCCAGGACAGCGGCTTCGGGCTGGCCCTGCTTGCCCTTCCGGAGGGTTCCTGTGGTTCTCAGCGATTGTCCCGGCTGCACGCGCCCCCAGGCCTCCCCACCGATGACCAACACCGCGGCCGATTCTGTCACGGTGTTGCCCTGGGACGTGAAGTGTTCCACTTGTGCCGGGACGGACCAGCGGCTTTCCCCGGAATGCCCTGGAACCGACAGTGCCGCCGGAGGACCGGTTACGCGGATGGTGATGACCACTCCATCACTCCGGGCGGCAGCGGAGGCAAGCGGACCCTGCTCCCGCCCGGCCGTGTCCAGGGCACAGTGCAGGGCCACGGCGGCACCGGCCACGCAGGCCAGCGCGAGGGTTGACGACGCGGTCCGTGCCCGCTTCCCCACGCGTCGGCGTTTCCGTCCGGATACCATCAACCCCAAAGCACCCAGTACCAACAAAACGCAGATCGTGGCGGGCCACGGCTGGGGAGCCAACGTTCCCGCCAAGGCAGCCGCCCAGGCTGCGAGGGCTGCTGGGACGAGGCGCACGTCCAGCCGCCTGGCCGGGGTTCCGCCGTCGGACTCAACCACCCTGCACCGTCACAAGGCCCTTGAGCGATTCCATGAGTTTGGGGCCGATGCCGTCGATCGCGTCCAATTCCTCGACGGAGGTGAAGGGGCCGTGATCCTTTCGCCAGTCCGCGATGCGTTGCGCCATGACGGGTCCTACGCGGGGCAACGTGCCGAGCTCCTCGACACTGGCGGTGTTGATGTTGATCTTCGCCGAACTTCCCGGCACGGCGGCACCTCCGACGGAGGGTTCAGGCTGTTCCTGCCCCGGAGGCGGGACGGGCGTATCCCCGGCGCGCGGAACCACGATCTTGGCCCCGTCAGCCACCACTTCCGCCAGGTTCAGTCCGTCAAGACGGGCATCCTGGGCCGCACCCCCGGCCGCGTCAATGGCCTGGAAAACCCTGCTGCCCTCCGGCAAGGAGACCACTCCGGGTTTTTGCACGGCACCGGCGACGTGGATGACCACCGTCTCACCGGGCACCGGGTCTTGTCCGGCATCCCCACCGGGAACTGCTGCCTCGGCGGTTGCAGCAGGGCTGAGCGGTTCGATCGATGGTTGGTCCTGTCCGGTTTGCCAGACATAGCAAACTGCCGCCACTACGGCGGCCGCAGCGACCACGAACACCACGGCGCGGGGGCTCCGCCACCGGAAACGGGAGGGGACGGCCGTCGGCACCGCGGCACCATCACCACCGTCGGAGTCCTGCTCCTCCTCCGCATGCGCCAGCAGCGGTTCAGCCAGCACAGCGGGCCGGACATGCCGTGACAGCCGCCGCCTGAACGCCGCGGTTGCGGCATCGGACGAGGCGTCCAGGGTCCGGCGTGGCATGAATTGAGCCTATGGCCGGCTCCGAACGGGCGCTGTTGCCCACCGGAACTATGTGGATAAAGCCGTCAATTGCCCGGCGTGCTGCTTTCTCCCACGATGACGGCCAGTACACCCAAACCGGCGTGTGCGGCAAGGACAGCAGGGAGGGAACTGATCTGGGCAAGCGGAGAACCGGGACACTTTTCGGCCAGCCGGGAGGCAAGTGACTCTGCCTCGGCTGGATTCCCGAAGTGGTGAACAGCCAATCGCGCTTGTCCGGCCGCGCGGGACGCTACGTCGGCGGCAACGATCTCTTCCAAGCGGGCGATGGCCCGCACGGCGGACCGGACCTTTTCCAGCGGTACGATCTTGCCGCCGTCGACGGCGAGGATCGGCTTGATGGAAAGCACCGTTCCAAGGAGCGAAGCGGCGGCACCGATGCGGCCGCCGCGGCGAAGCTGCTCAAGGCTGGGGACGTAGAAGTAGACCTTGGTGCGGTCCATGCGCTCCACGGCGAATTCCCGGACCTCGGCAGCTCCCCGGCCGTCGGCCGCGGCAACCACCGCGCTCTGAACACCCATCCCCTGCGCCATTCCTACTGTCCGGGAATCAACGATTTCCACGGGTATGGTCACGCGGGCCGCAGCCAGGCGGGCCGCATCGGCGGTTCCGGACAGTTCGGATGAGATGTGGATGGAGACTACTGCCTCAAATCCATGACGTTGGGCTGCCAGATACGCCTGCTCGAATTGGCCGGGCGATGGCCGCGAGGTCTTTACCGAGGCGCCAGAGGCAAGTGCCAACGACAACGTCTGGGTGATGTCGTCTTCACCCTCACCGTAAATTTCGTTTCCCACCATCACGGGCATGGGAACAACAGCCAAACGACCGTCGGCCGCAAAGGCGGAAACCCAGTCGGCGGGCAACGCGGCTGCCGAATCGGTGACCACGGCAGTCCTGACGACGGCGGCCAGTGGCTCTTCAGCGACAGGAACCGGTGCCGCTGGTTGCCGGAGCCGCGCCACTCTTTCCTTGAGCCACATCCACGCTGGTGGTTCTCGCTCAGGCACGCAACCTCCAAAGATGATGGCCGGCCGCCGGCACAGTGCCGGCGGCCGCACAATCCCCGCTAGGCGGGAACGATGTTCACCAGTTTAGGTGCCCGCACGATGACGGTGCGGATGCCACGGCCGTCCATGGCGCGCTGGACGTTCTCCGATGCCAGCGCGCGTTCACGCAGTTCGTCTTCGCTGATGTCCGGGGAGACTTCCAGGCGGTCACGGACTTTCCCCTGCACCTGGACAACGGCAGTGACGGTTTCCTGGACCAGCAGGGAGTCGTCGTGTGCGGGCCAACCTGCATTGGCCACGGAGGCAGGGTGGCCAAGGGCGTTCCACAGATCCTCCGCAGTGTACGGAGCGAAGAGGCTGAGGATCACGGCAACGGCCTCAACGGCCTCCCGGACCGCGGGATCGGCTCCACCAGCGCCGGAGTCGATGGTCTTGCGCGTTGCGTTGACCAACTCCATGAGGCGCGCGACAACCACATTGAACTTGTTGTTGTCCAGCAGTTCCGCGGCGTCGGCAATGGTCTTGTGGGTCACGGTCCGCAAGGCGCGGTCGCCCGTGGCCGGATCGGTGCCGGGTTCGCTGGTGACGTCCTGGCCAAGGCGCCATGCACGGGCCAGGAACTTGCCGGACCCGGCGGGCGAAACGTCAGCCCAGTCAACGTCGTCCTCCGGCGGAGAAGCAAAGACCATGGTCAGGCGGACAGCGTCCACACCGAACTTGTCCAACTGTTCGCCGAGGTCCACGCCGTTGCCCAGGGACTTGCTCATGGCCTTCCCGCCGTTGAGCACCTGGCCCTGGTTGAGCAGGGCGCTGAAGGGCTCGTTGGCTTCGATCAGGCCGATGTCCTTGATGACCTTGGTGAAGAAACGGGCGTACAGCAAGTGCAGGATGGCGTGCTCCACGCCGCCCACATACTGACCCACCGGCATCCAGTCGTTGATCTTCGCGGGGTCGAACGGACCTTCGGTGAAGTTCGGCGAGACGAAACGCAGGAAGTACCAGGACGAATCCACGAACGTGTCCATGGTGTCCGTGTCGCGCTGCGCGGCGCGGCCACAGTTGGGGCACTCGACGTTGACCCATTCGACGGCGGCGGCCAGCGGTGATGTGCCCTTGGGGGCCAAGGCCTCACCACGCAAGTCCTCCGGCAACCTGACGGGCAGTTGATCGTCCGGTACCGGCACTTCGCCGCATTCGCCGCAGTGGATGATCGGAATCGGCGTGCCCCAGAACCGCTGGCGGCTCAGCAGCCAGTCACGGAGGCGGAAGTTGACGAACTTCTCACCGGTACCCTGCTTTTCCAGGATATCGATGGCAGCCGGGATGGCCTCTGCCTTACTGAGTCCATCCAGCGCACCGGAGTTCTGCAGGGTGCCTTCGCCTGCGGTGGCTACGCCGGATTCCGCAGGATCGTCCTCGCCCGTGTTCAGTACGGCACGGACAGGCAGGTTGAAGGCCTTGGCGAAATCGAGGTCGCGCTGGTCGTGTGCCGGAACAGCCATGATGGCGCCCGTCCCGTAGTCGGCCAGGACGTAGTCCGCCGCCCATACTGGGAGCTTTTCGCCGTTGAGCGGGTTAATGGCGTAGCGGCCAGTGAAGACACCAGTCTTTTCCCGCTCTGTGGACTGGCGCTCGATTTCCGAGAGCGCCTTGACCTTTTCGCGGTACGCCATGAGTTCGTCGTGCTGTTCCGGGGTGACCAGGTCCAGTGCCAGGTGGGCGTCTGCTGCGACAACAAAGAAAGTTGCGCCGTACAGGGTATCCGGCCGGGTGGTGAAGACCGTGACTTCGCGTTCCGGGCGGCTTCCTTCGGCTTCAATGACGAAGCGGACGTGGGCGCCTTCCGAGCGGCCGATCCAGTTCCGCTGCATGGCAAGGACCCGTTCGGGCCAGTGGCCCTGCAACTGGTCCATGTCTTCGAGCAGGCGATCGGCATAGTCCGTGATCTTGAAGTACCACTGGTTCAGCGACTTCTTGGTGACGGGAGTGCCGCATCGTTCGCAGGCACCGTTGACCACCTGTTCGTTGGCCAGGACGGTGAGGTCCTTGGGGCACCAGTTGACGGGTGAGTCCTTGCGGTAGGCCAGGCCACGCTCGTAGAACCGCTTGAACAGCCACTGCGTCCAGCGGTAGTACTCGGGATCGGAGGTGTGCAGGCGGCGGGACCAGTCCGCGGAAATGGCATAGCGCCTGAAGGACGCGGCCTGCGTATCAATGTTGGCGTAGGTCCACTCGCTGGGATGGGCATTGCGCTTGATGGCTGCGTTCTCAGCGGGCAGGCCGAAGGAGTCCCAGCCGATCGGGTGCAGGACATCGTAGCCCTTCTGCCGGAGGTAGCGTGCCACGACGTCGCCCATGGCGAAAGCCTCGGCGTGGCCCATGTGGAGGTCGCCGGAAGGGTAGGGGAACATGTCCAGCACATAGCGGCGCTCCCGCGAACCGTCGTCTACGGGGGTGAACACCTTGAGGTCGTCCCAGACCTGCGGCCATTTGGCTTCCATGGTCGCGAAGCTGTAGACGCCCTCTTCGGGTGCTCCGGCTGCCGTTGCCTGTGCTGTTCCGGTTTCTGTCTCCGGCTGAACGCTCACTGCTGCCCTCTTCTGTTCTCGATGGCGGAATTACCTTCTGCTGTTGTCGCACGATCCCGGGAGCACAAACCCCCGGACACACAAAAGCCCCTCGACAATGGAGGGGCGGCCGCACGGCGAAGATTGCCGGGCGGCTAACTAAGCAGAAGGTTCGCACGCATAGATCTACAATAGCGCACGTTTAAATTCTCCAGTCTCCAAAGAAGGCGTTGAGGACGGACTGGTGAGTTGATGGCAGCCGCGCCTCGCCCGGGTGTGGTGGGCACCGCGAAGCGGGCGGGGCAGGCGCGGCTGCCATCAACGTCAGGTCAGACTACTTCACGTCCTCGTCCACCCAATCCATCGATTTGGTCACGGCCTTCTTCCACAACCGCAACTGCCGCTCCTGCTCTGCCGTATCCAGTTGCGGTTCCCAGCGCTTGTCCTCGCCCCAGTTGGCACTGAGCTCGCCGAGGTCGTTCCAGAATCCCACCGCCAGGCCAGCGGCGTAGGCCGCACCGAGGGCGGTGGTTTCAATGACCTTCGGCCGAACCACGGGCACGCCCAGGATGTCCGCCTGGAACTGCATGAGGGCATCGTTGGCGACCATGCCGCCGTCGACCTTCAGTTCGGTGAGCGGCACGCCGGAGTCCGCGTTGACAGCGTCAAGTACCTCACGGGTCTGGAAGGCGGTGGCTTCCAGGGCTGCCCGGGCGATGTGGCCCTTGTTGGCGTACCGGGTGAGCCCCACGATCGCGCCGCGGGCGTCGGCACGCCAGTACGGGGCGAAGAGGCCGGAGAAGGCGGGCACGATGTACACGCCACCGTTATCCTCCACCGCGGCGGCGAGTTCTTCCACCTGCGGGGCCGAACTGATCATGCCGAGGTTGTCGCGGAGCCACTGGATGAGCGAGCCTGTGACGGCAATGGACCCTTCCAGCGCGTAGTGCGGTTTCTGGTCTCCGAGCTTGTAGCCGAGCGTGGTCAGCAAACCGTTCTTCGAGTGGACGATCTCCTCGCCGGTGTTGAAGATCAGGAAGCATCCGGTGCCGTAGGTGTTCTTCGCTTCACCGGGCTGGAAAGCCGCCTGGCCGAACGTGGCTGCCTGTTGGTCGCCCAGGATGCCGGCAACCGGGGTTTCCCGGAGCAACTGGGACGTATGGACCTGGCCGTAGACCTCGGAGGAGGACTTGATGGCCGGCATCATGGACGCAGGAACCCCAAAGATGTCCAGGATTTCCTGGTCCCACTGAAGCGACTCCAGGTCCATGAACAGTGTGCGCGAGGCGTTGGTGACATCGGTAACGTGCACGCCGCCGTCGGTCCCGCCGGTGAGGTTCCACAGCACCCAGGCGTCGGTGTTTCCGAAGAGGAGGTCTCCCGCTTCGGCCTTCTCCCGGGCTCCTTCGACGTTGTCCAGGATCCATTTGATCTTGGTCCCGGAGAAGTACGTGGCCAGCGGCAGGCCTACCTTCTGTTTGAACCGCTCCACTCCCCCGTCCTTGGCCAGTTCGTCCACGATCGGCTGGGTACGGGTGTCCTGCCAGACGATCGCGTTGTACACGGCCTCGCCGGTGTTCTTGTCCCAAACCACCGCGGTCTCGCGCTGGTTGGTGATTCCGACGGCGGCAATATCGTGCCGGGTCAGGTTCGCCTTGGAGAGGGCTGAGGCAATGACCTCGCGGGTGTTGTCCCAGATTTCGGCCGGGTTGTGCTCCACCCATCCTGCCTGCGGGAATATCTGCTCGTGTTCCATCTGGCCCGTGGAAACGATGGTTCCCGCGTGGTCGAACACGATGGCGCGGGAACTTGTGGTGCCCTGGTCAATGGCGATGACGTATTGGTTCATGGTGACGTCCTTGTCTGTGGTTGGGTGGTTGGTTATTGGCAGTATGGAAAGGGATCAGCCGGCGACGGCGGGCATGATGTCCGGAACCCAGATGGCCACGAGGCCTGCGAGGGCGCCACCAACAAGGGGTCCCACTACCGGAATCCAGGAATAGGCCCAGTCGCTGGAACCCTTGCCCTGGATGGGGAGGACAGCGTGCGCAATGCGCGGGCCCAGGTCACGTGCGGGGTTGATGGCGTAGCCTGTGGGTCCGCCGAGCGAAACGCCAATGCCGACAACGAGCAGGGCCACGGCCAATGGTCCAAGGCCCGAAGGCGTACCGCCGAAGGTCAGGATCACGAAGACCAGCACGAAGGTGCCGATGATTTCGGTGATCAGGTTCCACGGGGTGGACCGGATTGCGGGGCCGGTGGAGAAGGTGCCCAGCTTGTTGGCCGGAAGGGGCTCGGCGTCGAAGTGCTGCTTGTAAGCGAGCCAGCACACCACGGCACCAAGGAATGCGCCCAGGAGTTCGCCGCCGAAGTAGGTCAGTGTGGATCCAAACGTGACTGCCACGTCGGGGGCGTATTCCTTGCTGCCCTTGACGAGCAGGCCCAGGGTGACGGCGGGGTTGAGATGGGCACCGGACTTTGCGGCCACAAAGACGCCCGCGAAGACCGCAATTCCCCAGCCCCAGGTCACCATCAAGAATCCAGCGTTGTTGCCCTTGGTGCCTTTGAGCGCAACGTTGGCCACAACGCCGCAACCCAGAAGGGTCAGCATCATGGTTCCGAATACTTCGGAAAGGAAAACAATTCCAAGAGACATCTTTGACTCCTCATTCTTCTGTTATCAGCCCCCTCGCGGGTGGAAGGGGCTGTTGGAACGGCACCGTCGCCGGTGCCGTTCCGGTGGTGGGTTTCAGTCCACCAGGCTGTGCACGTTGACCTTGTGGTAACGGTGCAGGACCTCTTGCGCGAGGCGGACTTCCGCCTGCCGTTTCGTCGCGTCCCAACCGAGGGGACCAGCAAGCGCCTCGGCAATCTCGTTGAGCAGTTCGCCGGTGACCAGGCCGCGGAAAGCGAGCGAGGTGCGGCGGATCAGCACGTCAACCAAGTGCCCTACCTGCTCGTTCAGTGCCATGAATTCCAGTTCCCTGACGCTGAGTTCGCGGGTGGACCGCAGTGGGGCGTCTTCGCCGGCCTGCAGGAACGCGATGACTTCCCCGGCGCGGGTGCCGTAGCGGGTCAAGAGCCCTTCGACGCGGCTCGCGTCCAGGCCCGGTCCCATGTGCTCCTTGATCCATTCCTGTTCGCCTTGGGCGGTCACGGGGAAGTCCGCGCCACCACCGATGGGGAGTTTCGCCGTCGAGACCTTGCGTTCTTTGCCGAGTTCCCGCAGGACATCGTTGGTCATGTGTTCGGCAAGCGCACGGAAAGTGGTCCACTTGCCGCCCACCAGGCTCAGTACGACGGCGGCCTTGCCGCCTGGCGTCGCGGCCGCGCCTTCGCCCGTGCGGACCGAGCGTTCGATCCGGTAGTCCCGGGAGACGAAGCCGGGCTGGGTGGCGTCATGCCGCGGGAGGGGACGGACGCCGGAGAAGCTGTAGACGATGTGTTTGCGGTCCACGGCGATGGTGGGAAAGACGTGGCCCACCAAGTCGAAGAAGTAGTCCACCTCTTCTTCGGTGCACACCGCATCCTGGGACATGTCCGCGTCGACGTCAGTGGTTCCCACCAGCACGCGGTCGCCCATGGGGTAGATGAGGACGATGCGGCCATCGGTGTGTTCGAAGAAGATTTCCCTGCCGTTGCAGGCGGCGAGGAGTTCCGGGTGGTCCAGGACGATGTGCGATCCCTTGGTGCCGCCCATGAACGTGCTGGCAGCACCCATGGCCTGGTTGGTGAGATCCACCCACGCACCAGTGGTGTTGACGATGACGTCTGCCTGGAAATCGAATTCTCCACCGGTCAGTTCATCGCGAAGCCGCACCCCGTTGGCCCCCATGGAGACCAGTGAAACATAGTTGCTGGCACGGGCGCTGCCCCCTGCCGCGTGTCCTGCCTTCTCGCCATCCTGGAGGACATCCAGCGTGAGCCTCTCCGGGTTGTGCACGGAAGCGTCGAAGTAGGTGGCGGTGTACTTGATGCCCTGGTGCAGTCGCGGCAACTCGGCCAGGGCTTTGTCGCGGCCAAGGAACTGGTGCTTCGGAACACTGCCGCCATCGCGGGAGAAGAAATCGTAAATGCTCAGACCGAGCTTGATGAGGAAAGCGCCGCGTTCCTTCGGCTTACCCTGTTTGTGGGTCAGGAAGCGCACTGGGGCAGAGAGAATGCCGGAGAAGGTGCTGAAGATCGGGATGGTGGTCTGGAGCGGCTTGACGTAGTGGGGTGCGATCCGCAGCAGGCGGTTGCGTTCCACCACGGATTCCTTCACCAGGCGGAACTCGCCGTTTTCCAGGTAGCGGATACCACCGTGGATCATGTGCGACGACGCGCCGCTGGCCCCCTGGCAGTAGTCTCCGCGTTCGACGAGTGCCACGTCCACCCCCTGCAGTGCCAGATCCCGGAACGTTCCCACTCCGTTGATACCGCCACCGATGATGAGTACCTGGGCTGAGGGGCGCTCCTTTAAGGCCGCTGCCGATTCACGCCGATGCGCCTCGGACGAGGTACCGGAAATCCTGTTTCCCAAAACTGCTCCCTTGGGCTTGGTTCGTGCGTGGCGCTCCCCGCCGCTGCACCTTTCACCACTAATCTGGCGAAGGTGGAAAATGGAGTCAAGCTATTTGCACAAACGTGCAGCAAGGAAATGAGATGGGACGATCACGCCATTCGGACGCACTGAGGGCCGCACAGATGTACTACCTCCAGGACCTGACCATGGACGCGATCGCCCGTGAGTTGAGGACCTCGCGTTCAACGGTTTCCCGGCTGTTGTCCTCGGCCCGGGAAACCGGCCTGGTACAGGTCCAGATCAAGAGCCCTTTTGATACGGCGCCCGAACTGGAAAGCCAGATCCGCGACCGCTTCGGAGTGGACGTGCACGTGGTTCCGGTGCTGGACACGCTGAACGAAGCCGAGACACTTGACCGAGTTGCGATGCAGGCAGCCCGGACCATCGGCCCCCTGGTGGACTCGAACGCCATCATCGGCGTGGCCTGGGGAGCGACCTTGAGCGCGGTCAGCCGGCACCTTACCCGCAAGGTGACGCACGACAGCATCGTGGTGCAGTTGAATGGGGCCGGAAACATGCAGACCACCGGCATTACCTACGCCAGCGACATCATGCGGCGGTTCGGAAGCGCCTATGGTGCACGGGTGGAGCAGTTCCCCGTTCCGGCGTTCTTCGACCACGCCGCCACCAAGACAGCTATGTGGAATGAGCGCAGCGTGCAGCGGATCCTCGATGTGCAGGCCCGCATGAGCATCGCCATCTTCGGCGTGGGCTCCGTGGACTCCGACTACCCCAGCCACGTCTACGCCGGCGGGTACCTCGATGAACAGGACCTGGCGGCACTGGCAGAGGACGACGTGGTGGGCGACGTTGCCACGGTCTTCTTCCGCAGCGACGGATCCTCGGACGGCATCACCTTGAACGAACGGTCCACCGGCCCCAGCCACGAACAACTGCGCCAGGTCAGGCGCCGGATCTGCGTGGTCTCCGGTGCTTCGAAGATCAATGGGCTCCAGGGCGCGTTGGCTGCCGGGCTGGCAACGGACCTGATCCTCGACGAAGCATCTGCGCGGAGGCTGGTGAGTTTCACTGGCCACTCCTAAGGCAATCCGCCCCGGAATGGGTAGAGTCGTTGCTATGAGATTCCCGGCACGGCTGAGCCTGAACAACGGCGTCATGATGGACCAGATGGGCTATGGCCTGTACAAGGTCCCCCCGGCTGATGCCGACGCATTGGTCAGTACTGCACTGGGGGAAGGGTACCGGCGCTTCGACACCGCGGCCATGTACGGCAACGAAGTCGGCGTGGGCCGGGCAATCGGCGGGGCCATCGGCGACGCGCGGGACGCCAACCTGGGCACGGGCGGATCCGGTGAATCCGTCCACGCGCTGACCCGCGAGGACGTTTTCGTCACCACCAAGGTCTGGAACGACCACCATGGCTACGACGCGACGCTCCGCGCCTTCGACACCTCCATGGCCAACTTGGGCCTGGACTACGTGGATCTGTACCTCATCCACTGGCCCTGCCCGGCGCGTGGACTGTTCGCTGAGACCTACAAGGCCTTGGAGACCCTCTACCGTGAGGGCAAGGTCCGGGCCATTGGCGTGTCGAACTTCCAGCCCGACCATCTTGAACAACTTATGCAATCCGCCGAAGTGGTCCCCGCCGTGAACCAGGTGGAACTGCATCCCTGGCTGCAGCAGGCCCGGCTCAGGACCCTGCACAGTCAGCTCGGCATCCGGACCGAGGCCTGGAGCCCCTTGGGCCGCGGGCAGGTCCTCGGGGATCCGGCAATCGTTGCCCTGGCGGAGAAGTACAAGAGGACTCCCGCTCAGGTCATCCTTCGCTGGCACCTGCAGCTGGGGAACCTGGTCATACCCAAAGCCAGCACGGCCGGACGCATCAAGGAGAACTTCAACGTCTTCGATTTCGAACTGGACAGCGGGGACCTGGACGGCATGGCGGGCCTGGAACGCCATCACCGGACGGGCTCGCATCCGGACAACGTGAATTAGGAATTACTGAATGGAAAAAGTGGACACCGCGCATCCCATGGGGGGTGCACAGGCCCCCGTCGAGTTCTTCAGCAAGTCCTTGGCAGCCCGCACGGCCGCGTCCGATGTGGACGTCGATGGCAGCACGGTGGCGTACTGGACGTACCAGCCCGTCAAGGCAACCGACACGACACGTACCATCCTGGTCATCCATGGCTTCCGGGGCGACCACCACGGCTTGTTGCGGGTGGCCGACCTGCTCCCGGAGATGCGGATCATCATGCCGGACCTCCCCGCCTTCGGCAGCTCCGAGCCATTCGTCGACGACGAGCACAGCGTGGAGCGTTACGGTCGCTTCATTGAAGGCTTCATGGCCGCCCTGGATCTGGGACCGCAAACCGTCCTCCTTGGCCATTCCTTCGGATCGATCGTGGCAAGCCATTTCGTGGCAAGCCATCCGGGCGCGGTGACTCCCCTGGTGCTGATTAATCCCATAGCCGCGCCGGCCTTGGAGGGACCCAAGGGCGTCATGACCAAGCTGGCGGTCTTCTACTACCAGATCTCGGCCAAACTTCCCCGGATCCTTGGCCTTGCCATCCTCCGGAACCGCGCGATCGTCCGGATCATGAGCATCACCATGGCCAAGACCAAGGACAAGCAGCTGCGGCGCTTCATCCACGGCCAACACGACGCCTACTTCAGCGCCTTTGCCGATCGGAACAGCCTTTTGGAATCGTTCAAGGCCTCCGTCTCAGGCAACGTCGCGGACGTGGCTGAACAGCTCAACCTCCCTGTGCTGCTGGTCGCCGGTGAAAAGGACGAGATCGCCACTTTGCCCAGCCAGCACAAACTGCTGGAACGCCTCCCGGACGGGACGCTGGAAGTGATTCCCGGCGTCGGGCACCTGATCCACTACGAAACGCCCGAACCGGCAGCTGCGTCCATCCGAACCTTCCTGGAGGAACATCCCGCGTGAAAATCGTCATTGACGCCCGCTTTACCAGGACAGACCACCACGACGGCATCAGCCGCTACGGCTCAAGCCTCATCGCGGCGACCGCGAAGATCGCCGACGTGACCATGCTCATCAATGACAAAAGGCAGCTTGCGCTGTTGCCCGATGTTCCGTGGGTCATGGTGAACAGCCCGCTCTCTCCCTTGGAGCTGTTCGTTGCACGGAAAGTCAATCCACTGGGCGCCGACATTGTGGTGTGCCCCATGCAGACCATGGGCTCGTGGGGTCGGCAGTACAGCCTGATCCTGACCCTCCACGACCTCATCTACTATGAGCACCCTGCTCCCCCGGGCTTCCTTCCGGCGCCGGTCCGCCTGCTGTGGAGGCTCTACCACAAGGCCTTCTGGCCGCAGCGCGTGCTGCTGGACAGGGCCGAAGTGGTGGCCACCATCAGCCGGACCACCGAGGCGCTCATGGCGAAGTACCGGCTCACGCGACGCCCTGTCCGGATTGTCGGCAACGCCCCGCAGCCGGGACAGACGCCGCGGGATCCGGCAGAGGGTGCGGACAAGTCCCTGCTCTACATGGGCTCGTTCATGCCGTACAAGAACGTGGAGACCATGATCCGCGGCATGGCCGGTCTCCCCGACTACACCCTGCACCTGCTCAGCCGCATCACTTCCCAGCGCAGGGCGGAACTGGAAGCACTGATGCCGGACGGCGCCAAGGTGGAGTTCCACAACGGGGTCACGGACGCCGAATACGAAGAGCTCCTGCGCAGGGCCACGGCACTGATCAGTTTGTCCCGTGCCGAAGGCTACGGACTGCCGCTGGTGGAAGCGATGGCGTTGGGAACACCGGTGGTGGCAAGCGACATCCCTATCTTTCGGGAAGTGGGTGCTGACGCCGTCAGCTACGTGGATCCCGGGTCCCCCGCTGACTTTGCCGCCGCCGTTGCCGCCCTGGATGACCAGGTCCTGTGGCAACAGCGGTCGCGCCGTTCCGTGGAGCGGGCAGCTGACTTCAACTGGGACGAATCCGCACGGCAGTTGCTTGCCGCGGCGGAGGAAGCCATCACCCTGCGCAAACGCAATGCCCCAAAGCGAAAGACCACCAATGATTGAAATCCTGAGCCCCTCCGAAGTGGCCAAAGCGAAAGTCACCGGCGCACTGGTGGCCGACATCCTCCAGGCCCTCAAGAGCCGGGCCACGGTTGGCACCAACCTGCTGGACATCGACCGCTGGACCAAGGACATGATCGTCGAGGCCGGAGCCGAATCCTGCTACGTCGACTACGCCCCCTCGTTTGGCCGGGGTCCCTTTGGCCACTACATCTGCACCGGCGTCAATGACGCAGTGCTCCACGGCCTGCCCCACGACTACGCGCTTGCCGACGGCGACCTCCTTTCTTTGGACCTCGCGGTCACCAAAGACGGAATCGCAGCAGACGCGGCCATCAGCTTCGTGGTTGGCGCCCCGGCGCGTCCCGAAAGCCTGGCCATGATCGAAGCGACAGAACGTGCCCTCGCAGCAGGCATTGCCGCAGCCGTCCCCGGCGCGCGGATCGGCGATCTGTCCTACGCGATCGGCTCGGTCCTCAAAGACGCCGGCTACCCCGTGAACGTCGAGTTTGGCGGGCACGGCATCGGATCAACCATGCACCAGGACCCCCACGTTCCCAACACCGGCAGGCCGGGACGTGGCTACGAGCTCCGTCCGGGATTGCTGCTGGCCCTTGAGCCGTGGGTCATGCAGGACACGGCGAAACTCGTGACCGATGCCGACGGCTGGACCCTCCGGAGCGCCACAGGTTGCCTGACGGCCCACACAGAGCACACCATCGCCATTACAGAGACCGGCGCGGAAATCATGACGCTTCCCTCAGGCTCATCCAGGCCCTAGAGGACATCCACTCCGTCAAGCCGCAACTGGACGGGCCCGTGCAGGCGCTTGGCTGCGTTGGCGGCCTTGACCGCGCGCATTGCCTGGGTGACTGCGGCAGCTTCACCATACGGGATGAAGAAAAGCGTGCGGACATCCGCGTCGGGCTCCGCTGCGCCGGTGCCGTGCAGCTGCACCGGCGCAGGACCAACGCTCCGCAGGGTATCTGTTGCCCCCTTGAGCGCGGCGGCCAGTGTTTCCGAAAAGGACACAACGTCTGTCCGGGGGCCGGTGACGGAAGCCACCCGCACCGCCGGAGGCAACTGCAGTTCTTTCCTCAGGGCAAGTTCACGGGATGCGTATCCCGCAGCATCCCAGCGAAGCAGGGCCCCTGTGGCCGTGGTGTCGTCAGCGGTGATGACTACCAGTCCTCCTTGGCCCGCGGGACGCACCAGGGCCGCCGCGTTGAACCAGCGGCGAACCGTGTCCTCGCCGGACCGCAGGTTTTCCCGGCGCAGCAGGGAATTACCGTCCAGGAGCAACGCCGCTGCGTAACCCTCCGGGGCTACCGGTTCGGCACCCACGGTGGCCACAACCAAGGCGGGCGACCCCGGCACGGTTGCCTTGATGTGCTCACCGGATGAGGTAATGACTGCGTGCCCGGGAAAGGCCCTGCCAAGTTCTTCGGCGGTCCGGATGACCCCGGTGGCACCGCGCCGCAGGTGGACGCCATTGCAGTGCGCACAACGCCACTGCGGAGCCGGCGTTGAACACCAACGGCACGCAGGCAGGGCGGAGCCGCTGGATGTTGCCAACGGGCCTTGGCAAGCATTGCAACGGGCAGGCTCGCGGCACGTTTGGCACACCAGTGAGGGAGCGTACCCTGCCCGGGCCACCTGCACCAAGACCGGGCCCCGTTCCAAGCCTTCCTTCGCGGCTTTCCAGGCCGCCCCGGGGAGGCGTGCAACGCGTGCCAAGGGGTCGCGCTCCTGTTCGAAGCTGTCCGCTGTGTTCAGGACCCGTGGCGCCGTGGCGCGGATGGCTCCCCGCGGGGCCTCGATGGGCACTGCCCACTGTAGCTCCACGAGCCGTTGCAACTCGGTGCTGCGGCTATGCGAAGCAAGCAAGCAGGCGGTATCTTCCTGTTCCGAGCGCAGCAGCAGGATCTCGCGTGTGTGGGCGTACGGTGCCCGTTGATCGATGTGCAGGTCATCGCCATCGTCCCAGCACACCATCAACCCGGGATGGTGCACCGGCGCGTAGGCGGCCGAGCGGGTTCCGATGGCCACTCCCGCCTGACCCGTCAGGAGTCGCAGGAAGTTGCGGTAGCGTGGCGTCGGACCGTCGTCGGCGGTCAAACGTGCAATATCGGTGGCGGGCAAGACCTCCACCAGCGCCGCTTCCAGGCGCTCCAGGTCCCGGTAGTCTGGAACTACCAGCACGGCGCCCCGGCCGGAACTGCGGACAGCTGCTACCGCCGAGGCCAGCATGGCCGGCCAAGCATCGTGGCCGAATCCCTGGAGAGCAGTCAGCACGGCCTTGGGTGTGCCGCCCGCAGCCAGGTGCCGCAGGAACGGCGTCCCGTTGGTGTAGGAGGTCCACGTCCTGGCGTCCACTAACGGGGTGGGTGCGGTGACATCCTGCTCCGCGTTCTCCAGGGCTTCCTTCTCCACCTTCGCGACCCGTGGCGGAATAGCAGTCCGCAGGACATCGCTGAGGGTTCCGGCGTACCGGGCAGCCACTGCTGCGGCAAGGCGGCTGATGGCCGGAGTCATCACCGCCACCGGTGACACCACCTTGTGGAGGGGGATCAGCCCATGCCCGGCGTCGGAGGCCTGCCGCCTTTCGGCAATGTAGCCATTCAGTTCCTGCCCGTTGAACTTCACCTTGACCCGCACGCCGGGGACGGCCGTCCCTTCGAGCTCGATGGGAACGGCGTAGTCGAAGGTCCGGTCCAGGTGCGGCAAGGGAGACTCCAAGACCACCCGCGCAACCGGGTCAATTGCTGCGAGTGGTAGCCCCTTGACCGCTGGCTTCGCCGGAAAACCCTGCAGTAACGAGGGCTGAAGCAAGGACGGCTGCATATCCTGTTCCGCCATGTACTCCGCCTCCATCCCGTGATCGGTTCTGCCCTGTGATCAGTTTGCCCCGTGATCAGTTCTGCCCGCCGGCCGCTCAAACGCAGGATGCCCACAGCGGGATCGACCCACTGCGGGCATCTCTGGCTCAAGCCAATCACGGGCCACCGACATTAAGGCAATCGGCGGTCAGGAAGTCAGGCGTTGAAGAACTCCTTAAGGTCCGCTACGCGGTCAAGGCGTTCCCATGTGAAGTCAGGCTCATCGCGGCCGAAGTGTCCGTGGGCTGCCGTCTTGGCGTAGATGGGGCGTTTGAGGTCCAAGGCGTCGATGATCGCCCGCGGGCGGAGGTCGAAGATCTCGTTGATGGCCTCGCTGATGCGTGCCGGATCCACGGTCTCCGTGCCGAAGGTCTCCACGTAGGTACCAACCGGCCGTGCCTGCCCGATCGCGTAGGCGATCTGGATTTCGGCGCGCTTGGCAAGTCCTGCGGCCACCACGTTCTTCGCGACCCAGCGCATGGCGTACGCCGCGGAACGGTCCACCTTGGACGGATCCTTGCCGGAGAAGGCACCGCCGCCGTGGCGGGAGAATCCGCCGTAGGTGTCAACGATGATCTTGCGCCCGGTCAGTCCGGCGTCACCCACGGGTCCGCCGATCACGAAGGCACCGGCAGGGTTCAGGATGTTCGCCACACGCGAGAGGTCAAGGTTGGCTGCTGCAAGGACCGGATCGATGACGTGGCTTGCCAGATCGGCACGCAACTGCTCCAGGCTCGCGTCCTCTGCGTGCTGGCTCGAAATGACCACCGTTTCAACTGAAACCGGCCGGTCGCCGTCGTACCCTACCGTGACCTGGGTCTTGCCGTCGGGCCGCAAGTACGCGAGTTCGCCGCTCTTGCGGACCTCGGTAAGCCGCTCGGACAAGCGGTGCGCCAGCCAGATGGGTGTCGGCATGTAGGAGGCGGTCTCGTCACTTGCGTAGCCGAACATGATGCCTTGGTCGCCGGCGCCTTGGAGGTCATAGTCGTCTTCCTGGCGCCCTTCACGGGCCTCCAGCGAGTTGAACACGCCCCCGGCGATGTCGTTGGACTGCTGGCCGATTGAAACAGAAACGCCACACCGTGCGCCATCGAAGCCATTGGCTGAGGAGTCGTAGCCGATGCCGAGGATGGTCTCGCGGACAATCTGCGGAATCTCCACGTACGCGTCGGTGGTGACCTCGCCCGCTACGTGCACCAGGCCGGTGGTGGCCATGGTTTCTACGGCCACGCGTGACTCGGGGTCTGCAGCGAGCAGCGCGTCAAGGATGGAGTCGCTGATCTGGTCGCAGATCTTGTCCGGGTGTCCCTCGGTGACCGACTCGGAAGTGAAGAGCCGGAGCTTGGACGGGGTGCCATGGTGTTCATGGTGAAGCGGTAAAGTCACTCGACCACCTTACTGGGTTGCGGGGCAGAGGCATTTGCCGTGTGTCCCTATGCTAAGTGTTCTTTGCTTCGGCTTGCGTCGCCGGCAGCTAGGGTGCGGGAAACACCTTGGCCAGTTCCGCGCCGACGCGGTCAACGACGGCGGACGCGACATCGGCCTTGGATCCGGAAGCCGATTGAGGTTCGGCCCCGTGGCCGGAGAGGATGACCACGGAATTGTCATCCTGCCCAAAGACCCTGCCGACGCCCACCTGGTTGACCACCAGGAGGTCACAGCCCTTGCGTTTGAGCTTGGCGGTGGCATGCTCCAGGACATCGCCTTGGGCGTCGCCTGTCTCAGCGGCAAAACCTACGATGAGCTGCCGGCCGCCCGTGGCATTGCGCCGTTCCACGAGTTCATGGAGGATGTCCGGATTGCGCACCAGGCGCACCAGAGGCGCATCTTCGCCGTCGACTTTCTTGATTTTGGTGTCCGAAACATCCGCGGGGCGGAAGTCCGCAACGGCAGCTGCCATGATGACGACGTCGGAATCGGCTGCCGCTTGAAGCGCCGCCTCGCGCAGTTCCAGGGCCGACTCGACGCGGACCAGTTCGACGCCGGCGGGCGGCTCGACGTCCATGTGCGCTGCGAGGAATCTCACAGTGGCACCGGCCCCGAGGGCGGCGGCAGCCAATGCCGCGCCCTGCTTGCCCGAGGAACGGTTACCGAGGAACCGGACGGGGTCAAGCGCTTCGCGGGTACCGCCGGCAGAAATGGTGACGACCCGTCCTGACAAAGGACCAGCTCCGACATGCGCGGCAGCTGACGCTTCAGTGCCTGCAAGCGCCATGGCGGCAGCGAAGATCGCCTCCGGCTCCGGCAGCCTGCCAGGGCCGGAGTCCGCTCCGGTGAGGCGCCCGCTGGCTGGCTCCAGTACAGTGACACCCCGCTTGCGCAGGGTCTCGACGTTGGCCTGCGTGGCCGCGTGCTGCCACATCTCGGTGTGCATCGCCGGGGCAAAGAGCACCGGGCCGTGCGCCATCAGGAGGGTGTTCGTCAGGAGGTCCCCCGCCTGTCCCGTTGCCGCCTTGGCCAGGAGGTCGGCGGTAGCCGGTGCAACGACGATCAGATCGGCCTCGTGGCCGAGCCTGACATGGTTCACCTTCTCGACGTCGTCGAAAACGCTGTTGCTGACGGGATTGCCGGAGAGCGCCTCCCAGGTGGCTACACCCACAAAACGCGTAGCTGCCTCCGTTGGGATGACGGTGACCTTGTGGCCGGCTTCAGTAAAAAGCCGGAGGAGCGATGCAACCTTGTAGGCTGCGATCCCTCCCCCGACTCCGAGGACTATGCGCACGTGACCTCCGTCAACAGGCAGTCTGTCTTACTCTGCGGGCTCGATCGGGGTGGAGACCAGGAGGCCTTCGTTGATCTCGCGCAGGGCGATGGAGAGCGACTTCTCGTTCAGCTTGGTGTCGACCAAGGGGCCGACGTACTCGAAGAGGCCCTCGTGGAGCTGGGCGTAGTAGGCGTTGATCTGACGGGCACGCTTGGCGCCGAAAATCACCAGGCCGTACTTGGAATCGGCAGCCTCAAGCAGCGAATCGATCGGCGGGTTGATGATGCCTTCAAGGTTCGTGGACACGAAATCTCCAAATTCTAGCGGGCCGACAAGTGCAAGCGCTTAGCGCTGGTGCGGGGTAAGCCCCATGAGTGAAACAAGCTCGTCCGCTGCCCGGCGAACGTCGTCATTGATGACGGTGTGGTCAAACTCCGGTTCAGCAGCAAGTTCCAGTTTAGCGGTTTCCAGCCTGCGCTGCTGTTCTTCGGGAGTTTCGGTGCCGCGGCCCACCAGGCGGCGCACCATTTCGTCCCAGCTCGGGGGTGCCAGGAAGACGAAATTGGCATCCGGTACGGCTTCCTTGACCTGGCGCGCACCCTGGAGGTCGATCTCCAGGAGAACAGACTTGCCCTCGGCGATGGCTGCGTTGACGGTGCTGCGCAATGTGCCGTAGCGGTTGTGTCCGTGGACAACGGCCCACTCCAGCAATTCACCGTCCGCGATGAGGGAATCGAACTCCTCGGCGGACTTGAAGAAGTAGTGGACGCCATCCTTCTCACCGGGCCGGGCCGCGCGGGTGGTGGCTGATACTGACAGCCAAACCTCTGGATAGTTGTCCCTGATGTAGGTGGATACGGTTCCCTTGCCAACAGCAGTTGGGCCTGCAAGGACAGTCAGTCCAGGTTTCGTGCTCACGGATTCCTTCGGGGAGATGCGTCAATCGCTTTGTTGGGTATCCATAAAATCTACCAGCGCGCGGGCCTGGTGAATTCCCAGGCCCCTGATCCGCCGCGATCCGGCGATACCGATATCGGCCATGATCGCGGCGGCACGGACAGGGCCAATGCCCGGGAGTGCCTCAAGCAGTTCGATGACACGCATCCGCGCGATGGCCTCATCAGAGGAGCCCGATGAGATCAGTTCGGCGATGCTGACCTCACCCCGCTTGAGCCGCTCCTTGGCTGCGGCGCGGGTGGCCCGTGCCTTGGCAGCTTTTTCCAAAGCGTCGGAACGCTCCTGCGGGGTGAGTTCTTTCAAAGCCATGGCCAAACTCCCGTTCAAGAGGAACTGTGACACGGATCACGCGACTGATGCTGAACCTACCGGCAGCAGCCTAGGCGCGCAAGCCGCCCAGGGTTTCCTCTGTTGCCACCCGAAGGGCAGCGACCGTGGGTCCGGCTGCGAGGATCCCGCGGCTGGACGTTGCAAGGACCGCCGGGTAGGCCGAACCGAACGTCGCGCGCAGGTCCGCCGGAGTGGCTCCCTGGGCGCCCAGGCCGGGAGCCAGGATCGCGCCCTTGACCGGCCCAAGATCGATTCCAAGGTCCTCAAGGGCGGAACCGATCGTAGCCCCAACCACCAGGCCAACCGATCCCAAGGCACCCGCGTAGCGTGCATTTTCTTCAGCAGCCGCAGCAATAATCCGCCGGGCTACCGAGTCATCTCCGCCAACATGCTGGACGCTCTTGCCTTCCGGATTCGACGTCAGGGCAAGCACGAACACTCCCCTGCCGTACTCGGCCGCAAGATCCAAGGCCGGACGCAAGGACTCAAAGCCCAGGTACGGGCTCAACGTCACCGAGTCGGCCGCCAGGGAGGAGCCGTCACGGAGCCAGGCATCCGCGTACGCCGCCATGGTGGAGCCGATGTCTCCGCGCTTGGCGTCGGCGATGCTCAAGACTCCGGCCTCTGCAGCGGCGGCCAGGGTGCGTTCCAGGACTGCCATGCCGGCGGATCCGTGACGCTCGTACAGCGCCACCTGCGGCTTGACCGCGGCAGCGAGGGAAGCCACCGCCTCCACCACCGTGAGCGAAAAGCGTTCCAGCCCGGCGGCGTCGTCGTTAAGTCCCCAGTCCGCCAACAACTGCGGGTGCGGGTCAATGCCCACGCACAACGGACCGCGGGCGTCCATGGCCGCAGCCAGCCGGGAGCCGAACGGCTCCCGGGCAGGCTGCTGTTCGGGTGTTACGCCGGACTCAGGCATTGGCGGCCTCAAAGGAAGCAGCCAGGTTTGCCGCGTGTTCCTGCAAGCTCGTCACGGACCACTCGTAGGTGCGCAGTGCTTCGATCGCCTGAACCGCAGCGTTGAACTCCGCCACCGTGGTGATGCAGGGAATGCCGATCGAGGTTGCCGCGGCCCGCAGCTCGTATCCATCGCTGCGAGCTTCGCCGCCGGACGGAGTGTTGAACACCATGTCGATTTCCCCTGCCACGACGAGGTCTGCGATGGTTCCCTCACCCTCGGCGCTGCTGCCCTCGGCCACCTTGCGAACGGGGGTTGCCTGGATTCCGTTGCGGCGCAGGACGTCCGCGGTTCCGCCTGTGGAGACAATCTCGAAGCCGAGGTCCGACAGGCGCTTGACGCCCATGATCACTGACCGCTTGTCCCGGTTGGCCACCGAAACGAAGATCTTGCCACCGGTGGGCAGGGCGTTGTTCGCACCCGACTGGCTCTTCGCGAAAGCCGTGTCGAAGTGCTTGTCGATGCCCATGACCTCGCCCGTGGAACGCATTTCGGGGCCGAGGAGGGAGTCCACCACCTTGCCCTCCGGAGTCCGGAAGCGGCTGAACGGCAGGACGGCTTCCTTGACGGCAACCGGAGCGTCGAGCGGAAGAGTGGAACCATCGCCGGACTCCGGCAGCATCTTGTACGCGGTGCGGAGCTGGTTGATGGTGACGCCCGTACCGATCAACGCGGCGGCCTTGGCCATCTGCACGCCCGTGGCCTTGGAGACGAACGGAACGGTGCGCGAGGCGCGCGGGTTGGCCTCGAGGACGTAGAGGACATCCGATGCCAGGGCGAACTGGATGTTGATCAGGCCACGGACACCTACGCCCTCGGCAATCGCGCGGGTGGCGGTGCGGACGCGCTCGATCACGTTGTTGCCCAGGGTGATCGGGGGCAGCACGCACGCGGAGTCACCGGAGTGGACTCCGGCTTCCTCGATGTGCTCCATGATGCCGCCCAGGTACATGTCCGTGCCGTCGAAGAGCGCATCGACGTCGATCTCCACCGCGTCTTCGAGGAAGCGGTCGATCAGCACCGGGTGCTCGGAGGTGATTTCCGTTGCGTTGGCGATGTAGCGGGACAGGTTGGCTTCGTCGTAGACGATCTCCATGCCGCGGCCGCCCAGGACGTAGGACGGACGGACCAGGACGGGGTAGCCGATCTCGTCGGCGATCTTCTTGGCGTCCTCGAAGGACACAGCCGTTCCGTTCTTCGGAGACGTCAGGCCGGCCTCATCCAGGACCCGTGCGAAGGCGCCACGGTGCTCTGCGAGGTCGATCGCTTCGGGCGACGTACCCAGGATGGGAACACCGGCGTCGGCCAGCTGCTGGGCCAGCTTCAGCGGGGTCTGGCCACCGAGCTGGACGAACACGCCCATGACGCCACCGGTGCGCTCCTCGGCGGCGATGACCTCGAGGACGTCCTCGAGGGTCAGCGGCTCGAAGTAGAGGCGCGTGGAGACGTCGTAGTCAGTGGAGACGGTTTCCGGGTTGCAGTTGACCATGACGGTCTCGTAGCCGGCCTTGCGCAGTGCCATGGAAGCGTGGACGCAGGAGTAGTCGAACTCGATGCCCTGGCCGATGCGGTTGGGCCCGGAGCCGAGGATGATGACGGAGGGCTTGGAGTGCAGGCCCACCTCGTCTTCCTCGTCATAGGCCGAGTAGTGGTACGGCGTGTAGGCAGCGAACTCGGCGGCGCAGGTATCCACCGTCTTGTAGACCGGGCGGATGCCCAGGGCCTGGCGGACGCCGCGGACGACGGCCTCGGAATTGTGCGTGAGGGCACCGATCTGCTCGTCGGAGAAGCCGTGGCGCTTGGCGTTGCGCAGCATGTCCTCGCTCAGGACACCGGCCTTGCGGATCTCCTGGGCGGTTTCGTTCAGCAGCTGCAGCTGGTCCAGGAACCACGGATCGATCTTGGTTGCCTCGAAGAGCTGTTCAACGGTGGCACCGCCGAGGAGCGCCCGCTGGACCTGGTACAAACGATCGGTGGTGGGCCGCTTGGCCTTCTCGATGAGCTCAGCCACTTCGTACTCCGGAACGGAGCTGAAGTCCAACTGCGAGCCCTTCTGCTCGAGGGAGCGGAGGGCCTTCTGCAGGGCCTCGGTGAAGTTGCGGCCCATGGCCATGGCTTCGCCCACGGACTTCATGGTGGTGGTCAGCGTGTTGTCCGCCGCCGGGAACTTCTCGAACGCGAAGCGCGGAACCTTGACCACCACGTAGTCGAGCGTGGGCTCGAAGGATGCCGGGGTCTTCTGCGTGATGTCGTTGGGAATCTCGTCCAGCGTGTAGCCGAGGGACAGCTTGGTGGCGATCTTGGCGATCGCGAAGCCAGTTGCCTTCGAAGCCAACGCGGAAGAACGGGACACACGCGGGTTCATCTCGATGACCACCACACGGCCCGTGGCGGGATCGATGGCGAACTGGATGTTGCAGCCACCGGTATCCACACCGACTTCGCGGATCACGGCGATGGCCACGTCGCGGAGCTTCTGGTATTCGCGGTCGGTCAGCGTCAGGGCAGGTGCGACCGTGATCGAGTCACCGGTGTGCACGCCTACGGGATCGAAGTTCTCGATGGAGCACACAACAACGACGTTGTCGTTCTTGTCGCGCATCATCTCGAGTTCGTATTCCTTCCAGCCAAGGATGCTCTCTTCGAGCAGTACCTCGGTGGTGGGGCTGTACTGGAGGCCCTGGCCAACGATCCGGCGCAGGTCGTCCTCGTTGTACGCCAGGCCGGAGCCCAAGCCACCCATCGTGAAGGACGGCCGGACCACCATGGGGTAGCCGAGCTCCTCGGCGGCCTTGAAGGCCTCGTCCATGGTGTGGATGATGTGGCTGCGTGCCGATTCGGCGCCACAGCGTTCCACCACGCCCTTGAACTTCTCGCGGTCCTCGCCAAGTTCGATCGCGGCGATGTTGGCACCGATCAGTTCCACGTTGTACTTCTCCAGGACACCGTTCTTGTCCAGGGCGATCGCGGTGTTCAGTGCGGTCTGACCACCCAGCGTCGGCAGGACGGCGTCAGGACGCTCCTTGGCGATGATCTTCTCGACCACCTCGGGAGTGATGGGCTCCACGTAGGTGGCATCCGCGAACTCGGGGTCGGTCATGATGGTTGCCGGGTTGGAGTTGACCAGGATGACGCGCAGGCCTTCGTCCTTCAGGACACGCAGGGCCTGGGTACCGGAGTAGTCGAACTCGGCGGCCTGGCCGATGACGATCGGGCCGGAACCAATGACAAGGACGCTCTTGAGATCTGTACGCTTGGGCATTACTTCTGGTCCTCAGTCTTGGTGTCGGTGTTCTTTGCGGCGGTGGCGGCTTTCGTGTCGGCCATGAGGTCGATGAAGCGATCGAAGAGGTATGCGGCGTCGTGCGGGCCCGCAGCAGCCTCGGGGTGGTACTGGACCGAGAAGGCCGGGATGTCGAGGCAGGCGAGGCCTTCCACGACGTCGTCGTTCAACGAAACATGGCTCACCTCAACCCGGCCGTACCGCTCTTCCGGGGCCACAGTGGCGCCGTTCATGGGCGCATCCACAGCGAAGCCGTGGTTCTGGGAAGTGATCTCCACCTTGCCGGTGCGGCGGTCCATGACCGGCTGGTTGATGCCACGGTGTCCGTAGCGCAGCTTGTAGGTGCCGAAGCCAAGCGCGCGGCCCAGGATCTGGTTGCCGAAGCAAATGCCGAAGTACGGCAGCTTCTCGTCCAGCACCGAACGGAGCAGGGTCACCTGGTGGTCGGCGGTGGCGGGGTCGCCGGGGCCGTTAGACATGAAGAAGCCATCTGGGCTGACGGCGTTGACGTCCTCGAGCGTGGCGGTGGCAGGGAGGACGTGCACGCGGACGCCGCGCTCGGCGAAGCGGACGGGCGTCATGGCCTTGATGCCGAGGTCCACTGCCGCGATGGAGAACCGGGGTTCGCCATCCCAGCCGTGGTCCTTGGGCTCCACCACGTAGGCTTCGTCGATGCTGACTTCCTCCGCCAGGGCAGCGCCTTCCATGGGGGCGCTGGCCAGGACGGTCTCCAGCAGTTCCTTGTCCGAGGCCTGGGCGGCCTCGCCGGAGAAGATGCCGGCGCGCATGGTCTTGTGCTCACGCAGGTGGCGGGTAATGGCGCGGGTGTCCACGCCCTGGATGCCCACGATTCCCTGCTCCACCAGTTCGGCGTCCAAGGAACGCTCCGAGCGCCAGTTGGAGGGGCGGCGTGCGGCATCGCGCACGATGTAGCCCGCAACCCAGATCTTGCGGGACTCAGCGTCTTCGTTGTTGACGCCGGTGTTCCCGATGTGCGGGGCCGTCTGAACCACCAGCTGGCGGGCATAGGAGGGGTCCGTGATGGTCTCCTGGTAGCCGGTCATGCCGGTTGCGAAGACGGCTTCACCGAGGGCAGTGCCCTGGGCGCCGTAGCTCCGGCCGCGGAACATGCGGCCGTCTTCGAGCACCAGAACGGCTGCTGAGGGGGTTGGTGTGGTGGCTGCGTTACTGTCCGTCACTTTATTACTTTCCACTATCGGCATCTGCCTGAGGGGCTGCGGAGATCAATTCTTGAAGGGCTTCGAGGAGGAGTTGCTGGTCTGCGGATTGCCTGGATCGGAAGCCGGTATCCAGTTCCCGGTCCCCCAGCTTCCAGCTGATGACCAGGAGTCCGTCCTTCTCGACGAACTTGCCGGCCATTCCGGCGTCCCTGCGGACATCGGTCACGGCCGCGCGGGGGATGAACAACGGAGCTGCTCCGGGGCGGTCGAACAGCACGCCTTCGGCGTGGATGCTCAACTCGGCGTTGGTCCGGATTCCCAGTCCCTGCACGGCAATGCGGTCCAGCCAGTCGCCTGCCGTGGTGGTCGCAACATACTGTCCCTCGGCCACCACTGCGGCCGGTTCCAGTTGCTGCGGCACGGCCGGGAGGCGTTCGACGTCGGACTGTCGCCTGAGGCGGTTCCGCCACCCCAGCCCGATCATCGCCAGGATGACGACGATCAAAGCCACGGTGATAACCGCTGAGAGGGTCTGGGTGTCCATCAGGCGCCGCTGACCGCCGCGGCAGGTGTGTCGAGGTTTCCCGGGTACCGGTAAGGCGTGTTCAGCTGGCCGTCGAGGACCGTCGGGTGGCCTTTGAAGAACGTGGCAACGACTGATCCGGGCAGTTCCTTGCCCTTGAACGGTGAATTGCGGCCCATGGTGGCCATTTTATGGGGGTCCACCGTCCAACGCGCAGCGGGGTCCACCAGGATGACGTTGGCCGGTTCACCTTCGGCCAAGGGACGGCCCTGGTCGGCGACCCGGCCGATCTGTGCCGGGGTGAAGGAGGTAACCCGCGCGAAGTCGGCCCATGTCATGAGGCCGGTTTCGATCATGGTTGCCTGCACCACGGAAAGCGCGGTCTCCAGGCCCGTCATGCCCATGGCGGCCTGCGCCCACTCGCATTCCTTGTGCTCGCTCGGGTGCGGTGCGTGGTCCGTTCCCACCACATCGATGGTTCCGTCGGCCAGGCCTTCGCGGAGCGCTTGGACGTCCGCGTCCGTGCGCAGCGGCGGGTTGACCTTGAACACGGGGTCGTAGCTGCGGACCAATTCGTCGGTGAGGATGAGGTGGTGCGGGGTGACTTCCGCCGTGACGTTGATGCCTCGGGCCTTGGCCCAGCGGACGATTTCCACGCTCCCTGCCGTTGACACGTGGCAGATGTGCAGGCGGGAACCCACATGCTGGGCCAGCAGGACATCGCGGGCGATGATGCTTTCTTCGGCGACAGCCGGCCAGCCGGCCAGTCCCAGGACGGCCGAGACGGCGCCTTCGTTCATCTGTGCCCCGGCGGTAAGGCGGGGTTCCTGCGCATGCTGGGCCACCACGCCGTCGAACGCTTTGACGTATTCCAGGGCACGGCGCATGAGGACGGGGTCGTGGACGCAAATGCCGTCGTCGGAGAACATCCGCACCTGGGCGCGGGAATCGGCCATGGCGCCCAGCTCGGCAAGCTGCTCGCCTGCAAGTCCCACGGTGACGGCACCTACCGGGCGGACGTCCACCCAGCCCGAGGCACGGCCCAGGCTGTGGACCTGCTCCACCACACCGGCGGTGTCCGCCACGGGGTTGCTGTTGGCCATGGCGTGCACAGCCGTGAAGCCGCCCAGGGCTGCCGCACGGGTGCCGGTCTCAACGGTCTCCGCGTCTTCCCTGCCCGGTTCGCGGAGGTGGGTGTGGACGTCCACCATGCCAGGAAGGGCAATCAGGCCAGCGGCGTCGATGACGGTGGCGTCGCCAGCTGCCAGGTCCTTGCCGCGTGCTGCGATGATTCCGTCGCGGATCAGGAGGTCTTCAGCTTCGCCGCCAAGAATGGCGGCCCCGCGGATCAAGTAGGTATCACCGGACATCAGTTGTTCTCCTTGGTGGACGGGGTGGTTGCAGTGGGGGCTGCCTCGCGGGTGTCTCCCGAAAGCAGCAGGTAGAGGGCGGCCATGCGCACGGAAACGCCGTTCCTGACCTGGGCCAGCACGGTGGAACGGGGCGAGTCTGCGGCCGCCGAGGAGATCTCCAGGCCCCGGTTCATGGGGCCCGGGTGCATGATGATGGTGTCCTTCATGCCCAGGTCGTCCAGGGTTTTCAGGCGTGCGTCGTCGAAACCCCAGCGGCGTGAGTACTCACGGGTGGACGGGAAGAAGGAAGCGTTCATGCGTTCACCCTGGACCCGGAGCATCATCATGGCGTCCACACCCGCTTCGAGGGTCTCGTCCAGGTTGTAGCTGACCTTGCAGGGCCAGTGTTCGACGCCGATGGGCAACAAGGTGGGTGGCGCAACAAGCGTGACATCGGCGCCCAGGGTACGCAACAGCCACACGTTGGACCGGGCCACCCGGGAGTGCAGGACATCGCCGGCGATGGCCACCCGCATGCCTTTCAGGTCCGCGCCGGAGGAAGCAGTCCCGTTGATCTGCGACCAGTGGCGGCGCATGGTGAAGGCATCCAGCAAGGCCTGCGTGGGGTGTTCGTGGGTACCGTCTCCGGCGTTGATCACCGCCGCGTCGATCCAGTCCGTGGCGGCAAGCCGGTGCGGGGCCCCTGATGCCCAGTGCCTGATCACCACGGCGTCGGCACCCATGGCGGCCAGGGTCTGTGCCGTGTCCTTGAGGGATTCGCCCTTGGAGACCGAGGAGCCTTTGGCGGCAAAGTTGATGACGTCCGCGGACAAGCGCTTGGCCGCGGCTTCGAAGGAGATGCGGGTCCGCGTGGAATCCTCAAAGAAGAGGTTCACCACCGTGCGTCCGCGAAGGGCCGGAAGCTTCTTGACCTCACGGTCCCCCACGGCAGACATTTCCTCGGCCGTGTCCAGAACGCGGATGGCGTCCGCGGCGCTGAGGTTTTCTGTGGAAAGAAGATGCTTCACTTACCGGCCTCGATCACTACTTCGTTGATGGGTTCGCCGTCCACGGAATCGATCTCTTCGAGGCGCACGCGGACCTTCTCGGCTGATGACGTGGGAAGGTTCTTGCCCACGTGGTCCGCGCGGATGGGCAGCTCGCGATGACCACGGTCCACCAGGACTGCAAGGCGCACGATCCTGGGCCGTCCCAGGTCCACCAGGGCATCCAACGCTGCGCGGATGGTACGGCCCGAGTACAGGACATCGTCAATGAGGACAACAACTTTGTTGTCGATGCCGGAGAGGGGAAGGCGCGTGTGGTGCGGTGGACGCGTGGGCTGGTGCGAGAGGTCGTCACGGAACATGGTGACATCGAGCTGGCCGACAATCGTTTCGGCGTGGACCGCGGGATCGGCGGCGGCAATTTTGTTGGCCAGGCGCACGGCAAGTGGATAGCCGCGGCGGGGAATGCCCAACAGAACCAGGTCCTGGGAGCCTTTGTTGGCCTCGAGGATCTCATGGGCGATACGAGTGAGCGCACGGTCAATGTCCGCCTGGTTAAGAACAACCCTGGACGGAACCTGCGCTGAAGTGGCTTCAGTCATCGCTCGTCTCCCCTTTCCCCGCCTCACAGGACGGAATTAAAAAAGGAATATTTGCGTTTCAAAGCTACCACAGGCACCCCCGGCGCCCTCACCGCATGACCGGGGCAGCGGTGAGTTTAACCTCACATCCACAAAGCGTGGAATAGGCTCGGGAGCATGACCAGCAACCTTCCCGGCAGCCCCGGCGGCCCGCAGCAATATCCTGGGCCCATGCCGGGCGCGTCCCCGAATCCCACGTGGATCGGCAGGGTGCAGCCGGGCAACTACCAAACTGCCCCCGGGAATCCGGGCCCGCTTCCCCAACAATCCTGGGCCAACCCGGCCCGCGCCCAGCCCCGGCAAACATGGGGGTTGATCCCGCTTCTGCTGGTGGGCGCCGTCCTGGTTTTCGGAAGCCTCATCCTTGTTATCCCTTTCCTGCTGGGAAACACCGGCGTCACCGGTTTCGCGATCGGCTTTGTAGCTTCGCTGGTTCCGTTGTCCGTGGTGTTGTTGACCGTACGGTTCATTGACCGCTGGGAGCCCGAACCCAAGCGCCTGCTGTGGTTCGCGTTCACTTGGGGAGCCGCCGTATCCATTGCCGCGACGCTCTTGATCCAACCTGTGTTTGCCTTGGCAGCTCCCACCACCAGCGAAGAGGCCTTCACCTACTTCATGGCTACGGTGCAGGCGCCCATCGTGGAGGAGTTCAGCAAGTCCCTTGGCCTGCTGGTGCTCATCCTTGCGGCACGGAAGTATTTCGACGGTCCGGTGGACGGGGTGGTCTTCGCCTTCACCATTGCCGCCGGCTTCGCCTTCACGGAGAACATCCTGTACTTCGGACGCGAAATCGCCTCGTCCTCCGAGCCGGGAGCCGACCTGGTCCGGATCTTCATCCTGCGCGGGGTCATGTCACCCTTTGCGCACGCCATCTTTACCGGGACCACCGGGCTCATCATGGGTTTCGCCGCACGTAAATGGCACACCGGCTACGCGGTCCTGGCGTTCTTGGTTGGTTTGCTCCCCGCCATGTTCCTGCATAACCGCTGGAACAGCATGGGCCAGGACTTCCTGGCCGAGTATTTCGTGGTCCAGGTGCCGATCTTCCTGGTAGCCGCCGTGGGCATCATCCTGCTTCGCCTCGCCGAAGGAAAACTCACACGGCAACGCCTGCAGGAATATGCCGCCGCTGGTTGGTTCACTCCGGTGGAAGTGGAGATGCTGTCCACCGCCCGCGGCAGGAGGCAAGCCACCGGATGGGCGGCCAGCCGCGGCCGTTCGGCCCACATGCGGGCCTTCATCAAGGCCGCCACGGCTTTGGCTTTCACCCGCCAGCGGATCCTGAGCGGACGCGACGTCCAGCTCCATCAGAGGGACGAACTGGAGCAGCTGCGGACCATACCGCAGCTCCGCGCGGCCGTCCTGGGACAGGCATGCAAAAGGGCCCGTTTTCCGGCACGCACAGTGCGGGAAAACGGGCCCTTCACAGCTGGTGGCTAGGCCAGCAAAGATGGCTTGAGCTTCTGGAGCCGCCCGAGCAATCCGTTGATGAAGGCCGGCGATTCGTCAGTGGACATGGTCTTGGCCAGGGCCACGGCTTCGCTGACGGCAACCCCATCAGGAACGTCGTCGTTGTACAGCAGTTCCCAAGCGCCGATTCGCAGGATGATGCGGTCCACGGACGGCATCCGCTCCAACGTCCAACCCTGCGCGTAGGTCTGCAGGAATTCGTCGATGGTGGGCTGCATGGACACAACACCCTCCACGATTTCCACCGTGTACGGGTTAACAATGAGGTCAGTCTTCTCCCGGCGCGCCTTCAGCGCGTCGAAAGCCGAGACCGAGCGCTGCTCGGCTTCGAAGAGTACTTCCAGGGCCCTGTTACGGGCCTTACCGCGGGCGCTCACTAGTCGTTGACCCGGCCCAGGTAGCTGCCGTCGCGGGTGTCGACCTTGACCTTGGTGCCCTGCTCGACGAAGAGGGGAACCTGGATCTCGTAACCGGTCTCGACGGTTGCCGGCTTGGTGCCGGCGGACGAGCGGTCACCCTGGAGGCCAGGCTCGGTGTAGGTGATTTCGAGGACGACGCTCGGCGGGAGTTCGATGTAGAGCGGAGTGCCCTCGTGGATGGCGATGTTCACCATCTGGTTCTCCAGCATGAAGTTGGTGGCATCGCCCACAGTTGCGCCGGATACGTGGATCTGGTCGTAATCGGAGGTGTCCATGAAGACGAAGTCTTCGCCATCCTGGTACAGGTACTGGTAGTCGCGGCGGTCAACCGTAGCGGTCTCGATCTTGAGGCCGGCGTTGAACGTCTTGTCCACAACCTTGCCGGACATGACGTTTCGCATCTTGGTGCGTACGAAGGCGCCGCCCTTGCCCGGCTTGACGTGCTGGAACTCAATGACGTTCCAGAGCTGGCCCTCGAGCTTCAGTACGGTTCCGTTCTTGATGTCGTTTGTGGTTGCCACTCGTATCCTCTGGTTTCTCTCACTGGTCAAAGCTAAGTTCTAGCTTCCAGCCGTATGCCAAGCCGGCATGCCACAATGGCTGGCCAGCGCGTATTTATCAAAAATCCAAGAACCATTCTACCGGCAAATGGACAGTGGCCCGTCAATGGCCAGCAGGAGGCGTCCTAGGAAGCCACTTCCACCACGTCGCGGGCACGCTGCAGGGCCACAGCGGAGGAATAGATCAAGGCCGCGTCGGCCGCCATGGCTACCCGCAGGTCCAGGGCCTTCGCGAACTCCTCCGAAGCCGCCGCGGCGTTGCCACTGACGAAGTAGGCACGCCCAAGGTACTGATGGACCACCGCTTCCTTGGAGCTGCCGTGGACTTCATTAAGGAGTTGGCGGAACAGCTGGACGGCACGGTCATGCCTGTTGGTGGCACGGTGGACTTCGGCTTCGAAGATCCGCAGGCGGAACGACTCGGGGTCCTTGTAGCGTGCCTCGGCGAGCAATTCGGCGGCTTCCTTGGGCTGGTTCTCCAGCAGGAGGGCCATGATGCGGTCGGCTGGGTCTTCGGACACAGCGAGGGCGGACTCCATTGCGTCCTCGTTGACCACCACTGGGAGGAGGGTGTCCGGGTTCATCCGGACTCCGGGGAAGCCGGCTGTTGGCCAGTCGCTGATGCCTTCGCTGAGGGTGGCCGTCATGATGCGATCTCCTGGTAGGCGGCAAACAGCAGTGAGGTGTCCGGAACATCCAGGATGCCGGGCTTGGCAACCCCGTCCAGGACCACGAAACGAAGAAGGTCGCCGCGGGACTTCTTGTCGCGCCGCATGCCGTCCAGCAAACCCTGCCAGCGGTCCTTGCGGTAGGTGATGGGCAGGCCCAGGCTTTCCAGGATGGTCCGGTGCCTGTCTGCGTCGGCATCCGGGAGGCGCCCAACGCTGCGCGAGAGCTCGGCTGCGAACATCATGCCGACGGAGACCGCCGCGCCATGCCGCCAGGAGTAGCGCTCCACGAGTTCAATGGCATGACCCAGGGTGTGGCCATAGTTGAGGATCTCACGCAGCCCGGATTCCTTGAGGTCCTGGGACACTACGTTGGCCTTGACCGCAATGGCCCGCTCGATCAGTTCCCGGATCACCGCCGATCCCGGATCCGTTACTGCGTCCGTGTTCTTCTCCACGAGGTCCAAAATGGCTGGGTCCGCGATGAAGCCACATTTGATGACTTCGGCCATGCCGGAAACGAGTTCGTTCCTGGGAAGTGTCTGCAGTGTGTCCAGGTCGGCAAGGACAGCGGCAGGCGGGTGGAACGAACCCACGAGGTTCTTGCCTTCCGCGGTATTGATGCCGGTCTTGCCGCCAACGGAAGCGTCCACCATGCCGAGCAGGCTGGTAGGCATGTGGATGACCTTGACACCGCGCAGCCACGTGGCAGCAACGAATCCGGCCAGGTCCGTGACCGCACCACCGCCAACGGCGACGATTGCGTCTGACCTTGTGAAGTCGTTTTGCCCCAGCACCTGCCAGCAGAAGGCAGCTACCTGGATGTGCTTGCCCTCTTCGGCATCGGGGATCTCGGCCGTCAGGGCCGTGAAGCCGGCGCCTTCAAGTTCGTCGCGGACGGTATCGCCGGTCAGCCGAAGGGCCCTGGGGTGGATTACCAGGACACGGCGGACGCGCTCACCAAGTTTGGCTGGAAGTGTTTCCAGCAGTCCCTGTCCCACCACGACGTCGTAGTTGTCCGAGGCGTTTTGCCCGGTGACCTTGATGACAGTTGCTTCGTTGCTCACTTTTCAACTTCCTCTTTCAAGGCTGCGTACTCGCGCAGCTGCTCCTCCAGCAGGAGGGCGATTTCCGCCACGGATCCCGACCGTACATCCAGGACGATGTTGGCGAGGCGCTCGTAGACGGGCTTCCGGGCAGCGAACAATGCCTCCCAGCGGGACATCGCGTCCCCCTGCAGCAAGGGGCGGCCGGTGTTCCGTGCGATGCGGTCTGCGACGGTTTCGGCATCGCATTCCAGGTACACAACGGTGCATTCTTCAAGCAACTGCTGTGTCCCCGAATCAAGGACGGCTCCCCCACCGAGCGAAATGATGGCGGGCAGTACCTTGGCGGAATCAATGGCCTTGGCCACTGCCCGCGCTTCGAGTTCACGGAAGGCGTGTTCGCCGCGGCCCGCGAAGATGTCTGCGATGCTGCCGTGCGCGGCCACCACAACGGCGTCCGTATCCACGAAGGGTATGTCCAACTGTTGCGCCAACTGCACGCCGATGGCGGATTTTCCTACCGCCATCGGACCAACCAGGACAACGGGACGGCCGATGCGGCCGCCCTGGATCGCGCCCGCCACTACCGGCCGACCGAGTCCAGGGTAGCCGGGATGCTGTCCAGGTAGCTCTGCAGGTTGCGGGTGGTCTCTGCCACGGAGTCGCCGCCGAACTTTTCGGTGATGGCCTCGGCCAGCACCAGCGCCACCATGGCCTCGGCAACGACACCTGCCGCCGGCACCGCACACACGTCCGAACGCTGGTGGTGGGCCTTGGCCGGCTCACCGGTGCTTACATCGATGGTGCGCAGGGCGCGCGGAACGGTGGCAATGGGCTTCATGGCAGCACGGACCCGCAGCACTTCACCAATACTCATGCCGCCTTCGATGCCGCCAGCGCGGTTGGTCTGCCGGATGATCTTGCCTTGCCCGTCCTTGACGATTTCGTCGTGGGCGGCCGATCCACGGCGCGCAGCGGTCAGGAAGCCGTCGCCAACTTCCACGCCCTTGATGGCCTGGATACCCATGAGGGCCGCCGCGAGGCGTGAATCGAGGCGACGGTCCCAGTGGACGTAGCTGCCGAGTCCCGGCGGGAGTCCATAGGCCAGGACTTCAACGACGCCACCGAGGGTTTCGCCCTCTTTGTGGGCAGCATCCACCTCAGCCACCATGGCGTCCGAGGTCTCGCGGTCGAAGCAACGCAGCGGGTCGGCATCCAGGGCGAGCACGTCGCCCGGAAGCGGCAGGGGCCGGCCTTCAGGCACGGAAACGCTGGCAATGGAAACGGTGTGGCTGACCAATTCGACGCCAAGTTGCTTCAGGAACTGCGCCGCAACCGTGCCCAGTGCCACGCGCGTGGCCGTTTCCCGGGCACTCGCCCGTTCAAGCACAGGACGTGCTTCATCAAACCCGTACTTCTGCATGCCGGTGAAGTCGGCGTGGCCCGGACGCGGACGCGTCAAGGGGGCATTGCGGGCCTGGTCCGCCAGAAGCTCCGGATCCACCGGATCCGCGGACATGATCTGTTCCCACTTGGGCCATTCGGTATTGCTCACCTGGATGGCAACGGGACCACCCTGGGTGACACCGTGACGGACACCACCCATGATGGTCACTTCGTCCTGCTCAAACTTCATGCGGGCGCCACGGCCATAACCAAGGCGGCGACGCGCCAACGCGTCGCGGATCTGCCCACTGGTGAGTTCAACACCGGCAGGCACGCCTTCAACTATTCCGACCAGAGCCGGACCGTGGGATTCACCGGCTGTCAACCAACGCAACATATAACCAATCCTGCCATGTAAGGCCTCTAGAACACTCGCCGGGGAAGCCCGACTGAGTCGCACATCACATCTATGACGGCGGCATCCACGTCGCATCCGCTGAAAAGGCGGATCTGTTCTGCCGCTTGGTACATCAGCATTTCGAGCCCAGGAACCACGGCACCGCCATGTCCATGCCACACCTCGGCAAGGCGGCTCGGCCAGGGGTCGTAGGCAACGTCCAGCAGCACCCCTCCCCCGGTTCCGGGCTGGTCCGCCAACTCGTCCGCCAGGGCATCGGCGGCACGCGGCGGGAAAGTGGAAATCACCAGGTCGCTCGCGGCCACCGCTGCTGCGGCTTCCGTGAGCGGACGGACCGCAAGGGAAATCCCGACGGCGGCCGCAGCGGCTTGGGCTTCGACGGCACGGGAGACATCGCGGACGAAGACATCGACGTGCCCCGCCCCCATCTCCTGCACCGCTGCGATTGCGGCAGCTGATGTTCCGCCGCCGCCCAGGATGGCCGCGTGGGGCGTCGTTGCCAGGCCGGCGTAACGGACTGCTTCAATGATGCCGGCGACGTCCGTGTTGTACCCCACCCGGCGGACGGAACCGCCGTCGTGCTCGAATGCCACGGTGTTGAGCACGCCCAAGTGGGCGGCAGCACCGCGGACCTCGTCCACCTCCGCCACCATTGCCGTCTTCAGCGGCATGGTCACGGACAAACCGCACCACGAGGCATCTCCGCGGACCGATTCCATGAAGGCCGGAAGCGATTCCACTGTCACGTCGACGGCTGAATAGCCGATGTCCACGCCAAGCTTGGCATACGCCGCGGAATGCATGGCCGGAGACTTCGAATGGGAGATCGGGTGGCCCAGGACGGCAGCCCGGCGGCTCACACACACCGTCCTGGATTGGCCGCACACCAGGCGTTGTATTGCTCGACATAGCCGCTGTGCTCCGACAACGTCTTGGAGAACTTGGTCTCCTTGGTGTCCAGGTTGATGGTCACCCAGTACAGGTAGTCGTTGGCAGTGGGCTTGGCGGCGGCATCGATCGCGGTCTTGCCCGGCGAACCGATGGGGCCCGCGGGTAGTCCAACATTCGCATACGTGTTGTAGGTGTTGGACTTGTCGGCCTTCTCTTCCTCCGTCAGGTGGAAGGACTTCTTCCCCAGGCCGTAGGTCACTGTGGCATCGGACTGGATGAGGCCGTTGGTTTCCTTGTTGTCCGGCTTGAGCCTGTTGTAGATGGCACCGGCCACGTTTCCGTAATCGGCCTGGCCACCTTCTGCCTGGACGATGCTCGCGATGGTCACCACGTCATACTGCTTGGCCTGGTCCGTGATGCCCTGAGCCTTGAGTTCGTCCAACGTCGCGGTGACGAGGGCCTGGATGATGTCCTTGCCGGACGTTCCCAGCGGGAAGCGGTACTCACCTGGCGCAAGGAAGCCTTCGAGGTTCTTCGCCTTGGCCGGCAGCCCGAACTGGCCGGGCGCCTGGTTGAACGCATTGAGTTGCTGGAGCGGGATGCCCGAACCCTTGGAGATCGCGTCG
Organism: Paenarthrobacter sp. NPDC018779; assembly: GCF_044391085.1. Classification (NCBI taxonomy): domain Bacteria; kingdom Bacillati; phylum Actinomycetota; class Actinomycetes; order Micrococcales; family Micrococcaceae; genus Paenarthrobacter; species Paenarthrobacter sp. NPDC018779. The sequence continues at coordinate 152,372 of NZ_JBIRZS010000001.1, read as the reverse complement.
AGCGACTCGTTGATCCGTAGGCCTGCGCTCAAGGCAAAGTAGATGACTTTGGACGAATCCTTGTTGGCGAGAATTGCGACGGCATCGGAGTTCTTCATCTCTGTCTTGAAGGTGAAGTCGCCCGGAGACAAGACACCGCCTTCAGCCGTGAAGGCCTTCACGAAGCTGTCGGCATCGGCCACGACTTTCTTCGACACCATGTCGGCGGCAACCTGCTTGGGCCCCGCCCCTTCGGGCACCGTGACGGTGACCGACCCGGAACCCGGCCCCGGATAGTCGGTCACCTTGTCCATGCCCAGGAGGGGCTTGAGGAACTGGGCGCCGATCACGATGGCGGCCACGAAGACGCCGAGGGTGATGAGCAGGGCGAGCACCCGACGGCGGCGGCGTGCCTTGCGGACAGCTGCTTTACTCACCGGGGTCTCCATCGCCGGGATCAGCTCATGGGCGTGATCGTCGGGATGGTCTTCATGATGCCCGTCGTAGGCGTAATGAACATCGTGCCCGGCATGGATTTCCCCGCCGTGGTGGGCTTCGTGGTCCGCATAATCGTGGTGTCCATGGTCGGCGGCGTCGTTGCCATGGCTGGGACCGCCCTCAACGTGGCCTGCATAGGCCGGAGCCACGACGGGCATATGCGTGGTGGCATCGTGAGGCTCAGGCTCCTCCGCAATGGACGGAGCCGCTTCGGGTGCAGGCGGAACGGGATTCGGCGGATCCGCGGGCTGTGCTTGCGCGGCGGGACTGGGCTGTGCTTGCGCGGCGGGACGCTGCGCCGGCTCGGCTGGACGCGACCCTGGCTCGGCTGCCGGTGGGGCAGGCGCCGCTGCCGGTGGAGTGGGCTGGGCTGCGGGAGGTGCCACGTAGGGACGGTGCGCAGCTGCGGCATTGGGGACCGCAGGTACGGGACGGGGAAGTTCGGGCTCCACTTCCGGCGAAGCGCCCGCCTCACCTGGCGTGGCTTCGGGAACGGGCACCACGTTCTGGTTTTGCGTGGCCAGGAATCTTTCCCTGGCGCGCAACTCCTTGCGGGTCAGCGGCATGCCACCGCCCCCCGTACCGTTGGAGGGGTCGTTGTTGACCGGGCTCACAGTTGCAGTCCCCTCGTAGAAGAATCTGGATCACTGCCGGAGGCAGCCCGCAGCGTTGGGGCACTGCTGGGTGTTTCGGACTGCGCCCTCGCCTGCACGCGGCGGCCAACGTCCGTTCCTCTGGCTCTTTGCATGTCGATCGCGTGCTGAAGTATTCCAGCAGCAGCAACCTGATCAACCACTTTACGGTGGTTCTTGCTGCTCATGCCAGCTTCGTGCAGGTTGCGGTGCGCCGTCACGGTGGTCAACCGCTCATCCACGAGGTTGACGGGAACGTCCATTTCGGCGTGCAGCAAGGCGTCCGCCAACAGCTCGGCATACTCGGATGCCATCCGGGCCGATGCGCGCTCCTCGCCTTTCATGGTGCGCGGAAGGCCCACCACAACCTGGACCGCGCCAAGCTCCGCCACCTGCTTCACCACGACGCGGATGTCGGAGTTCTTTTTTGCGTCCCGTCCTACGGTCTTGAACGGGGTGGCAAGGATTCCGTCGGGGTCGCAGATGGCAAGCCCTACGCGGACGGTGCCGACGTCCACCCCCAGCTTGATGCCCCGGGGGTAGACGTCACCGCTGCTACTGGAACCCACCTCAGCGCTTGGCTATCGCGTCCACTACCGCTGCGAGGGCCTCGGAGACCTTCGCAGCGTCAGTACCACCGCCCTGGGCAACATCGTCCTTGCCGCCGCCGCCTCCGCCGAGGATGCCGGCTGCGAGGCGAACCAAGGCACCGGCCTTCACTCCGGCGTCGCGGGCGGCCTCGTTGGTGGCCACCAGGACCACGGGACGATCGTTGCTGACGCCTGCGACAGCCACCGTGGAGGCCTCGGAACCCAGGCGGTTCCGGAGGTCAAGGGCGAGGTTGCGGAGATCGTCCGCGCCGCCAACCTGACCGGCGTCATGGGCAATGACACGGACGCCCGCAGCGTCACGTGCGGTGCCTGCCAGGTTTGCCGCGGCTGCAGCAAGCTGTTCCTTGCGCAGGCGGTCAAGTTCCTTCTCGGTGGCCTTGAGTTTGTTCAAGGTGCTGGAGATGCGGTCTGCCAACTGGCCGGAGGGCACCTTCAGGAGTTCGGTCAGCTCGGTGACCAGGGCACGTTCGGCGGCAAGGTGGCGGAAGGCGTCCAGGCCCACGAAGGCCTCCACGCGACGGTTTCCGGAGCCGACGGACTGCTCGCCCAGCAGCGAGAGGCTGCCGATCAGGGAGGTGTTGGAGACGTGCGTGCCACCGCAAAGCTCCCTTGACCAGGCGCCGTCGATCTCCACTACCCGCACTTCGCTGCCATAGTTTTCACCGAACAAGGCCATGGCTCCGAGAGCCTTGGCCTCGGCGAGGCCCATCACCTTGGTTTCCACCCGGAAGTTGTTGCGGATGGCGATGTTGGAGACTTCCTCGATTTCCGAGCGCGTGGCCGAGCTGAGGCCTTCGCCCCAGGCGAAGTCGAAGCGAAGGTACCCGGCCTTGTTGAAGGAGCCGCGCTGGGTAGCTTCCGGGCCGAGGATCTGGTGCAGGGCCGCGTGCACAATGTGCGTTCCCGTGTGGGCCTGCTCTGCGGCGTGGCGGCGTTCACGGTCGACGGCGGCACGCACCAGGGCGTCGCCGGCAATCTCGCCTTCGCGCACGATTGCCTTGTGGACGCTCAGGCCCTTGACGGGCCGCTGGACGTCCAGGACCTCGACGACGAAACCGTCGCCGGTGATAAGGCCGGTGTCTGCCGACTGACCACCGGCCTCGGCGTAGAACGGGGTCTCGTTGAGCACGAGTTCGATTTCGTCGCCAGTCGACGCGTGGGCAACCCGCTGGCCGCCGCTGACGATGCCACGGACCCTGGACTCGCCTTCAAGCTCGTCGTAGCCGGTGAACACCGTGTCACCTTCGCCCAGCAGTTCCTGGTAGGCCGTGAGGTCGGCGTGGCCGCCCTTCTTGCCCTTGGCGTCGGCCTGGGCACGCTGGCGCTGTTCGAGCATGAGTGCACGGAATCCGGCCTCGTCCACCTTGAGTCCGGCTTCCTCGGCCATTTCAAGGGTGAGGTCGATCGGGAAACCGTAGGTGTCGTGCAGCGTGAAGGCGTCGGCACCGGAGAGCGGGACGCCGGCGGCCTTGGACTCAGCAACAGCATCTTCCAGGCGGGCAGTGCCTGAAGCGATGGTCCGGAGGAACGCCTTTTCTTCGGCGTAGGCAATGCGGCTGATGCGGGCGAAATCGGTCTCGACCACGGGGTAAACGCCCTTCATGGCGTCCCGGGAGACCGGCAGGAGCTCGGGGAGGCAGGCGTTCTCGACTCCAAGGAGGCGCATGGCCCGCACTGCGCGGCGGATCAGGCGGCGCAGGACGTACCCACGGCCCTCGTTGGAGGGTGCCACGCCATCGGCGATGAGCATGAGGGCTGAACGGATATGGTCGGCCACAACACGCATGCGGACGTCGTCGGTGTGGTGCGGATCTTCGTCGGTCTCGGCGGAGGTGTATTCCTTGCCGGACAGCTCGGCAGCCTTGTCGATCACTGGACGGACCTGGTCGGTCTCGTACATGTTCTCCACGCCCTGCAGGATCATTGCAAGGCGTTCCATGCCCAGGCCCGTGTCGATGTTCTTGTTGGGAAGTTCGCCAACAATGTCGAAGTCCACCTTGGAGCGGACGTTCTCGATCTGGTACTGCATGAACACGAGGTTCCAGATTTCGATGTAGCGGGTTTCGTCCGCGATGGGACCGCCCTCGATGCCGTACTCGGGACCGCGGTCATAGTAGATTTCCGAACACGGACCGGCGGGTCCGGGCTGGCCGGTGTGCCAGTAATTGTCGGACTTGCCCATGCGCTGGATGCGCTCAGCCGGGATGGCCGTGTTCTTGAGCCACAGCTCCTTGGCTTCGTCGTCCTCTTCGTAGACGGTGACCCACAGGCGTTCCGCCGGAAGCCCGTAGCCGCCGTCGTCCACGCTCTTGGTGAGGAGTTCGAAGGCGAACTTGATGGCGTCTTCCTTGAAGTAATCACCAAAGGAGAAGTTGCCGCACATCTGGAAGAACGTGCCGTGGCGCGCGGTCTTTCCGACTTCCTCGATGTCGCCGGTGCGGATGCACTTCTGGACGCTCGTGGCGCGGCTGTACGGCGGCTCTTCACGGGCAGTCAGGTAGGGAATGAACGGCACCATGCCGGCCACAGTGAAGAGAAGTGACGGGTCGCTGGAAACGAGCGACGCGGAGGGAACGGCTGTGTGGCCCTTACTGACAAAAAAGTCCACCCAGCGCTTGGTGATCTCCTGCGACTTCATTGGCTGATTACTTACCCTTCTCAATTCACTGCACACGTTGTGCGCGGTACCGGCTGATGCCGTTCCGCAGCTTTCCATTCTGCCCTGTTGCGGGCGCGGGGGCGAACCCGCCCGCTACCTGCGGACGGCGTCGTCGATGCCCAACGCCGCCCGGAGGTCCTCTTCGCGCTCGTGCATGCCCGCGCGCACCGCGTCGGCAAAGTCGAACAGCCCGTCGGCCAGCCGGCCAACGGCGCGGTTCAGGCCATCAGGCCCGATGGAGGCCTGCGCCTCGTTGAACTTCTTGAAGGCGATGACGCCGATCGCGACGCCAATGCCCATCCAGACAACTCTCTTCATGTGTGATGCCCTCCCGGGGAATCAGCGGCTGCGCCGGCCGGACGATGGGGTGCTCTTCCTGGCGAACGCGGAGCGGACACCATAGCTGAACGCGGCAACCTTGATCAGCGGTGAACCAACCGTGGCCGCCACGAGCGAAGACAGTGCCGAAATGTTGGCGGAGGCATCGGAAACGTTCGAGGCAATGCCGTCCACCTTCTTCAACTGCTGGTTGGTGGTGGACACCGTGGCCGTCACCTCGTCCATGAGGGGCGTGGCGCCGTCGCTGATGGAACGGATGGACGAGCGGACTTCGTCGAAAACTCCGCCGAGCTTCAAGATCGGCACAGCCAGCAACAGAACCAGGAGCGCGAAGACTCCTGCCGCAATCAGGCCGGCGATGTCGCCACCAGACATAGAACTCATCTCCTAGGATCGTTGCGCTGCCCGCGCCGGCCGTTTCCGGTTTGGCTGGGGCTTCCCCAAGTACCTTACAGACAAAAGGAGCCTCATCTCACCTGCGCAGGCAACACCGCATAGTCCAACCGCAAAGACAGAGAAGCCCGCGGCGTATGCCACGGGCTTCTCAGTGCGCTGCTGGAAAATTTAGCGAGCGTAGAATTCGACGACGAGCTGCTCTTCGCAGATCACGGGGACCTCGGAGCGCTTCGGGCGGCGAACCAGCTTTGCCTGCAGGGCGTCGATCTTGACATCCAGGTAAGCCGGGGTGGTGGCCAGGACGTGTGCACCGGCAGCTGCTGCCTGGAACGGTGCCATGACCTCGGAGCGGCTGTGGACGTGGATGAGCTGGCCTTCGCCGACGCGGAAGGACGGGCGGTCCACGCGGATGCCGTCAACCAGGATGTGGCGGTGCACAACCAGCTGGCGGGCCTGGGCGATGGTGCGGGCGAAGCCTGCACGGAGAACCAGGGCGTCCAGGCGCATCTCGAGCAGTTCAACCAGGTTTTCACCGGTCAGGCCCTTGGTACGGCGTGCTTCTTCGAAGGCACGGGTCATCTGGGCTTCGCGGATGCCGTACTGGGCGCGCAGGCGCTGCTTTTCACGCAGACGAACGGCGTAGTCGGAGTCCTGCTTCTTGCGGGCACGGCCATGCTCACCGGGGCCGTACGGGCGGCGCTCCATGTACTTGGCGGCCTTGGGGGTCAGAGCGATGCCGAGTGCACGCGAGAGGCGTGCGGTACGGCGAGCACGAGTGTTGTTAGCCACTTGTGTCCTTCCAAATTACTGCGGTGTATCAGTGTTCCTGGCCTCCATCAGGGAGAGCATCGGCCAACCGCTGCCTCTTGCTACTGGCCCACGGCACAGTGCCATCGAAGGAAACTTCCATGGGATTGTGCGTCGGGTCATGCCAGACGAAGATCAATCCTACCACGGGCCACGGCTCCACGGTCGCGGACCGGCACCAGGGAGCTACTGGCCGCGGATGATCTTGCGCAGCCGTTCGAGCCTGGGGGCAATGTCCCTCTCCGCGCCGTTGTTGGTGGGCACGTAATAGTCCTTGCCCACCAGGTCGTCGGGCGGATACTGCTGGGTGGCCACGCCATGCGGCTCGTCGTGGGCGTACTTGTAGCTCTGGCCGTGGCCGAGCTGCTTGGCCCCGGGATAGTGGGCGTCACGAAGGTGCATCGGTATGCCCCCACCGTATCCGGCACGGACGTCCGCGATGGCTTTGTTGATTCCCATGTAGGCGGCATTGGACTTGGGTGCGGTTGCCAGGTGGACCACGGCTTCAGCGAGAATGATCCTGCCCTCCGGCATGCCGATCAACTGGACGGCCTGCGCTGCCGCGACCGCTGTTTGCAAGGCCGTAGGGTCAGCCATGCCAATGTCCTCGGCCGCGGAAATCACGATCCGTCGGGCGACGAACCGAGGGTCCTCCCCCGCCTCGAGCATCCGCGCGAGGTAGTGCAGGGAAGCGTCCACGTCCGAACCCCTGATGGACTTGATGAAGGCACTCGCCACGTCGTAGTGCTGGTCGCCGGCCCGGTCATACCGGACGGCTGCCGCATCCACGGCGCGTTCGGTGTGGCGCAACTCCACGGGTACCGGCGCGTCCGGTGCGCCGTCGTCGGCAAGGCCCGGCTCGGCGTCGTGCGCTTCTTCCCCTTCGACGGCGGCGTTGTCGCCAAAAGCGACACCTGCGGCGGCTTCGAGCGCAGTCAGCGCCCGCCGCGCGTCCCCACCCGACAAGCGCACCAGGTGCTCCAAGGCCTCCTGGCTGAGCTCCACCCGCCCACCGAGTCCACGCGCATCCAGGACCGCCCGCTGCAGGAGGCCCGAAATGTCCTCGTCGGTCAGTGGCTTGAGCGTCAGCAGCAACGAGCGCGACAGCAAGGGTGACACGACGGAGAAGGATGGATTCTCCGTAGTGGCCGCCACCAGCACCACCCACCCGTTTTCGACACCGGGAAGCAGGGCATCCTGTTGGGCCTTGTTGAACCGGTGGATCTCGTCCAGGAACAGGACGGTGGTCTTCTTATAGAGGTCCCGGGCAGTCAGGGCCTCATCCATCACCCGCCGCACGTCCTTCACGCCCGCCGTAATGGCGGACAACTCCACGAACTTCCGGCCCGGCCCCCGGGCGATCACGTGCGCAAGGGTTGTTTTTCCTGTACCTGGAGGCCCCCAAAGGATCACGGAACTGGGGCCGGCCGGGCCTGCGGCTTCCGCGCCGGCCGCCAACTGCCGCAGTGGTGAGCCTTGGCCGAGGAGGTGCTGTTGTCCCACCACGTCATCAAGGGTCCGGGGACGCATGCGGACCGCCAACGGGCTGCGCTGCGAAGCCATCCACTTGGCATCGGAGACTCCCCCGGCCGCGGGCACGTCCTCCGACTCGTCGTCGTCGACTGCGCCGGCACCAAAGAGATCTTCCACATGGATAGGCTACTCATAGTTCCAGCAAAGGAGACATTGACGTGGACCGGCCCGTAACCAGCCCGCACCAACAAGGACCCCGCGCCGCCAGCCGGACGGCTTTGGTTGCTGCCGCGCGGCTCAGGGGCTGGGTGGACCGGTTTGCCGCCGGCCACGGGTCCGTGGCCGAGGATTTCGACGGCGACGGCCTGGTCCTGCGGGCCGCCGACGGCACCACCGCTGCGCTCAGGCCGCCATGGCCCATCGACGGGCGGCCGGGGCGCGGCGCCACTGAACTGGAGCGCCTGGCCTCCCTGGCTGCCCAGGAACGCGGCCTTGGCCTTGTCCTGGTCCGACGTGGCGGCTTCGCCATTGCCGCAGCCAGCGGCGGCAGGATCCTCGCGTCGAAGAGCGGCAACCGCTATGTCCAGTCCCGCACCTCTGCAGGCGGACAGTCACAGCAAAGGTTTGCCAGGCGGCGATCCAACCAGGCGGACGCTTTGGTGGAGACCGCAGCCGAACATGTGGCCCGGATCTTTGCTTCACACCTCATCGAATACATCGTCCCGGGAGGGGACCGCGCCCTGGTGGAGCAGGTACTCAATGCCTCCGCCGTGCAGGCCTGGGCTCAACGGACCCGCTTGGCTTTCCTTGATGTGCAGGAGCCCAAGACTGCCATCCTGCGCAAAGCCGCGTCCGACGCCTGCTCCATCCGGATCACCGTCACCGATGGTCCTGGACGGCCCTAGCAGCCCGAGGGTGCACGCCGCAACGGCGCCTGCCGGTAGAAATAGCTGCCATAGTCCGTGAAGCCGGCCCGCCGGTACAGGCTCCGGGCACCGTGGTTTGCCGCCGTGACCAGCAGCCAGAATCCCTTGAGGTCCTCCTTCGCCCCCTGGCCCAGCAGGGCGTCCAGCACCAGGGTTGCGTAGCCTCGCCTGCGGTGCGCTTCGGACGTTGCCATGCCATAGATGCCGCCCCAGCCACCCGCCACAGCGAGACGCCCGACGGCGGCGGGCTGGCCGCCGTCGTCCCTTACCAAGGCGTAGACGGAAGGACAGCCGGTCAGGATCCTGCGTGCAACCTCCAGTTCAGGCTCACCGCCGCGGCCGTCCACCGACCACCACAGCCGCAGCCATTCCTCCGACGGGCCACGCGACATCTCCACGCGGCCGTCGCCGGACGACGGCAGGCCTGACGTGCCGCGCACCATGATCTGCGTGGCGGACTGCCGGGTGAAGCGCAAACCGTCCAGGAGGTCATTGAGGCCGGCGCTGCGGGCGTCGTCGAAAACCTGGAAAATCAGCGGGAGGCGGCGGCGACGGTACCACTCGGAGGCATCACGGACGGCTGCGGCCAGCGCCGCGCCGTCCGCGCCAGCGGACAATCCGCGTGGCCACACTGAATTGGCCCGCTGCGTCACGCCCTGAGACGCCCTCAGCAACCAAGCACCAGATTCTTCCCGGTCCAAGGACGGCCAGGCCTCGTCCATGAGGGCTTCGATCGAAGATTGGTCCAGCATGAAGGGGGCCACCTTTCACTGACGGCGGGAACGGCAAAGGCTCCCCGCGGACGGGGAGCCTTCGAAGGGGAACTTTACTCGGACTTGGTCTCCGGCTTTGCGGCGGGCTTGGCCTCCGGCTTGAAGTCCACTCCGGCTTCCTTGCGCTGCTGCGCCGTGATCGGAGCAGGCGCTGCGGTCAGCGGGTCAAAGCCGTTGCCGGTCTTGGGGAAGGCGATGACGTCGCGGATCGACTCGACGCCGGCCAGCAGGGCCACCACGCGGTCCCAGCCGAGGGCGATGCCGCCGTGGGGAGGGGCGCCGTACTTGAAGCCCTCGAGCAGGAAGCCGAACTTGGTCTCGGCATCTTCCTTGTCCAGGCCCATCAGCTTGAACACGCGCTCCTGGACATCGGCCTGGTGGATACGGATGGAACCGCCACCGATCTCGTTGCCGTTGCACACAATGTCATAGGCGTAGGACAACGCCGATTCCGGATCCTGGTCGAAGGTGTCCAGGAACTCAGGCTTGGGCGAGGTGAAGGCGTGGTGCACGGCTGTCCACTGGCCGGCGCCAACCGCAACATCCCCGGACGCCACAGCGGCGGCAGCAGGCTCGAACATGGGGGCGTCGACAATCCAGACAAAGGCCCAGTCGTTCGGGTCGATGAGGCCGGTACGGTGGCCGATCTCCACGCGGGCCGCGCCGAGCAGTGCACGCGAAGCGGACTTCTCGCCCGCGGCGAAGAAAATGCAGTCCCCCGGCTTGGCGCCCACGGCATCCGCCAGGCCGGCGCGTTCCTGCTCGGTGAGGTTCTTGGCCACGGGACCGGCCAGCTCGCCGTCTTCCTTGTAAAGGACGTAAGCCAGACCCTTGGCACCGCGCTGCTTGGCCCATTCCTGCCAGGCATCCAGGGCGCGGCGGGCCTGGGACGCTCCACCGGGCATGACCACGGCGCCCACGTAGGGAGCCTTGAACACACCGAAGTTGGTGTCCTTGAAGAATTCCGTCAGCTCGGTCAGCTCAAGGCCGAAGCGCAGGTCCGGCTTGTCCGAACCGTACCGGGCCATGGCGTCGAGGTAGGTCATACGGCGGATCGGCGTGGGGACTTCGACGTCGATCAGCTGCCACAGGGCCTTGACGATGCCTTCGCCCAAGTCGATGATGTCGTCCTGGTCCACGAAGCTGGCCTCGATGTCCAGCTGGGTGAACTCGGGCTGGCGGTCCGCGCGGAAGTCCTCATCACGGTAGCAGCGGGCGATCTGGTAGTACTTCTCGAAGCCGCCCACCTGGAGAAGCTGCTTGAAAAGCTGCGGCGACTGCGGCAGGGCGTACCAGGAACCCGGGGCCAGACGCGCCGGAACCACGAAGTCGCGGGCGCCTTCCGGCGTCGAACGCGTCAGCGTGGGAGTTTCGATCTCGACGTATCCACGCTGGTGCAGCAATTCACGGGCTACGCGGTTGGCCTCGGAACGGAGGCGGATGTTGCGGGCCGGGCCCGGCCGGCGGAGGTCCAGGTAGCGGTGCTTGAGGCGTGCCTCCTCGCCAACTTCCACGTGCTCGTCAATCTGGAACGGCAAGGGATCGGAAGTGTTGAGAATCACCACTTTGTCCGCGATGACCTCAATGTCGCCGGTGGCCAGGGCGGGGTTCTCGTTGCCTTCGGGACGCTTGTTGACGGTACCGGTCACCTGCAGGACGTATTCGTTGCGCAGGCCGTGGAAGACCTCTTCCTCGCGGACAACCACCTGGGCGACACCGGAGGCATCACGCAGGTCAACGAATGCCACGCCACCGTGATCGCGGCGGCGGCCTACCCAGCCGGCCAGGGTAACGGTTTGTCCAATGTGCTCGGAACGGAGTGATCCGAGGTCATGTGTGCGCAGCACAGCATTCCTTTCAGCATGAATTTTTAGGGATGTCCGCAAGGACGATCCCGTCCGAGTTTACCCGCCCCGGCCGCGGCCCCCGCTACGGGGGAAGTCAGGCGGTGGTGACCCGGACGTACAGGTCCTCGTCCGACGGAGTCCAGGTGGCCGGATCCGCATCCACTTGCTCGCCCGAACGGATGTCCTTGACCTGGTGCTTGCCATCCTCATCGGTGAACCACACGAACGGAATGCCTCGGCGGTCGGCAAACTTGATCTGCTTGCCGAACTTTTCGGCCTTCGCAGCGACTTCCGTGGCGATGCCACGGCTGCGCAGTTGCGCAGCTACGTCCTGGGCTGCGGACCAGCTGTCATCGTGGTTCAAGGCAACCAGGACCGCAGTCGGCACGGAACGGGAGGCCGTGGCGAACTCCTGGCTCAGGATCCGCGAGACCAGGCGGGTCACGCCAATGGAGAGGCCAACGCCGGGGAACTTGCGGTTGCCCTTGCTGGCCAGGGCGTCGTAACGGCCACCCGAGCAAATGGAACCCAGCTGCTCATGGCCCACCAGGACGGTCTCCACCACCGTACCGGTGTAATAGTCCAGGCCGCGGGCAATGCTGAGGTCTGCCAGCACCTTGCCGGGGGCGCGCAGCACTGCTGCCTCAATGACCTGCTCGAGCTCGCTCAGGCCCTCGTCAAGAAGGTCGTCCTTGACGCCGAGAGCCTTGACCTGGGCCACGAAGGACGTGTCGTCGGTGCGGATCGTGGCAAGCTGCAAGGCCAGGCCGGCCTGCTCGTCCGTGGCCCCGAGCTCGCTCTTGAGCAGCTCCGCCACCTTGTCCGCACCGATCTTCTCGAGCTTGTCGATGCTGCGCAGCACCCCTGTAGTGTCCGTGAGGCCGATGCCGCGGTAGAAGCCTTCCGCCAGCTTGCGGTTGTTCACGCGGAGCCGGAACTCCGGAATGGGAAGGGCGCTCAGGGCTTCGGCAATGACCAAGGCGATTTCCACGTCGTAGCGGAACGGCAGCTCACCATCGCCCACAACGTCAATATCAGCCTGCGTGAACTCCCGGGCACGGCCCTCCTGCGGGCGTTCTCCGCGCCACACCTTTTGGATCTGGTAGCGGCGGAAGGGGAAGGCAAGGTAGCCGGCGTTCTCCACGACGTACCGGGCGAACGGCACCGTCAGGTCGAAGTGCAGGGCAAGTGCGTTCGGGTCCGAGCGATCAGCTTTCGCAGGTTCACCTTCGTCATCCTGGAGCCGGCTCAATCCATAGACTTCCTTGTCGATTTCACCCTTGCGCAGAAGTTGGCCAACCGTCTCCACCGCGCGGGTCTCAATCGATGAGAAGCCGTGCAGTTCGAAGGTCTTGCGGAGGGTATCCAGGACATGGAGTTCCACCAACCGCTCCTGGGGAAGCCACTCGGGGAATCCGGACAGGGAGGCGGTACGTGCCATGGTGGAAATGTCTCCTCGAAGAAAGCGGACCCGAAATTCAATGCGGCGACAATAAACATCCAATCAGCGTTTATTGGGCAGGAGTCCAGACGGTCATGCATAAACTATGTGCGGCAGCCAGTTTATGCTTTCCTCGCGTGCACTTCTAATGCAGCATGCCCGGATCCCTTCGGCCGCCCTGGTACACGGACATTAACAGGAGGACTCTTGGCAACGAAGTCGCGCGATGAACGCGAGGCCAGACGACGCATCCGGCAAATGGAAGCCAAGCGTGCCCTGCGGCAGGAACAGGGCAAGCGGCGCAAGCGGGACAACGTCCTTGCCGTCACCGCGGCCGTCGTGGCCTTGGTCCTGGCCGTGGTCCTCCAGTTGACGGTGTTCAGCTCCAATCCCACCGAGGAGGAGTATGCAGCGGCCCAGGCAGGGCTCAGCTCACCGTCCGCCTCGCCCGCAGCCACCAACAGCGCGGACGTTCCCAGTGCGGACACAGCCGCGGGGAAGACCTTCACGGGAGAACTCACCCTGAACAGCGGCGTGGTGGGAGTCCAGATCGATGGAACCACCGCCCCACAGGCTGCCGCCGTCCTCAAGTCGCTCAGCGATTCCGGCTATTACGCCGGCGCTTTCTGCCACCGGCTGACAACCTCCGATACCTTCGGCCTGCTGCAGTGCGGCGCCAAGGCCGAGGACGGTTCCGACGACCCGAACTACCGGTGGGGTCCGCTGGAGAACACGCCGGCCGACAACAAGTACCCCGCGGGAACCATCGCCGTAGCCCGCAGCGGCAACAACGCCTACGGAAACGGCCACCAGTTCTTCATCGTCTACAAGGACACCCTGATCCCCTCGGACTCTGCCGGCGGCTACACCGTTGTGGGGAAAGTGACCAGTGGCCTGGATGTGGTCACCAAGATCGCGGCGGCCGGGCTTAAGGCAGGTGCCGCCAACAACGACGGCGCCCCTGTGGCACCTGTCACGATAGACTCTTTTTCACTGAAGTAACCGACTCCCGGCCCCGGCCTGGGGTGCATGACCTTTAGCAGTCCCTCCAAGCGAAAGACTTTTAGCGGTGACAGACAGTCAGAAATCCGACGAAACAGCAGCAGTGACCAACCAGGAAGCCGTCGAGGCGACCGAAGGCAGCGGCCAGGAAGAGACGCCTGGCGTCGAAACCACGACGCCGGAAGCCAAGCCTGCTGCGCCCCGCCCGGCTCCCTCCCCCGCTGCTTTCGCAGCGCGTCCCAAGGCTCCGGCCGCCGTCGTACCTGCCGCTCCGGCAGTGTCCGCAGCGTCCCTCGCGGAAGCCGCCAAGTGGGGCCGCGCCGAGGGCGACGGCCATGTGTTCCTTACCTTGGACGGTGAAGAACTCGCCGTGGGCCAATACCCCGGCGTCAGCCCTGATGAGGCCCTGGGGTACTTCGCCCGGAAGTTCGACGACGTGATTGCCCAGGTGGTGCTGTTGGAGCACCGCGTGGAATCCAAGGCACCGGCCACGGACATGCAGAAGACCGTTGCCCACCTGCGGGAACAATTGGCCGAACGGAACATGGTGGGCGATATCCGCTCCGCCGAGGCGCGCCTGGACTCGCTCTCCACCCAGATCGTGGAGCTGGAAAAGTCGGAGAAGGCAGCGCACGACGCCGTCCGGGCCAACGAACTCGCTGCCCGCGAAGCGATCGTCGCCGAAGCCGAGTCCATCGCCGGACAGGACCCCGCGCAGATCCAGTGGAAGACCTCGAGCGCCCGCATGAACGAGCTCTTCGAGACCTGGAAGGCGGCGCAGAAGAGCGGCGTCCGCTTGGGACGCAGCAACGAGGACGCACTGTGGAAGCGGTTCCGATCCGCTCGCACGGTCTTCGACCGCCACCGCCGCGCGTACTTCTCGCAGCTGGACAGCAACAACTCCGCAGCGAAGGCAGCCAAGGAAGCACTGATCACCGAGGCCGAGGCACTCTCCTCGTCAACGGACTGGGGCTATGCCGCAGGCGAATACCGCCGGCTCATGGACCAGTGGAAGGCCACTCCCCGCGCCAGCCGCAAGGACGACGACGCCCTCTGGGCCCGGTTCCGTGCTGCGCAGGACGTCTTCTTCAGCAACCGGCAGGCGGCCAACGACCAGATCGACCAGGAATACACCGCCAACCTGGCCGTCAAGGAAGAGCTGGTGGCCGAAGCCCAGGCCCTCCTCCCCATCAATGACCTGAACGCTGCCAAGAAGGCCCTCCAGTCCATCCGTGACCGGTGGGAGGACGCCGGAAAGGTGCCGCGCGCGGACATGGGACGCATCGAGGCGGGCCTTCGCAAGGTTGAGGACGCTGTCCGGGAAGCCGAAGAAGAGAAGTGGCGCCGGAGCAACCCGGAGACCAAGGCCCGCACCAACAGCGCGCTCTCGCAGCTTGAGTCGGCCATCGCCAGCCTCAAGGATGACCTGAAGAAGGCAGAGACGGCAGGCGACCAGCGCCGCATCAAGGCTGCCCGCGAAGCCCTCGAAGCCCGCCAGGCCTGGCTGGACCAGATCCAGCGCTCCGCTAGCGACCTCGCGTAGGAGTTATCCCACGATGGCAGGCCCCGCCCCGGTTATCCACATAGCCGGGACGGGGCCTGTGCTCGTTTTCGGGGTTCGGGAAATGATCGATGGATGGTCTCCGCTGTCACCACCTCGCATCTGCAAGAACCCGTGCTGCATGAGCTCTACTCAGCGCCACGCATCTTCACCTGGCCCGAACTCCAAAGCATGGCATCGGATGGCATCCTGTCGCCCCTGTACGGAAAGAGCTACGCAGCGCCTGGTTCCGCGGTCACCCCGCGGCTCAGGGCCCGGGCTGCCGCGCTGACCGTTCCGGAGCGCATCCGGACCAAAGTGGTGGCCGGCAGGCTGACGGCGGCATGGATCTACGGTTGTGCCAGGCCACCCAGGAGCCTGACGCTTCTGGTTGATGCGAAGCACCGCATCTCCAGCATCCGTGGTGCCCGGGGCTGCAGCCTGCACGAGGTCCGGCTCGGCCAGTTTGATGTCGTCAGCCTTGGCGGGTTGCTCGTCAGCAGCCCTTTGCGGACCGCAGCGGACATCGCCTTGCACGTCGAAGCCGAGCATGCCCTCCCGGCGTTGTCTTCGCTCCTGGAAAAGCCGGACCTCGGAGTCCGGCTCCGCCTGGTGACCCTGGCCGTGCAGGCTGCCCCGCGGGTACCGCATAAGAAGCGCGCCCTCGCCACCTTGGCCCGGTTACAGGATGGCTAGCTTCGGCGGCGGTTGCCCGTGGTCCGGTAGACGTCAAAGACTCCGTCGATGCGGCGTACGGCGCTCAGGACGTGGTGCAGATACTTCGGGTCACCCATCTCGAAGGCAAACTTGGAAATGGCCACCCTGTCGCTGGACGTGTGGACCGATGCTGCAAGGATGTTCACGTGGTTGTCCGAAAGAACCCTGGTGACGTCGGAGAGCAGGGACTTGCGGTCCAAAGCCTCAACCTGGATCTCCACCAGGAAGACACTCGACTGCGTCGGAGCCCATTCCACTTCCACGATCCGGTCCGGCTGGTCCCGGAGGCCTGCAACGTTCGTACAGTCGGTCCTGTGAACCGAGACTCCCGAACCACGGGTCACGAAGCCCAGGATGGGATCCGGCGGGACGGGCGTACAGCACCGGGCGAGCTTGACCCACACGTCGCCCACGCCACGCACAATGACGCCGGAATCGGAGAACTTGGATTTGGCAACCTGGGTCGGAATGCTGACCTCGTCAAGGTCCTCATCAGGCGTCTCATGGCCACCCAACTGCTCCATGAGCTTTTCCATGACCGACTGCGCAGACGTGTGGCCGTCTCCCACACCCGCGTACAGGCCGGAAATATCCACGTAATGGAAGTCCTCGGCCACGGATGACAACGCGTCATGGGTCATGAGGCGCTGCAAGGGCAGGTTTTGCTTGCGCATGGCCCGCGTCAGCATGTCCTTGCCGCGGTCAATGGCTTCTTCGCGGCGTTCCTTGCTGAACCACTGGCGGATCTTGTTGCGGGCACGCGCCGACTTGACGAAATGCTGCCAGTCCTGGCTGGGGCCGGCACCCTCCGCCTTGGAGGTGAAGATCTCCACCCAGTCGCCATGGTTCAGTTCGCTGTTGAGGGGTACCAGCTTGCCGTTGACCCGGGCGCCGATGGTGCGGTGGCCCACTTCGGTGTGGACGGCATAGGCGAAGTCAACGGGCGTGGATCCCGCGGGGAGAGCCATGACCTCGCCCTTGGGCGTGAACACGAACACTTCCCGGGCGTTGATCTCGTAACGCAGGGAATCGAGGAATTCGCCGGGATCGGAGGTTTCCTGCTGCCAGTCAACCAGTGACCGCAGCCAACCCATGTCTCCGTCACGCGGACTTCCCGGACCAACAGCCGTGCGGTTGGGCTGGTCTTTGTACTTCCAGTGCGCTGCCACACCGTATTCCGCCCGACGGTGCATCTCGTGGGTCCGGATCTGGATCTCGACGGGCTTGCCGCCAGGACCGATCACGGTGGTATGCAGTGACTGGTACATGTTGAACTTGGGCATCGCGATGTAGTCCTTGAACCGTCCCGGGAGCGGGTTCCAACGCGAGTGCAGGGTGCCCAGGGCTGCGTAACAGTCCCGGACGGAGTCCACCAGGACGCGGACGCCCATGAGGTCGTTGATGTCGTCGAAGTCCTTATCCCGGACGATCATCTTCTGGTAGATGGAGTAGTAGTGCTTGGGGCGACCGGTGATGGTCGCCTTGATCCGCGCGGTGCGGAGGTCATCGGCAATCTGGTTGCGGATGACGCTGAGGCTCTTCTCACGCTCCGGCGTCCGGTCCCCCACCATCCGCACGATTTCCTCGTACACCTTGGGGTACAGGGCTGCGAAGGACAAGTCCTCAAGTTCCCATTTGATGGTGTTCATGCCCAGGCGGTGGGCCAGCGGAGCGAAGATCTCAAGGGTCTCGCGGGCCTTGCGGGAGGAAGATTCAGCGGATACAAACCGCCAGGTCCGGGCGTTGTGGAGCCTGTCCGCCAGTTTGATCATCAGGACACGGATGTCCTTGGCCATGGCCACGACCATCTTTCGGACCGTCTCGGACTGGGCCGCCTCGCCGAAGCTGACCTTGTCCAGCTTGGTGACGCCATCCACCAGCATGGCCACTTCCGGTCCGAAGTCCCGCGTCAGGTCGGCGAGGGTGTACGGGGTGTCCTCCACGGTGTCGTGCAGCAGGGCTGCCGCCAGCGTGGTCCCGGTCATGCCGAGCTCCGCCAGGATGGTGGCGACGGCCACGGGATGGGTGATGTACGGATCGCCGCTCTTGCGCTTTTGCCCCTGGTGGCTGCGCTCCGCGACGGCAAAAGCGCGCTGGATGAGGTCGAAGTCCTCTTTGGGGTTGTTGGCCCGGACAGTCCGCAGCAACGGCTCCAGGATGGGCGAGTATGGCGCCACTCCCCTGCCGGTCAGGCGGGCCAGGCGGGAGCGTGTGCGTTCGCGTCGTCCAGGGAAGGTTGGGCGTGGCCCGGGGGCATCAACCGGGACAGCAGCAGTCCGTCCAGCCACGCTTGTTGCTGGAACAGCCACCCCGCTGTGACCGTCTTCCCCGCCCGCCGGTGGTGCCGACGTCGCACGTTCTTCCACAGAAGTACCCCTCACGACCGATTTAATTCTCCCAGTCTATTCCCGGAAGCGAATGCTTCCGCAACCCGGCAGCACATGACGGATGGACCGGCAAGTCAAAGAGCCGGGCACCTGCACTGAAGGGCAGGTGCCCGGCTCTTCCGGTGAAACAGTTCCTAGGCGCTGGGAACAGCGGCCTCGGTCCGCCGGTGGGAGACCTTCTTGGCTTGCTTGACGAGTTCCGGCTCGCCTTGGCGCAGCCAGGCATACAGCGGCGCAGCAATAAAGATCGTGGCGGCGGTTCCGATCAGGATGCCCACGAACAGGGCCAACGAAAGGTCCCGCAGGGTACCCGCGCCGAGAAGCCCGGCACCGATGAACAGGATCGCAGCAACCGGCAGAACGGCCACCATCATGGTGTTGATGGAACGTACCAGGGTTTGGTTGACGGCGAGGTTGACCTCTTCGGCGAAAGTCCGGCGGGAAGACGTCGCAATGTCCGAGGTGTTCTCGCGGATCTTGTCGAAGACCACCACCGTGTCATACAGCGAGTAGCTAAGGACGGTCAGGAAGCCGATGATGGCCGACGGCGTCACTTCGAAATCGCTCAGGGCGTACACGCCCGCTGTGGTGAACATGGTGACGAGCATGCCCACCAGCGCGGACAGGGACATCTTCCAGGTCCTGAAGTACAGGGCCATGAGGACGGCAGCAAGTCCCACGAAGACCACCAGGCCGATCAGTGCCTGCCGGGTGACGTCCTGGCCCCAGGTGGGACCAACGAAGTTGGAGGTGACCTCGTTCTCGGTCACGCCGTAGGCGCTGGTGAGGCCATCCTTGATGCGGTTGGTTTCGTCGTCAGTCAACTGGTCCGTCTGGATGCGCATGGTGTTGCCGGCGACATTCGCCACGCGCGGGACGGCGCCCGCGACGACGTCGTGGACGGCCTTCTCACCCAGTGCGGCGTCGGTGGTCTTCACATTGGATACCGTGAACTCCGAACCACCGCGGAACTCGATGCCGAGGTTGAAGCCGCCCTTGAGGACGGGAATCAGGATCGAAAGGACCACTGCGACAGCCGCGATGGCGAACCAGATCTTCTTGGAATCGACAAAGTTGTACGAACGTTTGCCGGTATAGAGCTCATAGCCGAAGGTCGCGAAGCTCGTCTTCATTACTTCTCCTCCTTGGTGCCGTTCGAGGTGCCGGTGAGCTGGCCCTTTTCGGCAAGGCGCCGTTCGGCGATGGTCATACGGCGTTCAGCTTCGGCTGCGGCACCCGCATTCCGGGCGCGGACGTTGGCCGGCTTGTCGGCAGGCGTCCGGAGACGGCCTGCGCCACGGTACAGGGGTACTGCGCCCAGGCGGTCAGGAGACAGGCCCGAGAAGCGGTGCCCTTCCCCGAAGAACTTGGTACGCGCCAAGGCCTGCAGCGTGGGGTGGGTGAACATGAAGACCACAATGAGGTCGGCCACGGCCGTGAGGCCCAAGGTAAAGGCGAAGCCACGGACGTTGCCGACGGCCACGAAGTAGAGGACCAAGGCGGCAAGGAGGTTGACGGCCTTTGATGCCAGGACGGTGCGCTTGGCGCGCTTCCAACCGTTCTCGACGGCGGAGACCAGGCCGCGGCCTTCACGGAGCTCGTCGCGGATTCGTTCGAAGTAGACGATGAAGGAGTCAGCCGTCTGGCCGATGGCCACGATCAGACCGGCCACGCCGGCCAGGGAGAGACGGTAGTTCTCGGTCCAGCCCAGGATGGCGATGGCCAGGTAGGTCAGCGCACCTGCCACGACCAGCGATGCCACGGTCACCAGGCCGAGGGCGCGGTACTGGAACAGCGAGTAGACAACAACCAGGGCAAGGCCAATCAGGCCAGCCAGCAGGCCCAGGCGAAGCTGGTCACCACCGAGGGTGGCTGAGATCTGTTCCTGTGACTGGATCTCGAAGCTGATGGGCAGGGCACCGTAACGGAGCTGGTCGGAGAGGGCCTTGGCTGTGGCCTGGGTGAAGTTTCCGGTGATCTGCGGACGGCCATCGGTGATGACGGCCAGGGCACGGGGAGCGGAGATGACTTTGTCGTCCAGGACAATGGCGAACTGTGCCTTGGGGTCGTCACTGCCTTGGGCCTGCGCGGCAACGTAGTACTGGTTGAGGCGTTCGGTAACCTGCTTGAACTTCTCCGTGGCGTCACCGTTGAAGACGATGTTCACGCCCCAGGAGTTGGTCACCGTTCCCTGTGCACCCTGGACCTGGGAGAACGTGGAATCGGCGATGTCCTGGCCCTTGACCTCCACCGGCCCCAGGATGTACTTGATGGCCGGCGTCTTGTCCGTTGCAGCCTCGCACGTCACCAGCGGCTTCGCGGGATCTGAGCGGTCGCGCTTCTCCGTTGAAGGATTGACGCAGTCCAGCGCCTCGAATTCCTTCTGGACTTCGGGGGTGATCCAGTTCGGATCGCTGGCGTTGGTGGGCTCAGCGGTGGGCTTGTTCAGCTGGTCGTCCGGAGTACGGGATTCGGCGGGGACCGCAGCAGGATCGCCGTAGGTGATGACGGGGCGGAAGTTCATGTCCGCCGAGGCCTGGATGAGGTCGCGGGTTTCCTTGGACGGCGTACCTGGCAGGCTGACCACCACATTGCGGCCTGACTGCGTGCTGATTTCCGCCTCGGCAACACCGGAGCCATCAACGCGCTGGCGGATGATCGCGACAGCCTGGTTGAGTTGCTCCTCATTGATATCGCTGGCACCCTCCACCTTGGGCGCCAGGATCATCTGGGTTCCACCCTCAAGGTCCAAGGCGAGTTTGGGAGCCCAGCTGGCGTGGCCAGTCAGGACCCCGCCACCGAGGACGGCGGTCAATACAACGAAAATTGCTCCAAGCCAGGTCAGCACCCTGCGGGCTGAGTTTTTGGGGCCGGTCCGTGCCATTAATCGATCTTCCTGTTATCGCCGGACAGCCGCCGGCCGACGCGGGTAAGCGTCCGCCGGCGGCTTTCCGCTGCCTTAGAAGTAAACGTGCGCGGTGTTACCGCGACTGACAGTGCTAGTTGTCCTTCTTGTCCTCTTTGTTGAGGCGCGCGATGGTTTCCTCGGGCGTCTCAGTTGCGGCCGGGCCGTCAGTCTCGGCGACAGTGAGGGAAGAAGCGTCGTCCGGCACAACCGGAGCTTCCTCTTCGGGCTTCTCCACCACCTTGGTGACAGCCTGGCGGTGGACCGTGGCCTCGTTGCCCGGGGAAAGCTCGATGACAACCTTGTTCTCGGCCTCGTCAATGGACACGATGCGGCCAAACAGGCCAAAGCTGGTCATGACGTCAACACCCGGCGCAAACTTCGACTGCATCTCAGCCTGCTGCTGCTGGGTCTTCTTGTTGCGGCGGAACATCATGAAGACAAAGAGGCCAAGCATGACGAACAGCAATATGGTCATTGGATCCACAGGGAAGTTCCGTTCTGTACTTACGTTTTGTTCACGGCAACGTCCTGTGCCGAGCGTCATACCAGTCTAGAGGGAAATTCTGAACGGGGCGTGTTAACCGAGGGTGTCTACGCTCTCAGCGTTGTTTTCGTCCTCGTCAAACAGTGCAAGCTGTTCCTGGCCGAACACCCCGGCAGGCACTGCGTATCCCAAGTGCGTCCAGGCCGCTGCCATGGCGATGCGGCCACGCGGCGTACGGCCCATCAGCCCTTCCCTGACCAGGTACGGCTCGGCAACAGTTTCCACCGTCTCAGGCTCTTCCCCGACGGCGATGGCCAGCGTGGACAACCCCACGGGACCACCGTTGAATTTGGTGATCAGGGCTTCCAGGACTGCACGGTCCAACCGGTCCAGGCCCCGAGCGTCTACCTCGTACATGTCCAAGGCCGCCGCGGCCGAGCGGGCGTCGATCTGCTCAATACCGTGTACCAGCGCCCAGTCCCGGACACGCCGGAGCAGGCGGTTGGCAATACGGGGCGTTCCGCGGGACCGCCCGGCAATCTCGGTGAACCCGGCAGAATTGACCTTCAAATCCAGCAAGCCGGCCGAACGTCTCAGGACCAGCTCAAGCTCGGGCACCGAGTAGAACTCCAGGTGTCCGGTAAAGCCAAAGCGGTCGCGGAGCGGACCGGGCAGCAGGCCCGCACGGGTAGTGGCACCCACCAGGGTGAAAGGCGGCAGTTCCAAGGGGATGGCAGTGGCCCCCGCTCCCTTGCCCACCACGATGTCCACACGGAAGTCTTCCATGGCCATATAAAGCATCTCCTCGGCAGGCCGGGACATGCGGTGGATTTCGTCGAGGAACAACACTTCTCCCGCGGACAGCGAGGAGAGGATGGCCGCAAGGTCACCGGCGTGCTGGATGGCCGGGCCGCTGCTGATGCGAAGGGGCGCGTTCATTTCCGCGGCAATGATCATGGCCAAGGTGGTTTTGCCGAGGCCCGGAGGGCCGGAGAGCAGCACGTGGTCCGCGCTCCTGCCACGCATGCGGGAGGCTTCCAGCACCAGCGACAACTGCTTGCGGACCCGGTGCTGGCCCACGAAATCGTGCAGGTTCTTGGGCCGGAGCGCGGCTTCAATGACCCGCTCCTCCGGCTCCTCTCCCCCGGCTACGAGGGATTGCTCAGCCACGGCTGCCTACGCGGTTGCCGGCGCGGGCACCGTCCTGCCCCAGCCAACGCAGCGTGGCCCGGAGGATCTGGGCAACGTTGCCGGAGTCCACCAATTCGGGCGAATCGGCCATGGCCTTGTCGATGCTTCCCGTGGCGTCCTTCTCGGACCATCCCAGGCTGGTCATGGCAGCAACCACCTGGGGCTTCCATTCGGCACTCACCTGCACGGCGGGGGTGCTTGACGTTCCCGTTCCGTGCGGGACGAGCTTCCCAGCCAACTCCAGGACCAGGCGGCCGGCAACCTTGGGACCGATGCCCGGCACCTTGGTGAAGGCCTTGGTGTCACCGGTGTGGGCGGCTACCCGAATGGCTTCGGGCTCGTGGACGGCCAGCACAGCCAGCGCCAGCCGGGGACCGATGCCGCTGACGCCCAGGAGGACATCGAAAACCTCACGTTCGTTTTCGTCAGCGAATCCGAACAGGGTCAGGGAGTCCTCCCTGACGATCATGGACGTGAAGAGCTTGGCTTCATCGCCCACCCTGAGGTGGCTCAACGTCTGGGGCGTGGCGTAGACGCTCATGCCGGCACCGTTGAGGTCGATCACTGCGGTGGACAAGCCAACGTGGGCAACCGTTCCACGAAGAAAACTGATCAAGACCCGGCTCCTGTAATTATCCGAACATATCTACGAATAGCCTAGCAAGCGCCGCCGGCTTTCACCGACCACGCCGCGCCTTGGCTTCGGCTTCCGCCCACGCCCGCTGTGCAGGAGTCAAGGAAGACTGGCCCTTGGCAGAAGCAGTTCCCGTGGCGCCACCTGCGCGCCAGGCATGGGTCAGCGCAAGGGCCAAAGCATCGGCCGCGTCGGCGGGCTTGGGTGGGGCATCCAAGCGAAGGATCTTGGTGACCAGCTTCGTCACGGCTTCTTTGTTGGCGCTGCCACTGCCGGTGACGGCTGCTTTCACTTCCGACGGCGTATGCAGGGCCACCGGAATGTCCCGCCTGGCTGCGGCAGCAATGACCACGCCGGACGCCTGCGCCACGCCCATGACCGTGCTGACGTTCATCTGTGAGAACACCCGCTCCACGGCCACCACATCGGGTTCATGCAGGTCCAGCCACTCATCGATAGCCTGGGCGATCACCAGCAAACGCCGGTCGAGCGTCAGTTCGGCGGAGGTTCCTACAACGCCCACGGCCACCATGGTTGCCCGTCGGTTCCGCTCGATGTCCACCACGCCGATTCCGCAACGGGTAAGGCCCGGATCGACTCCCAATACGCGAAGAGTCAAGTCCGGGCCTTCCTGTCAGTGGTGGATGTGTTGCGTTGCCCCGGCCTAGTCGGCGTCGAGGGCTGCCTGCACTTCCTCGCTGAAGTCGGCATTGCTGTAGACGTTCTGGACATCGTCCAGGTCTTCGAGCGCGTCAACCAGCTTCATGAACTTCTTGGCGCCGTCGATGTCCAGGTCCACCTGCATGGACGGGACAAACTCGGCTTCGTCCGAGTCGTAATCGATCCCGGCGTCCTTCAAGGCATCACGGATGGCCTGGAGGTCCGAGGGCTCGGAGTGGATTTCCCAGTTCTCGCCGCTGTCCTTGACCTCTTCGGCGCCTGCTTCGAGGACGGCCATGAGGATGTCGTCTTCGCTGAGGCCGTTCTTCGGCAGGACCACCACGCCCTTGCGGGTGAAGAGGTAGCTGACGGATCCGGGGTCGGCAATGGTGCCGCCGTTGCGGGAGATCGCGAGCCGGACCTCGGAAGCAGCGCGGTTCTTGTTGTCGGTCAGACATTCGATGAGCACGGCAGAACCCTGCGGTCCGCGTGCCTCGTACATGATCTCGGTGTAGTCAACCACTTCACCGGTGAGGCCGGCACCGCGCTTGATGGCGCGGTCGATGTTGTCGTTGGGGACGGAGGTCTTCTTCGCCTTGGTAACGGCAAGTTCCAGGCCGGGGTTGCCGGCGAGGTCCGGTCCACCCATGCGGGCAGCAACTTCGATGTTTTTGATCAGCTTGGCGAACGACTTTGCACGCCGTGCGTCAATGACGGCTTTCTTGTGCTTGGTGGTCGCCCATTTGGAGTGGCCTGACATGCTTTACGCTTCTCCTCTGATCATTCGAATAAAGAGTTCATGCACGCGCTTCTCGCCCGTCACTTCCGGATGGAAGGAGGTTGCCAACAGGTGGCCGGAGCGCACTGCAACAATTCTAGCCAATCCATGCAAAGTAGCTGTGTGGCTTGCATGGTCGGGGTCCACTTGGGCCAGTACTTCGACGTCCGGACCCACGCGTTCCACCCACGGTCCTCGGATGAAGACGGCGTGGACGGGATCGACGCCGGACACCCCTGCGCTGAAGTCGAGCCCCTTGAAGTCGAGGTCCGTCTCGAACGATTCGCGCTGCCTGCCAAAGGCATTGCGGCGCACGGTGATGTCCAGGCCCCCGAAGGTCTGCTGCGGGTTGCCCTCAAGGTCCGTGGCGGGGTCGGCAATTTCGTTGGCCAGCAGGATCATTCCTGCGCAGGAACCGTAAACGGGCAGGCCATCGGCGATGCGCTTGCGCAACGGGTCCGCCACCTCGAAGATCCTCGCGAGTTTGTCGATCGCCGTGGACTCACCGCCCGGAATGATGAGGCCGTCGATGTCGTCCAGTTCTGCCGGCCTGCGGACGCCGATGCCGGTGGCCCCTGCGGCCTCGACGGCATGGATGTGTTCGCGGAAGTCGCCTTGGAGAGCCAGTACACCGATCCGGAGTCCTGCACCCACGCGTGATGAAGCGTCGGAAAGGGAATTGGTCATTCGACCATCATAGTGGCCCGGACACCGGGACCACGCCTCGGGACCGGGCTCCATGCACCAACTGGGATATATTACAGAGCATGTTTTCCTTCAGCGTCCCCCTCGGCAAAGTGGTCCGTGGACTGTCCCGGCTCCGCGGCGGAGGCTCAGCATTTCCGGGCCTGGTGGTCGAGAAAATCGACCCCGGTTTCATGCAGCGGACCTTGGCTTCCTTGCCGCACGGCGTAGCCGTGGTCAGTGGGACCAACGGCAAGACAACCACCACCAAGATGGTGGTGGAACTCCTTGAAAGCCAGGGCCTGAAGGTCTTCACCAACCGCACGGGCAGCAACTTCACCCGTGGCGTGGCGGCGTCGCTGCTGGGCGACGTCGATTGGCGCGGAAAACTCGACGCCGATGTGGCCGTTCTGGAACTGGACGAGGCACATGCTGTCCACTTCGTGAACAAGGTCTCGCCGCGGTTCAGCCTCCTTCTCAATGTCCTCCGTGACCAGTTGGACCGCTTCGGCGAAATCGACAAGACCGCCCGGCTCTTGGAACACATCGCCCTCAAGACCACGGATACAGTTGTCCTGAACCGCGAAGACCCACGCGTGGCCCGCATCGCCAATGCCATCCACAGCCCCGACGCCGTACTCCACCCGGCCATCCGCTATTTCGGCCTCGACGAATCGCTCCGCAGCACGTTCCCTAACGATGACGACATGCGGACCGCCACCGGCACCACGTCCCCGGGGACGTCAGCCGCAGGTGACGCTCCCGCCGCCCCGGCGGCCGACGTCGTACTCCGCCGGGTGGGCGCCAACGACGCTGACTTTGAGTTCGACGGCGGGACCGTCACCACACAGATGAAGCTTCGCGGCGTGTACAACATTTTCAACGCCGCCGCGGCGCTGTCCCTTGCCCGGGCCATCCTTGGCGCGGGCGAAGTGGACACCCCGAAGCTTGTCAAGGCCCTCGGCGAGGTGGCTCCCGCCTTCGGCCGTGGCGAAAGCCTCACGGTGGACGGCCAGCCCTTGGAACTGGTGTTGGTGAAGAACCCCAGCGGTTTCCGCCTCGGGCTCAAGTCGTTCCCTGCGGGCGGGTACGCCACCATGATCGCGATCAATGACAACTACGCCGACGGCAGGGACATGTCCTGGCTCTGGGACGTGGAGTTCGAATCCTTGCGCGGGAACGGCGTGGAAGTCCTCACCGGTGTCCGGGCCTACGACATGGCCCTGCGCCTGCAGTACGACGAGGTGCCTTTCGGCGCCGTCGAAACCGACATCACGGCCGCGCTGCGGACGTTCATCGACGGATCGCGCGGCAAGCCCAAGCGCATCTTCTGCACTTACACCGCCATGCTCGCCATCCGCCGCGAACTGGCCAAAATCACCATTGTTGAGGTGGTCTCATGACGTCGGAAACCAGCCCATCCCTGGAAAACCAGCCGGGCAAGGGAACACTGCGGGTCCTGCAGCTGTACCCCAAGGAAATGAACATCTACGGGGACTGGGGAAACGCCCTGGTACTCCAGCAGCGCATCAAGTGGCACGGCTACACGCCGGAACTCTTGGAGTACAACGTGGGCGATGACTTCCCGGAGGACATCGACATCGTTGTGGGCGGCGGAGGCCAGGACAGCGGCCAGGTGGTCATCCAGGACGACCTCCAGGCACGGGCTGACGTCCTGCGGGGACTGGCTGACGACGGCGCCCCCATGCTGGTGATCTGCGGCCTGTACCAACTGTTCGGAAAGTTCTTCAAAACCAGCGCCGGCCCGGTCATTCCCGGCATCGGCATCCTGGACGTCGAAACACACGGAACCAACGAGCGGCTGATCGGCAACGTCGCCCTGAAATCCGCGGAGTTCGGCGAAGTCCTCGGCTACGAGAACCACAGCGGACAGACCACGCTGGGTCCCGGCGTCGAGCCGTTGGGCACCGTGACGAAAGGCGCCGGCAACAACAGCAAGGACGGCCATGAGGGCGCCCGCTACCGCAACGTGGTGGCCAGCTACCTGCACGGCTCGCTGCTGCCGAAGAACCCGGCGATTGCGGACTTCCTGATCAAGACAGCCGCGGAACGGAAGTTCGGCAGTTTTGTTCCGGGAACGCCCGACGACGACTACGCCCGCCTCGCGCGCGAACACGCCGCACGCCGGCCCCGGTAGCGGCTACTTCTCCTTGGTGATGAGGAGTTCGTGGGCGCCGGCCGCTGCCGCGCCCATGGACTCCACCACCGCTTGCGTTCGCTGATGCGTCTCCGCGTCTGCCACTGGTGAGGCGCAGACACCCTGTGGAGCGTCACTGGCCACGGAACACCAGCGGTAGGGATCGCGGACAATCACGGATGGCGCCCAGGCGAGGTCCGAGACACTCCATGCGCCGGCGTCGTTCTGACTGAACTGGGCGCGCACCAGCAGGCCCTCGTTGTTGACCACGTACCACGGCGACAATTCCGTAATACCGTTGCCCAGTCCGTAGACGATCCAGGTGCCCTTGTAGTTTTCAATGGGCAGCACCGAATGGGTGTGATGGCCGTAGACCATGGTGAACTGTCCGCTGTCCACCAGCGCATGGGCCACCTCCTGCTGCTGGGCATTGGGCTCACTCGCGTACTCGTCGCCCGCGTGCATGACTCCCAGGACAATGTCCGCCCCTTGGGCCCGTGCCTGGGTGGCTTTGGCGATCATGACGGCTGGGTCCAGTTCGTCCACCAACCAGGGGTACTCCGGTATCTGGCCGTTGTGGCCGTACGTCCCGGCAATCACGGCAATGGTTGCCGCCGGCGTCTTGAGCATGAGGATTTCCTTGGACGCCGCCTCCGTTCGGTAGGAACCCGTGTGCTTCAGGCCGGCGGCATCAAAGGCATCCAGGGTACGGAGCAGGCCATCCGTGCCGCGGTCGATGGTGTGGTTGCTGGCCGTGGTGCACGCCTGGTAGCCGATGTCCTTGGACGCGGCGATGATCTGGGGTGGCACGTTGAAGGACGGGTACGCCGAGAACGGGCCTTCCGGGTTGGCCACGGGAGTCTCCTGGTGGCAGATGGCGAGATCGCTGGCGGCTACATATTTCCGTTGCCCTTCAAGGAGTGGAACAAAGGTGTAACCGGGCTGGCCGGCGGCCGCGGCGTCTGCCCGTGCCTGCTGCCAGAGCTGGGTGTGGACCAGCATGTCGCCCGTGACCGTGACGGAGGTGCAGCGAAGGGTGGGGCATTCCGGCCCCTTGCCGTGGGTGGGGACGGGCGTTGGCCTGGGGCTCGGTGTGGCCGTGACGGGTGGCTCCGGCGCACTGCTCGTGTTCCTGGAGTCATTCTCGGCGATGACCCCGCAACCGCTGAGCGCGGCGAGGAGGGCGCCGGCTGTCAGCAGCCACGCCAGCTTTGGGACGGAGGCGCGAGCGGTCCATGTGACTTTCCCCATACCGGTCATCCTACGGCCGCAGCTGCCACCAATCGGGCGCGGCACCCTTGAGGACACGAACTTCAAATGAAAGAGTCACTTCATGACCAGCCCGAATCCCCTTCTCAGCCCGAGCCCGCTTCCCTTCGGATTGCCACGTTTTGGCGAAATCACCATCCAACACTACGCGGAGGCCGTGGAAGCCGGACTCGACCAACACCTCCAGGAAATTGCCGCGATCGTAGACAATCCGGAGCCGGCAACGTTCGAAAACACGGTCCTTGCCATGGAACGCTCCGGCCAACTGCTCAACCGGGCCTCTGCCGCCTTCTTCACATTGGTGTCCGCCGATGCCACCGATGCCATCCGGGATCTCGAAACCGAGCTCTCCCCCAAACTCTCCGCCCACCAGGATGCCGTGTACCTCAACCGGAGCCTCCATGAACGGTTCGAGGCAGTGGACGTGACTGGACTGGACACAGAAGCGGCGCGCTTGGTGGAGGAATACCTCAAGGAGTTCCGCCAGTCAGGCATCCAATTGAACGCCACAGCACAGGACCGGCTGAAGGAGATCAACGCCGAGCTCTCCCGACTGGGCACAGGGTTCGGCCAGCGGACCAAGGAAGCCATGAAGTCCGCCGCCCTGCTCCTGGACGACGTCGCCGACCTTGCTTGTTTGCCACCCGGAGACATTGCCGGCGCTGCCGAGGCAGCGGCGGCAGCAGGCCACGAGGGCAAGTACCTTCTCACGCTCATCCAGCCCAGCAACCAGCCCGCCCTGGCGTCCCTCGAAAACCGCACCGTCCGCCGTCGGCTCTTTGAAGCATCCCTGGCCCGCGGCACATCAGATGATTCCCTGGATGTGCGCGACCTCATCCTCCCCACCGTGCGTCTGCGCGCCGAGAAGGCACGCCTCCTGGGCTTTGCCAACTATGCCGAACTGGTGATCGACCAACAAACCGCTCCCTCGTTCGAAGCGGTCCAGGCCATGATGGGGCGATTGGCACCGGCAGCCGTGCGGAATGCCCAAGCGGAAGCGACTGCCTTGACTGAGCTGGCCGGGCATGAACTGAAGCCGTGGGACTGGACTTTCTACTCGGCCCGTGTGCGCAAGGAAAAGTACCAGGTGGACGAGCAAGCCATCCGCCCCTACTTCACCTTGGATTCGGTTCTTTCCAGAGGCGTCTTTCATGCTGCAACCGCCCTTTACGGCATCACCTTCGACGAAAGGCCGGACCTGGACGGTTACCACCCCGACGTGCGCGTCTGGGAAGTCCGCAACGAAGACGGCAGCAGCCTGGGTCTCTTCCTGGGCGACTACTTCACCCGGGCGACAAAACGGGGCGGCGCGTGGATGAACTCCCTGGTGGAACAGTCCAGCCTTCTGGGCACGCAGGCTGTGGTGATCAACAACCTCAACATCACCAAACCGGCGCCCGGCGAACCTGCATTCCTTACCCTGGACGAGGTCCGGACGGTGTTCCACGAATTCGGGCACGCGCTGCACGGGCTGTTCTCCGACGTCACGTATCCGCGGTTCTCCGGAACATCGGTCCCAAGGGACTTCGTGGAGTACCCGTCCCAGGTCAATGAAATGTGGATCATGTGGCCGGAAGTCCTGGCAAACTACGCCCGCCACCACCAGACCGGCGAAGCTTTGCCGGCAGAGATCGTCCGGAAGCTCAAGGACTCCGCGCTGTGGGGCGAAGGCTTCGCAACCACCGAGTATCTTGGCGCGGCGTTGCTCGACGTAGCCTGGCACGTCCTCTCGGAGGCGGATGTGCCGGAGGACGTTCTTGCCTTCGAAGCAAAGGCCCTGGCCGAGGCCGGAGTGGCGCATCCCTTGATTCCGCCGCGGTACCGCAGCGGCTATTTCCAGCACATCTTCGCGGGCGCGGGCTATGCGGCTGGCTACTACTCCTACATCTGGAGCGAGATCCTGGACGCCGACACGGTGGAATGGTTCAAGGAAAACGGTGGCCTCACCCGAGCCAACGGTGACGTTTTCAGGTCCGAACTCTTGTCCCGCGGCAACAGCAGGGACCCGCTGGAATCCTTCCGTGCCTTCCGCGGCCGCGACGCAGAACTGGAACCGCTGCTGAAGCGCCGGGGGCTGGATTAAACAACGACGCCGGCCGGTCACCTCTGGAGGTGACCGGCCGGCGTCGATGAGCTGCTTTTACCAGCCGCGCTCGGCGAGGCGGTGCGGCTCGGGGATTTCGTCGACGTTGATGCCGACCATGGCTTCGCCCAGGCCGCGGGAGACCTTGGCGATGACGTCGGGGTCGTCGTGGAAGGTGGTGGCCTTCACGACGGCGGCCGCGCGCTGGGCGGGGTTGCCGGACTTGAAGATCCCGGACCCGACGAACACGCCGTCAGCGCCGAGCTGCATCATCATCGCAGCATCAGCCGGGGTCGCGATGCCACCGGCGGTGAACAGCACCACCGGAAGCTTGCCCGTCGCAGCGATCTCCTTGACCAGCTCGTACGGGGCCTGCAGTTCCTTCGCAGCGACGTACAGTTCGTCCTCGGGCAGGGAGGAGAGCTTGGCGATCTCGGCACGGATCTTGCGCATGTGCCCGGTCGCGTTGGAGACATCACCGGTGCCGGCTTCGCCCTTGGAGCGGATCATCGCCGCGCCCTCGTTGATGCGGCGCAGCGCCTCCCCGAGGTTGGTGGCACCACAAACGAACGGCACAGTGAAGTTCCACTTATCGATGTGGTTGATGTAGTCCGCCGGGGTCAGGACCTCGGACTCGTCAATGTAGTCCACACCGAGGGATTGCAGGACCTGGGCTTCGACGAAGTGGCCGATGCGGGCTTTGGCCATCACCGGGATGGAGACTGCGGCGATGATCTGATCGATCATGTCCGGATCGGACATCCGGGACACACCGCCCTGGGCGCGGATATCGGCAGGGACGCGCTCAAGCGCCATGACGGCAACAGCACCGGCATCTTCGGCGATGCGGGCCTGCTCGACGTTAACGACGTCCATGATGACGCCGCCCTTGAGCATCTCCGCCATGCCCCGCTTCACACGGCTGCTGCCCGTGACGCTGTTCGCGGACGAACCGGCTTCGTTGCTTACATCTGGAGTAGACACAAAAACCCCTATGGGTAGATAAACGACCTTTTGACCGGCGGCACGCACAGCACAGGACCGCATTCAGCGCACACCGGAGTTCAGGTCAAGGTGACCAAGTACTAGTAATACTAGTCGCAGTGGATGGGGTGGCTGTACTTGTATTACTGCCCTGAATCCCCATTTAGCCGGGTCCGGCAGGACACCTGCACAATCCGTCCGCCCGGACTCTGGTCAGATGCCAGTTCCCTTGGCCTCCGACAGGGCTTGGCGGTGGACCGTGGCCATCCTTTGGACGATGGTGATGATGCTCGCAATAGCAAGCAGGACGAGTGTTGCGAACAGAACCACAGGTGGCAGCCCAAGCCCTGTCAGTCCAGTCACGAGCAGAACGGAGGCCAACCTCTCAGCCCGCTCAGCCAGGCCTACGCTGGCGTGGTACCCCAAGGACTCGGCCTTTGCCCGGGCATAGGAAACCACCATGCCCAGGACCAGGCAAACCACTGCGGCCGTGGCAATGGCAGGGTCGGAGCCCTTCGTGAAGAACCAGATGGTGATGCCCGCGAAGATCGCGCCGTCGGCCAGCCGATCGAGGGTGGAATCGAGGAAATTGCCCCAGCCACCGCTCCGGCCCTGAAGCCGGGCCATGATCCCGTCCACCACGTCGGAAAAAGCAAAGATGGCAACTACCACCGAACCCCACCAGAGGTACCCGAGCGGATACAGGACCAGGCCACCCAGGATGACTCCGGCGGTGCCAACAATCGTTACCGCGTCCGGTGAAACGCCCATCTTAAGGAGCCAGCGGGCAACCGGGGTGAAAAGGGAGGTAAAGAAGCCGCGCGCATGCCGGTTAAGCATTCGACTCCCCCGGCCAGGCTTCGGCCACCAGTTTCCGGACCTCGTCCAGTGTCTGGGTAATGGCCTTGGTCTGGGCAATGATGGGGAAGAAGTTCCCGTCCCCGCCCCAGCGCGGAACCACGTGCTGGTGCAGGTGCGCGGCAATTCCAGCGCCGCCGGTGACACCTTGGTTCATGCCGAGGTTGAAGCCGCTGGGGTTGGAGACCTTCCGCAACACGCGCATGGCGGTCTGGGTGAGGTCCGCGAATTCCGCCGTCTCTTCCACGGTGATGTCGGTGTAGTCCGGCACGTGGCGGTAGGGGCAGATCAACAAGTGGCCGGGGTTGTAGGGGAAAAGGTTGAGCACCACGTAGCAGGTCCTGCCACGGTGGACGATGAGCGACTCTTCGTCGGTGTGCGATGGCCCCACACAGAACGGGCAGTCGTCCTTGTTCTTGAACTGGTCCTGCCCGCCCTTAATGTAGGCCATGCGGTGCGGAGTCCACAGGCGCTGGAAGGCGTCCGGGACACCAGCCAGGCCGAAGTCATCGGTTACCTCGGCGTCGCCCGGATAATCAGCTCCAGCGCCTGTGTTCTCCTGCACCGTTTCCTGTCCGTTCCGTCAGTTCTCGCGGTTCTTGACGGCGTCAACGATCCTGCGGACCGCCTCAGCCACGGGCACGCCGTTGTCCTGGCTGCCATCGCGGAAGCGGAAGGAGACAGCACCGGCCTCAGCGTCTTCCCCGCCCGCGATCAGGACGAAGGGAATCTTGTCCTTGCTGGCCGTACGGATCTTCTTGGGGAAGCGGTCCGAGGAGATATCCACTTCGGCGCGGATGCCCGCCGCCTTCAGCTGGTCAACGACGTCGAACATGTAGTCGTTGAACGCCTCGGCCACCGGAATGCCAACCACCTGCACGGGAGCGAGCCAGGCCGGGAAGGCGCCGGCGTAGTGCTCCGTCAGGACGCCCATGAAGCGTTCCACTGAACCGAAGAGGGCGCGGTGGATCATCACGGGACGCTGGCGGGTGCCGTCTGCGGCCTGGTATTCAAGCTCGAAACGCTCGGGCAGGTTGAAGTCCAGCTGGATGGTGGACATCTGCCAGGTCCGGCCCAAGGCATCCTTGGCCTGCACGGAGATCTTGGGGCCGTAGAACGCAGCTCCACCCGGATCCGGAACCAGTTCCAGGCCCGAAGCTTCAGCTACCTCGGCCAAGGTGCGGGTGGCTTCTTCCCAGGTGGCGTCGTCGCCGACGAACTTTTCCTCGTTCTTGGTGGAGAGTTCCAGGTAGAAGTCGTCCAAGCCGTAGTCCTTGAGGAGGCCCAGCACGAAGTTCAGCGTGGTGGTCAGCTCGTCCTTCATCTGCTCACGGGTGCAGTAGATGTGGGCATCGTCCTGAGTCATGCCCCGCACGCGGGTGAGTCCGTGGACCACACCCGACTTCTCATAGCGGTACACGGAACCGAATTCGAACAACCGGAGCGGCAGTTCGCGGTACGAGCGTCCACGCGAGCGGAAGATCAGGTTGTGCATGGGGCAGTTCATCGGCTTCAGGTAGTAGTCCTGCGCCGGCTTGCGTACGCTGCCGTCCTCGTTGAGTTCGGCGTCGATCTGCATCGCAGGGAACATGCCGTCCTTGTACCAGTCAAGGTGGCCGGAAACTTCGTAGAGGTGTCCCTTGGTGATGTGCGGCGTGTAGACGAACTCGTAGCCCGCGTCCACGTGGCGCTGGCGGGAGTAGTCCTCCATGGCCTTGCGGATGATGCCGCCCTTGGGGTGGAAGACCGGAAGGCCCGAACCGAGTTCGTCCGGGAAGGAGAACAGGTCCAGCTCAACACCCAGCTTGCGGTGGTCGCGGCGCTCGGCCTCGGCGATGCGTTCCTGGTACGCCTTGAGGGCTTCCTTGGTGGGCCAGGCCGTTCCATAGATCCGCTGGAGCTGCTGGTTGTTCTGGTTGCCCAGCCAGTAGGCGGAGGACGAACGGGTCAACGCAAAGGCGTTGGAAATGATCTTGGTGTTGGGCAGGTGGGGGCCGCGGCAAAGGTCGCACCAAACACTGTCACCGCTCTTGCGGTCCACATTGTCGTAAATGGTGATGTCGCCGGCGCCGACCTCCACGTTGACTCCTTCGGCGGAGTCTGCGGCATCGTTCTTCTTGCCCAGCAGTTCGAGCTTGTAGGGCTCGTTGGCCATGGCTTCGCGGGCTTCTTCTTCGCTAACGACGCGTCGGACGAACTTCTGGTTCTGGTTGATGATCTTCTGCATCATCTTTTCCAGCTGGCGCAGGTCTTCCGGAGTGAAAGGCTCTGCGACGTCGAAGTCGAAGTAGAAACCGTCGGTGATGTAAGGACCAATGCCAAGCTTGGCGTCAGGGCGCAGCTGCTGCACGGCTTGTGCCATGACGTGCGCCGTGGAGTGGCGGAGGACATTGAGTCCGTCCGGCGATTCGATGGTGACGCCCTCGATGTTCGCACCGTCCGCGAGGGGCTGGTCAAGGTCCTTGAGGACACCGTCAACACGGGCAACAACAACATCGCGGCGCTCGAAGAAGAGTTCCGCGCCGGTAGTCCCCTCCGTCACCTTGGTCTCTTCGCCATCGACGATGAGGGTGATCTGTTGGGCATCTGACACGGGTGTCTCCTATTCATAGTGAAGGCTTCATAGCTTGTGGCGTACGGGGACCACAGCCAGCCACCGTCAATCGTATCCGCAACGCATGGAGGCGGCCAAAGCAGCGCGCCGGGCCAGGATTTGGCTGCGGATCAGCTCCCCAGCCCCGTGATGGCAAGGTTCCGGCTGATGCCGTCCAGGGGACCTGCGTGCACCAATTCGGGCGGAATAACGACGCCGGCAGGCAGGATTTCCGGGTACGGCAACGTTTCGGGACGGCTGAGGTCCCAGGCTTTGCTGGCACTGAGGCTGATACCCTTGGGCCCCGTCCTCCGCGTTGTCCCCCGGATCAGCAAGAGCCTGGTGCCGAACAAGAGCGGACCCGATTCTTCCTGGGCTTCGTGGAAGAAGACGCTGTCCACGCACCCCGTGCCGTCGTCGATGCTGATGAAGACCACCCTTCGCCCACCCCGCATGGGCGGGGTTTGGGTAGCAACCCGCACCCCGGCCACCAGGACTTCGGATCCGTTCCGGAGGCCCAGCAGCTTGTCCGCCGTGGTAACTCCCAGCTTGTCCAGCAAGGGCCTGTGGCTTTCCATGAGGTGCTCGCTGACGTCCACCGCCATCAGGTCCAGTTCAGCACGCACCCTATCCACGGTTGAAGGTTCAGGGTGTTCCGGAACCAGGTTGCGTAGTTCCACGTCTCCGATCGGCAAGGACAGCTGGCCGTCCATGACTTCCACGGTTTTCCTGGCGGGAGCCGCCTGCAGGGACTGGAGGTGCTGCACCAGGTCGGCACGGTTCGCTGTGCTGCCCGAATCCTTGTGGAGATGGTCGAATGCACCCAACTGGGCAAGCCTTTTGATGTTGGGCTTGCTGACCCTTGCCCGCGCCCGTAGGTCGGCGAGGGAGTCGAAGGGTTGTCCGGCTACGATCCTCTTGAGTTCAGCCCCGGACAATCCATAAATTCCGGTCAGGCTGAGACGGATGCCCAGCTTGCCGGCGTCCGCGCCTTCCTGGATCCGTTCCACGCGGTACTCAGCCTGGCTCCGGTTGATGTCCAACGGGAGGATGGGAATGCCCAGCCTGCGCGCCTCGGCAACCAGCAGGCGCTTGGGATACATCCCGGGATCGTGTTCCCACAGCCCGGCCAGGAAAGCCTCGGGATGGTGCGCCTTCAACCAGGCCGACTGGTAAGTGGGCACAGCGAAGGCGGCGCCGTGTGCTTTGCAGAAACCGAAACTGCCAAAGGCCTTGAGGGTTCCCCAGACCCTGTCCACGACGTCCGGCGGATACTTCCCGATGGCGTGTTTCCTGAAGTAGGTTTCCACGCCGGGTTCCTGGATTTCGTCCCCCAGGGCGCGCCGGAATTCGTCAGCGCGGGCCAGCCCGCATCCCGTCATCACATCAAAGGTCTTCAGGATCTGCTCATGGAAGACCGTGACGCCATGGGTTTCCTGCAGCACGGGTTTCAGGTGCGGGTGGGGGTAGATCTCGGGCGCGAACCCGTGGCGGTGTTCCAGGAACGGCCGGACCATGTCCGATTTCATGGGTCCCGGCCGGAACAGGGAGATATCGATGATGAGGTCGTTGAATTCGCGCGGTGCCATCTTGCCGATGAGCTCACGCTGGCCCGGGGATTCGATCTGGAAGCAGCCCAGGGTGTGCGTACTGCGGATGAGTTCGTAGGTGGGCTCATCGTCGAAAGGCACGGCGTTGAGGTCGATCCTGCCGTCCTCGGCGATGTAGGCCGGCCCCTCTCCCCCCGGCCCGACAGGGTGGTTGCCCGCTTCCACTACCGCCGCTTTGCCGGGGTGGAGCCGGATGACTTCACGGACGGCAAAAGCCATGGCACTTTGCATGCGGACGCCAAGGACATCGAGCTTGAGCATCCCCATGGGATCCATGTCGTGTTTGTCGAACTGGCTCATGGGCAGGCCCAGGCCGCTGGGTTGGACAGGCGTCCGGTCCAGGAGGGTGGCATCCCCCAGGATCACACCGCAGGGATGCATGGAGATGTGGCGTGGTAAACGGTCCAACCGCTCGGTAAGGTCCACCAGCAGGTCCAGTTGCTGGTTGTCTTCGGGCATCCCCCGTCCACGTCCTGATTCCACCCGTTCGGCGAACTCCCGGAGTTCGGGTTTCTCCACCATGGCTTCCCGGAACTTCCGGGCAGAAAACCGCCACAGCTGCTTGGCTATTTCGCCGATCTCGCCTTGGTCCATGCCAAGGGCCATCCCTGCGTCGCGGACAGCTCCCCTGGCCCGGTATCCGTTCTGCATGCTCATGAGGGTGACCCGTTCGGCGCCGAAGCGGTCAAAGATCTTCCGGTAGACGTTATGCCTTTCAGCGCTCTCCACATCAATGTCGATATCCGGCAGCGTGGAACGGCGGCCGGACAGGAACCGCTCGAAGATGAGGTCGTGGCGAAGGGGATCCACTTGGCTGATGTCGATCAGGTAATTGACCAGGCTGGAGGCACCCGATCCACGGGCTGCCACCCGCACACCCATCTCAAGGATCATCCTGGAGACCTCTGCCACGGTCAGGAAATAGGAAGCAAAGCCCAATCCGCCAATGATCTCCAGCTCATGGTCCAAGCGCGAGCGCATGGTTTCGAAGGCCTTGCCACCAATCCCGGGAAATCGCCTGGTGATTCCTGCTTCGCAGCGTTGGGTCAGTTCCACCATGGGGTCCTGGGTGATGCCGATGATGGCGGTTTCCGGAACCACGGGCTTCTTCCATCCCATGTCCAGTGCGGGGTTCATCCGGCATTTGTCTGCGAGCGCTTCGGTGTTGTGCAGGAGTTTGTTGAGCTCGGCTGCGCTGTGCCCTGCGGCTCCCATGATTTCCCTGCCGAGCTGGTGCATGTGTTCTTTGCTCTTGAGCCAACCTTGTCCGGTGGGTTGCAGCAGCGGGGCTTCCGAGAGTTCAGGAAGTGACTTCAGGGACCTGGCGGCGTCCAGGACATCGGCGGTGGCGGCGCCGTCCTGTGCGCAGTACCGGACGGCGTTGCTGAGAATTGCCGGGACGTTGTATTCCAGGGCGAGTTTGAGCATACGGATGGCGTGGGCGGTGCTGAGGGGTTGGCCTGGTGGGCTGAGGTGGGAGACGATTTCCGCCACGATGGTGCCGGGCGGCATGGCGTCGATCCATTCCTTGAAGAGGGTCCTTGGCCGGAGGTATTTCCTTCCTCCCATGGCACGGCCTACGTCGGAGTCAGGTCCGATCAAGACGGTAAGGACCGGTTTCAGGGTTGCGGGGTCGAGTGTCCTTGAGGCCAGCTCTGCCCTGGTCACGGCTACGGGTACCACTCCTCCGGCTTTTCCCGAGGTGCGGGCATGGGCGTCGGAGACGAGGCGGCAGAGGGCCCGGTAGCCGGCTCCGTTGGTGTTTCC
Organism: Paenarthrobacter sp. NPDC018779; assembly: GCF_044391085.1. Classification (NCBI taxonomy): domain Bacteria; kingdom Bacillati; phylum Actinomycetota; class Actinomycetes; order Micrococcales; family Micrococcaceae; genus Paenarthrobacter; species Paenarthrobacter sp. NPDC018779. The sequence goes on along the minus strand of NZ_JBIRZS010000001.1, from coordinate 113,684 downwards.
GTGGGCGAGCACGACGACGCGGCCCGCGAGCTGGGTGCGGTGGTCGCCGTCATCGTCGAAGACAGCGAGGTCCACGCCGACGATGGGGTCGATGCCGGCGTCCATGCAGGCTTTGAGGTGTTTGACGGTGCCGTACAGTCCGTCGCGGTCTGTGCAGGCGAGCGCTGTGGCTCCGTCTGCTGCGGCAGTTTGGGCGAGTTCGTCCGGCCAGGAGACGCCGTAATGTGCGCTGAAGGCGGTGGAGACGTGCAGGTGTGTGAAGCTCAAGGTTCAGGCAGCTTCGTCTGGTTCCACGGCCTGGCTTGGTGCGGCGTCGTGGATGCGGAGCAGCCGCCATCGGCCGCTTCCCAGATGCCGGACGAGGTCCAGGGTGATGGTTTTTGCTGTTGGCCCTGCGGTGTCTTCCTGGAGCTGGACCCGCCAGATTTCGTGGTCGACCAGCCCCGCTCCAGTACCCAGGGGCGCGCGGCTTTCCTCTATCCACCATTGGCGCCGTTCGAACCACCGGACAGGTTCGGCGCATACGAAGTAGTCCCGGCTTTGCCATTGAATGCGCTGGGGTTGTCCGGTTTCTGTACAGGTGACAGTGACTGACTCGCTGAACAGCCCCATTTCCACGCTCCTCGTACCACTTTTGTATTCGAAGATATGTTCGAATAATTCCAGTTTACGGCGGGGGAGCCACAAATCCTACTCTGGAGTTTTTACCCTGCCCCGCCTGCTGGAAACGAGCTTTCCCACTTGCTTGAGAAGCCCGTCCCGCACTGGCTGCATCGTTTGCGCAAGGGCCACCCTGCCCATCATTGAGGAGGCGAGACGGAGCCGCTGGGTTTTAAGGACGCGTTCTTTGTTGTATTCACGGAGCGCCTCTTCGCGGGGCAGCGCATTGAGGAGGCTTCCCAGGGTGACTGCATCAACCAGCGTTTCGCAGGCTCCCCGGCCCAGGTTGGGCGTCATGGCGTGGGCGGCGTCGCCGAGGAGCACAACGTTGCCCCGGCTGTAGGTGGACAGCGGTGGCGCGGTCCAAATACGTTGGGCGAGGCTTATGTCCGGCGTCGCCAGGGCAAGGACGCCCTGCACCGCCCGTGAGTGGCTGGAGTAATGCTGCCGGGTGACTTCCAGGGCTTCGGCTACATCCACACGTTCGGGGCCAAGGTCGGAGCGGAAGGACGCATACCAGTTGGTGCCCCCTTCCGCCGGGGCGAGGCCGAAGATGTTCCCACGCCCCCAGTACTCCCCTACGGATTCGGGGGAGGGACGCCCGGGAACCACACCCCTAACTGCGAGGAAATCCGTCGCTTTGGCGGAGCTTCCGGCACCCCACACAGCCCTTCGAACGACGCTGTGGACGCCGTCGGCACCAACCACGAGTCCGGATTCTGCGGGAAGTTCACCCACGCGGCGCCTTTCGCGGCGGACAGATGTTGGCACGGCCGAGTCCAGCAACCGCAGCAACGTGGGCCTGGTGACACCCACCAGCCCTCCCCCTTCCATGGCGAGCATGGGGTGGCCGGAGGGTTCCCGGAGCGCTCCGGATTCAAGGATTGCGCCTTGGTCTTTGATGGCTTCAAGGAGTCCGAGTTGGGCCAGGGCCTTGCGGGCGCCCGGCCACATGGCAAGGGTTGTCCCTACGGCAGGGATTTCAGGACGCTGCTCATGGATGGTGACGTCGAACCTCGCCGGGTCCAAGAGTGCTGCGAGCGCGAGCCCGGCAATTCCACCACCTATGATGTCGACTTTTTCCATGCATCCACAGTACAACTACATTTGTAGTGGCAACAGGTGTTGAGGCTAAGCTTTCTCCATGCCGGACCGCCGAACCGAACTTGCCGACGCAGCCCTTGCAGTCGTGGCAGCGAAAGGCCTCAAGGGCCTCACGCACCGCGCCGTGGACGCGGAGGCGGGCGCCGCCGTCGGGACCACCTCCAACTATTTCCGCAACCGGGCGGCCCTGGTAACTGCGGCCCTGGACCGTGTTGAAGAGTTGGACTCCCGCCTGCTGCAGCAACAAGCAAAAGGACAATTTCCGACGTCGATCGCGGAACTTGCTGAGCAACTCACCGGCGCGGTGCTGGCCTTGGCGAGGGAACATGCCGACCTCACCCGGGCAAGGTTCGCCTTGGCCTTGGACCGGCCGGAATCGGTCTCCGCCGGGCACGAACGCATGTTGACCGGACTGGCGCAGATCCTGGAGGCGCTCGGCGTCCCCGATGCACGGGTGCGGGCCGAGGCCGTTGCCGATTACAGCGACGGGCTTGCCCTGCACCTGTTGACAGCGCGCCAGGGGCAGGACATGGCACACTCGACCGTCGCAGCGAACGTCCGCCAACTCCTCGAAGGATGATTCCCGGGGGGTGGACGCGGGCGGGTCCACAGAGCAGGATTGTGGCATGAGCACCCATGACGCACTCCTGAAGCAGGTCAGCATCACGGCCACGGACGACAACCTCGTGGCGCGTTTCGAAATCGACGGCAACATCCCCGGGTCCGGCGCCTACGTGGTTGGCCTGGTCGCCGCCAGCGAAGACTACTCATCCCAGCGCAGGCTCGGCATCGAATTCATGAACGGCGAAGCCATATCCTTCTATTCGTTCAACCACTCGTTGAGCACCGAGGAAAACTACGACATCAAGGGCGTCGAACACGACGGCAACGTCATCACCGGCAACTTTCCCGTTTCCGCTATCCATGGCCTTGCCAAAGGGCACCTCATGACTGCCTTCAGCGAAGCCGATGGCAGGGACTTCCAATCCGGTGTTCCCGTCAGCGAATCCCTCTAGCTAGAACAGGCCTTCCACCGGTTCGATCAGTTCCGGTGAGTTGTTGCGGACGTTGCCCACCGCCGCGCCAACAGCATCAAGGGTCCAATCAGCCGCGGCATCGTGCGCCCTGGACCGGACCATGTCCACCAGCCCCTCAGCGTCCTTCTCGCGCGGATTCAGCCACGCCTCCATGGTTTCGGGGTCCATGGGCAGCGGAACACGGTCATGCAGCGCCGTCAGTTCATCGAACACGGAGGCACTGCGCCTGGTCCGCGCAGATTCGGCCGTCGGCGTGTCGGCCGTGATGATGGACATCGACAACAGCCACCGCGCGGGATCGTCATCCGGCAGGCTCTGGTCCTTCCACCACTCATACAGTCCCGCGAACACCAAGCCGTGGCCGCCTCCGGGGTGGACGTAATAGGGCTGCTTGTTCTTCCCTTCGCCCTTCTTCCACTCGTAGTAGCCATCGGCGGGAACAGCACACCGCCTGGCAACCGCGGCTTTCCTGAAGGACGGCTTCTCAAGCAGGGTCTCGCTGCGGGCATTGATCAGCCTGGCACCACCCTTGGAGTCCTTTGCCCACGACGGGACCAAACCCCATTTCGCGACGTGGAGTTGCCGCCTCGGAGCCTCGTCAACCAATCGCTCCAGGACGATCGGCACGGCATCAGTCGGGGCCACGTTCCACGACTTCTCCAGCGCAATTTCCTTCTCAAGTTCGGCGTCGAACTGCGCCAGGAGGTCTCCCACCGCACGGGCCATCACATAACGTCCACACATGCGAACAGTCTGCCCTGTCCCCGGCCAACCCACCAGCAAGGGCATGTGACGTAACCCTGCTTCGCTGCCGGACGGGAATTATTGGTCCCCGCGTTACGGTTGTAAGCAACGAAAGCAACCCGTCGAAAGACCCCATATTTAGGAGAGCCCTGTGGATTTCACCCCCGATTCCGGCACTATCACCATGTTCTCGACCACCTGGTGCGGCTACTGCAACCGCCTGAAGAAGCAACTCGACGCCAAGGGCATCGGGTACCAGGAGATCAACATCGAGGAAGTCGAAGGCACAGCCGAGCTCGTCGAGAAGCTCAACGGCGGCAACCGCACGGTGCCTACCGTCCTGTTCCCGGACGGCACCGCGGCTACCAACCCCTCGGCCTCCGAGGTGGAGAGCCGGCTGGCGGCCTAGGCAAGCCCAACAGCTCCGCCCGGAGGTACTCCCTTCATCCCCGGCGGACCGTCTGCCTCGTGTGATAGACAGAGTGGGAATCCGTTGCAGGCCTGGTGCCTGCAACGGAACCCGCTGTCAGCGAGCCCGAAGGGAACACCTCCATGGTCCATGCAGTCAAGGGCGTCGTCGTACGCTCCAAAGGCGCCCCCGCAACACTCGAAACCGTCCTGGTCCCCGAACCAGGCCCCGGCGAAGCCCTGGTGGACATCCTCACCAGCGGCGTCTGCCACACAGACCTCCACTACAAACTCGGCGGAATCAGCGACGATTTCCCGTTCCTCCTTGGCCATGAGGCCACCGGTGTGGTTAACGCCGTGGGACCCGACGTCACGGACATCGCTCCGGGCGACCGCGTGGTCCTGAACTGGCGGGCAGTGTGCGGGAACTGCCGTGCATGCAACCGCGGCCAGGCGCAGTACTGTTTCAACACCCACAACGCCACCCAGAAAATGACCCTCGAAGACGGCACGGAACTCTCCCCCGCCCTGGGCATAGGCGCGTTCATCGAGAAGACCCTCGTGGCCGCCGGCCAGTGCACCAAGGTGGATCCCGAAGCCGATCCCGCCGCTGTGGGCCTGCTGGGCTGCGGCGTCATGGCAGGCTTGGGTGCCGCACTGAACACGGGCGGCGTTAAGCGCGGCGACTCCGTGGCCGTTATTGGCTGCGGCGGAGTGGGCGTGGCCGCCATCGCCGGTGCCGCTTTGGCCGGAGCCACCACCATCATTGCCGTTGACATTGATGCCAAGAAGCTCGAACGGGCCAAGGAACTGGGCGCAACGCACACCGTGGACTCCTCCGCCGGCGATCCTGTCGAAGAGATCCGCGCCCTGACCGGTGGCTTCGGCGCTGACGTGGTGATTGACGCCGTCGGACGCCCGGAAACCTACAAGCAGGCCTTCTACGCGCGCGACCTCGCCGGAACGGTTGTCCTGGTTGGCGTCCCCACCCCCGACATGACGCTCGACCTTCCGCTGTTGGACGTCTTCGGGCGCGGCGGATCCCTCAAGTCCTCGTGGTACGGCGACTGCCTGCCCTCCAGGGACTTCCCCATGCTCGTGGACCTCTACAAGCAGGGCAAGCTTGACCTCGATGCCTTCGTCACTGAACGCATCACCATCAACCAGGTGGAAGAAGCTTTCGACAAAATGCACCAAGGTGCCGTCCTCCGATCGGTGGTGGAACTGTGAGCCAGTCCAACAACGCACGCATTGACCGCGTCGTCACGTCAGGGACTTTCTCCCTGGACGGCGGAACCTGGGACGTGGACAACAACGTCTGGATCATTGGGGATGACAGCGAGTGCATCGTCATCGATCCCGCCCATGACCCCCAGGCGATCGCCGACGCCGTCAGCGGCCGGAACGTCACGGCGATCCTCCTGACCCATGGCCACGACGACCACATCCGGTACGCGGGCGACTTCCGCGACCTCGTCAAGGCACCCGTCCACCTGCACAAGGAAGACTGGATGCTGTGGCACGCAGTGTTCCCGGACACGGACCCTGACCAGGGAATCGAGGATGGCGACGAGTTCACCGTGGGTGGTGCCACGCTGAAGGCGCTCCACACCCCCGGCCACTCCCCCGGATCGGTGTCCTTCCTGCTGCCTGCCGGATCCCCCGAAGCGGCGGACGAAGCGGGCGTCGCCACCGTGTTCAGCGGAGACACCCTGTTCCAAGGCGGCCCGGGAGCTACAGGCCGTTCCTACAGCGACTTTCCCACCATCATCGATTCCATCCGGACGCGCCTTTTGACGCTCCCGGAGGACACCGTGGTCCTGACCGGTCACGGTGAGTCCACCAGCATCGGCGCGGAATCGCCGCACCTGGACGAGTGGATCGCGCGCGGGCACTGACCGGTCGTTAGCCCTGGGGATCACCCTCCAGGACCGGCCGCCGGCCCGAACACCGGGGCGGCGGCCGGTTTCAGGCGGGTGCTGCCAGTTTCAAGCGATAAGTGCGCCGAAGTCCCCTTCGACGACGTCAGCATAGGTGCCGTACGCCTGCACCACCGCATCCTCCACGGTGGCGACATCGAGGTGCGGAAGGAGGTCATTGGCGGCCCCGGCGGTGGCCGGGTCCCATTCCAGGCCCAGGGCCTCGTAGCTTGCCGTGAGAACTTCACGGATGGGTGCGGAATTTTCCACCACAATGACCGAACTGAACAACCATCCGCCGGAGACCACGCGCTGCGCAGTGCCAATCAGCTTGATGCGGTGCGCCGGGAATTCCGGATCTTCGCCGTGCACGCTGAACTCGCCGGGGCAGTACTCGCCGGGGATTTCGCCGACGGCGGCATGGACGCCCACGCTGCGCAGCGCACCGGCCAGCAACTCGCCGAACTCCGAGAAGCGGGCTTTGGCTTTGACGATCGCATCGGGGTGTGGCTCAACGTGGTCCACCACGAGTGTTCCCTGGTGGTAGGCGGCGGCGCGTCCGCCGGCCTTACGGACCAGCGGCTCAAAACCCAGGTTCCGGCACGCTTCCTCCGCGGCCTGGAAACCGGGAAGATTCGCGTCCCGTTGCCCAAAAGCCACCGTAGGCTCAGGGCGGTAAAGACGCAAGGAAGGCGTAAGTTCACCCCTTCGTGCGCGTTGCAGCAATTCCAGCGCAAAGTCCAGGTCTTCGGCCGCGCCCAGGGTTTGGGGTTGCCGGTAGACAGTGAGGGCGGTCATCAACTCTTCCTCAGGGTCAGGATTTGCTCGGCCCTGCCGAACGGCCCGTCCAGGTCATGGAGCACGGTGGAAGTCAGGCCGATGCCGTCGGCACCGAAGGACACTTTGTTGTCCAGGCCAAGCCATTCCCCCGCCGGAGCCCTGTACATGTGGACCTGCAGGTCTACGTTGGGAAAGATGTAGCTGTTCTCCCCGGGTGGCACCCTGGCCGCGATGCCGTTGGCCGTGTCCACCAGCCCCATCAGGCGGGCCAGGTCGCTGCTGTCTTCCTGGTCGGTCAGCGGATGCATGGTGCGGATCCAGACCCTGCCCGAGCCAGGACGGTGCCCTTCGGCGATGCGCATCTCCAACGAGCGGATGTAACCGCCTGGCCAGACGCTGGCACCGTCCCACGGCTTGCATTCGTCCGGGGAGGGCATGCCCTCGTCCTCAACGGCCGCGACGGCGCTCGTATCGCTGGTGACCATGCGCCAGGCCGTTGCCCGGATCGCTGGGCGGCCACCCGCCACCAGCTCGGCCTGGATCAGTTCGATGGTGCGGCCCGGCCTTAGGGTGGAGGTAATCACCTGGAACTCACCGCCGGGGATCAGGCCAAGGATTTCGTAGCTGATCCGGGCCATCCGGACGTCGCTTCGGGGCTCATGGCGCACCAAGGCATCTGCGATGATGCCCGAGGCCGGGGCCATGTGCTGCTCGTGGGGGTTCCAGGCGCCCTGGGCATGGATGGTTGAGCGGTACCGGCCGTCACCCAACGATTCGTAGTAGAACCCGCCTTCTGCCAGTTCCGGTAATGCAGTAGTCAAGCCGAACCTTTCGCCGATGCAGCAGTAGAACTCAGACCACTGTATCCGCAGATTTGGCCGCAGCCCGACGCCGCCGGGCTACGACGATCACTACCACGAGGATTGCGACGGCAGCGATGGCCACTGCCGCTCCCACGGGCGACGCCGCGGCTACCGCCAACCACGCTTCCAGGGCTGCCAACCCGATGGTCGCATAGAGCACCGCCCACAGCACCGAACCGACAATGGCTGCAGGCAAGTACCGCCGCAACGGCATCCGCGCGGCACCTGCTGCGAGGTTCACGGCTGTTTGGAGGCCAATGGTGAGGAAGGAAACCACGACGGCGTAGGGTCCCCAACGCTGGATCAGCGCCTGGGCACGGGCTGCTTTGGGTTTCTCCAACGAGGCCCCAAAGCGCGTGTGGGCGAATCCTGTCACAGCTCCCCGGCCCAGCCAGTAGGTGGCATTGACCCGGATCATGACGATGGCGAAGAGCGCCGCGAGCGCGACGCCAAAAGGCAAGCTCATGATCTGGTCCACGTGACTTAGGCTACCCTAAGCCAAGCCGGGCCACCGACCCGGTGCCGGGAAGCGGGTACCCAGCCGGCTACGTGGGACAAGGACCCTAGGATAAGGGCATGGACCTCAGCGATGCCGCCCAGGAGTTGTATGCCGTGCTGCCGCGCGACTTCACCGCCCGGCGAACGGCCTTGGCCCGCGAAGCCAAGGACTCAGGAAACAAGGACCTGGCCAAAGAGATCACGGCCTTGCCAAAGCCGGCCGCCGGTGCCTGGGCCATCAACATACTGGCCGTCAACAAGCCCGAGGTGATTGACGGCGTCGTACGCTTTGGTGGTGCGCTGCGCCAGGCGCAGGAGGAGGGCGACGCCGAAGCTTTCCGTGAACTGGGACAGCGGCGTCAGGGCGAACTGGGCACTGCGGTGAAAGCCGCGAAGGACCTGGCCGGTGAGCTCGGAGCCGGACTGAGCGCGGCGGCCGCTGCCGACGTCGAGCAGACCATCCGGGCGGCGATGTCCGACGCCGGGGCTGCCGCCGCCGTTGCTACTGGACGGCTGGTTCGCGGGCTCAGCAGCAGCGGATTCGAAGCGGTGGACCTTAGCGGGGCGATTGCTGCGGGCAGTCCCGAAGATACGGCTCCCGGCCAACCGGAAACTGCCCCGCGCCCGCAGTCAGCGAGGAAGCCCGCGCCGACAACCCCGGCGAAGGCGAAGGCCAAGGCTCCCGGCGAGGCCGCGACGTCGCTGGCCGAGCGCCGCGCCGCCAAACGGCAAGCCGCCCTCACCGAAGCAACAGCCGACTACGAAACCGCCGACAACGAGGCGCGCGGAGCCGAAGAAGCGGCCAACGAGACGTGGAAGGCAGTCAAGGCGCTGGAGCGGCGACGCAAGGAAGTACGGTCAAACCTTGAGGACGCCAAGAAGCGCCTGGCGTCGCTTGAAGCTGAACTGATCGGCATCACCCGGGATGCCGAAGCCGCGGAATCGACCAACAAACAGGCCGTCCGGACCGCAACGCAGAAGCGGCGGGCGGCGGACCAGGCAAAGCGCCGGCTTGAACGGCTGAACTAGTCCTTCTTCTTGTCCGGAGGTTTTTGCAGGTTGTGCGTGGCCGGTCCTTCCAAGTATTTTCCCTCGGGACTGAACCGGGAGCCGTGCAAAGGGCAATCCCATGATTTCTCGGCATCGTTCCAGGTCAACAGCCCACCCAAGTGGGCGCAACTGGCCGACACCATGCACACGTTGCCGTCCACCGTGGATACTGCCGCCGGTTCGCCGTTGTACAGCCCAACTACTCCCTTGCCTTCCGGCGGCCTGGTCTCCGCGCTGATTTCAGGGTTCCTTTTCACCCGCGCCCGGTCATCGATCATCCGCTTTGCCGTTGAGGCGTTCAGGCGGATGGCCTCCGCGGCGCCCTGCGGATGCGTGACCCTGTGGTGGATGGTGGTTGCCCAGTCCGAATGACCGCCCAAAATGTCCGCAGTAACGGACAGAGCCGCGGCCACACCGTTGCTCATGCCCCACTTGTTGTAGCCCGTGGCGAACAGGATCCGGCCGTGGCCCCGGGGCAGCTTGCCGAAGAACGGCATCAGGTTGGTGGCCCGGTAGTCCTGGGCAGACCACGTGTGGGTGACTTCACCGCCGGGATAGTGCTGATGCGCCCACGCCAACAAGGCGTCCACGTGGGACTTGGGGGACTTTGCCCGGCCTCCCGGGTGGCCGTAGCCACCCACCAGGAGCAACTCCCCCTGGTCCGTGGGAAAAGTCCGCTGCGAGCGCGTGGGCGGGTCGATGGACAAGTACATTCCGCCGGGAATCTTGTTGTCAGCGGGAAACCTCAAAGCCGCCGCGTAGGACCTGTTCGGCTCAAGCTTGGCAAAGTAGAGGCCGCGGTCCAATATGGGGGTGCCCGTGGCCAGCACCACGGTGTCGGCCGTGAAGGAGCCCTTCCGCGTGGTGACCTCCAGGGGCTGGCCGGAGCCGACATTCTGCACCTGGACGCCCTCGACCACCAGGCCGCCATGATCCCGGATGTCACGGACCAGGACCTCCAGCACGTCCATGGGGTTGATCTGGACTTGGTTCTCCAGTTCCAGGGCTTCCACAACATGGAACGGCAGGCCCGCATCCCTGCTGAAGTGGACATCCAGACCCGCGTCGCGCGATACCGCAGCTTCCTTCCGAAGCCGCTGGCCGCCGTCGTCGCTGGTTGCGAAAGTAACGGCCGTCCGGCGCTGGTACGCAATACCCTGCTGGTCCATGTATTGGGTCAGCCACGCTTGGCCGCTCTTGTTGGCTTCGACGTACGCGTGCACCATCTTCAACGAGTACTGGGCACGCAGGCTGGACAGGACTCCGCCTTGCAGGAGGCTCAGTTTGCCGGTGGTGTTTCCCGTGGTCACGGCTCCCACCGTCCGGGCCTCGAAGACTGCCACGCGCTGCCCGGAACGGGAAAGCAACAGCGCAGTCACCAGGCCCGTCAAACCGGCACCGGCGATGATCGTGTCAAAGTGTTTCCCGTCGGGGAGCGGATCGGAGGTAATGCGCGCTTCGCGGTCCAGCCACAGCGATTTCATCAAACAACCTGCCTCTCAATCCACGAAAATTGACACCTGGCATGTGTTGAGGAAAACGCTAGGCCGGTCAAGGGGGCTAATCAAGGGGCGGCTGCCGGCCTGTGGCAAGGGCAGACGCCCGGCGCAGTGCCGGATCCGGGTCCTGCGCCCACCGCTCCAGCACCTTTCCGGCTCTCTCCTTGGCTTGGCCCTAGAGCCGCTCCACCAGAGGACGGACCACATCAAGGGCGAGGGGATCGGCCAGATTCCCAGTTCCGGCCTGCCTGATGAAGCCTTCAATACGAGTGAGGTCCGTGTTGACCAGGACCCCTACCTTGGTTTGCAGGAGAACCACCGCCGCCAACCGACGTTCAAAGACTGGGGTGGACCACAACTCCGAGCTCAGGGCCGTGATGTCGTCATGGCCCAGATCCTTGTAGCGCTTAAGGGCGTCCCGCACAGTCCCCCGCACCGCCCCCACCGAGGCGCCGTACACTTCAAGGCCTTCCCCGGCCCGCTCACGGATCTCGTAGGCCTTCTCCCACGAGGACTCCCGTTGCAGGGTGTAGTCCACGAATTCGCCGGCATCGCTCACGTCCCTATTCTGTCAGTGCCTCCTCCTAGCGTGGTTCCTGCCAGCCCATCGACAGGAGACACCATGCCGTCGCAAGACCTCGTTACCGATGCCGCCTCCTTCCCGGGGGTGCCCGCTGCTTCCTCCATGCCGGACTGGTACCCGGCCCTCCTGAACACCGTTGCCAAAGAGGTTCGTGCCGGCCGGACGCGTGCCCAGGCGGCGGCCAACGGTGAGCTGCTGAACTCGTACTGGAGCATCGGGCGGCAACTCGCCGAGCGTGAATCCGAGCAAGGGTGGGGCGCCAAGGTGGTCACGCGCTTGTCGGCGGACATCCGCACCCGATTCCCGGAAGCCAAGGGCTTCTCCCCCCGGAACCTCCGCTATATGAAGAGCTTCGCCCAGGCCTGGCCTGACTACCCAATGTTGCAAGCGCCGCTTGCAACATTGCCGTGGTACCACCAGATCGCCCTCCTGGAGAAGCTCGACGACGGCGCCACGCGGCTTTGGTACGCCGCGGCGGCCGCTGCCCATGGCTGGTCACGCAACGTGATGGTGCACCAGATCGCCACCCGCCTGCACGAGCGCTCCGGCCAGGCCATCACCAACTTCGCCTCAACCATGGTTCCGGCGGATTCAGACCTCGCGCAGCAGGCCACCAAGGACCCCTACGTCTTCGATTTCCTCTCCATGACCGAACGGCACACCGAACGGGACCTTGAGCTGCAATTGGTGAAGCACGTGGAAAAGTTCCTGCTGGAACTGGGGCAGGGCTTCGCGTTCGTAGGCGAGCAGGTGCGGCTGGAGATCAGCGGGGACGAATTCTTCGCCGACTTGCTCTTCTATCACCTCAAACTGCGCTGTTACATGGTGATCGAGTTGAAAGCCGTGAAGTTCGAGCCTGGTTTCCTCGGCCAGCTGGGCATGTACATGGCAGCCGTGGACGACCTCATGGCGCACCCGGACGACAAGCCCACCATCGGCCTGCTGCTGTGCAAGGAGAAGAACAGCGTGGTGGCCGAGTACGCGCTGCGCGGCTTCAACACGCCCATCGGCATCGCGGAGTGGCGGACCTCCTTGGCCGATTCCCTGCCCGATGAACTGGTTTCCAGCCTGCCGAGCATCGAAACGTTGGAAGCGGAGTTGGCCAGCGAGGCTGAACGGCTTGGTGGCTAGGATCAGACGTTGTTCTTGAACCATTGCAGGGTATCGTTCCAGGCCGCGGTGGCTTGTGCCTCCACGTAGCGGTCGCTGGTGTCGTTATGGAAGGCATGGTCCACGCCCGGGTAGACCTTGAGCTGGTGTTTGACGGTGGTCTTGTCCAGCGCTTCCTTGAGTTGCGGCATGGGGCCGGTGATCCGGGCGTCCTTCTCCGCATACACTCCGTACACCGCAGGCTTGATGCCCGGGACCTTCGCAAGGTCCGGGGCGGGTCCATAGAACGCGCTGGTCGCCTTCAGTCCTTGGATCTCGGTACTTGACTGCCACGTTATGCCCCCGCCGAAGCAGAAGCCCACCATGGCGATACGTCCCTGATCCACGAAGTCCTGGCCGTTGAGGTAATCGAAGGCGGCTTTGAAGTCGTTCACGTGCCGTTGGGCGCCGGCGTTCGTCAGTGCCCCGGGGACCGCGTCCGGATCCATGTTTGCCGTACCGCCCTCCCGGCTCAGCAAGTCCAAGGCCAGGGCGGCGTAGCCCTCCTTGGCAAAGCGCCGCGCAACATCTTGAATGTGCGGGGTCAGCCCGCGGTTCTCGTGGCAGATCAGCACAGCCGGGCCTGGCTTGCCATCCCCTGGACGGGCCAGGTAGCCGCTGATGTCCGTCCCCTGAGCCGGGAACGTCACCGTTTCAGTGGTCAGTCCCGCTGCTCCTTCCGGTACGGAGAGGGGACTCTTGGCGTTCGGCACGGCAGTAGTACTCGCGCCTGACGCCGTAGACGCGTTCGGGGTTGGCATCGGAGTTCCGTTCCGGGGTAGTTCCTCCGGTGTGCAGCCAACCAAGGTCATCGCAGCGGCTGCCGCTGTCATGCTGCCCATGATGAACGCGACCCGCCTGGTAAAGGTGTGGTGCGACATCTCACCGGCACGGTAATCGTCGTAAAACTCTTCGATCAGGTACTTTTCAAACTTCTCAAGCTGGGTCATGGCGGTTGTCCTCCCCTGAATGCCACAAATCCTCCCCTGATGTAAGGACGCGGACAAGGGGCCAGGGGTTCAACTCGAGGTTCGAGGGAGCAACCGCCGGGTTGACCTTAAAGGCCGAAGGCTTGCGTTTTAGCTGGTCAGATTTCGTGGTCACCGGCCGGGCTTATGTTGTCAGTGCCTCCTGGCAGAGTGTGACTATGGAAGAGGTACAGGGCACACATGCGACGGGCAACGCCGTTTCGTTGTCTACGTGCCTTGATAGGTCAGACTTCGCTCCCTTGATGCGACCGGCAAACGAAGTCTGCAACACGCCGCAGGCCTCAACCATCAGCAAGGATCTGGTCGATCAGTTGCGGGTTCTTGAGGACATGAAGTCAGCGATCTCCGCCTTGCAGGCCAAGATCACGGTGGCGTTCGACCTGGCACAGCGGCAGGAACAAGCCAACGCCGGGATCCCCGCCAGCGAGCAGGGACGCGGCGTGGCCGCCCAAGTAGCACTGGCCCGCCGCGAATCACCCAACAAAGGCTCCCGCCTCCTGGGCCTGGCCAAAGCACTCGTCACCGAAATGCCCCACACCCTCACAGCCCTCGAAACAGGACAACTTAACGAATGGCGCGCCACCCTCCTCGTGAAGGAAACCGCCTGCCTCTCCGCCGAAGACCGCTGCGCCGTCGACGACGAACTCGCCCCGGACACCGGCACCTTCAACGGCGCCGGAGACAAAACCATCACCGCCGCCGCCAAAGCGGCCGCCTACCGCCGCGACCCCCGCTCAATCACCCAACGCGCAGCCCACGCCGCCACCGAACGGCACGTCAGCCTCCGCCCCGCCCCCGACACCATGACCTACCTCACCGCGCTCCTGCCCGTGGCCCAAGGAGTCGCCGTCTACAAAGCACTCACCAACGCAGCCAACACCGCACGCTCCAACGGCGACACCAGAACCAAAGGCCAGGTCATGGCCGACACCCTCACCGAATGCATCACCGGCACCCGCCAAGGCTTCACCGGCATCGACCTGCAACTGATCATCACCGACCGCACCCTCCTCCAAAGCGACTCCGAACCAGCACGCCTGGACGGCTACGGCACCGTCCCCGCCGCCTGGGCCCGAAACCTCCTCACCCCAGAACAAGCAGGCACCGACCACAGCCCCAGCACAAACACCAGCACCAGCAACCCCGAGCTCAACATCTGGCTCCGCCGCCTCTACACCGCACCAACCACCGGCGAACTCCTCGCCATGGACTCACGAGCCCGCTTCTACCCAGCAAGCCTGCGCCGCTTCATCCAAACCCGCGACAACCTCTGCCGCACCCCCTACTGCGACGCCCCCATCCGCCACCACGACCACATCATCCCCTGGTCACAAGGCGGCAAAACCACCCTCACCAACGCAGCCGGACTCTGCGAACACTGCAACCACACCAAAGAAAACCCCGGCTGGAGCGCCAAACCCGAACCAGGCGACCGGCACAATCTGACAGTCACCACACCAACCGGCCACCACTACTCCTCAACCGCTCCCCCGCTACCCGGTCATGAGCGGGCCAAACAACTGGTCCCCAACCTCGAACGGGGACCTTAGGAGTACGGCCTCTGGCTCAGACCAGATCTTTTAGCTCGCGGGATCGTACTGGAACTCCCTCAATTCCTGCGGGCATCGGCACGCCACGGCGATCTTCGCTGCCCACTCAACGGCTGCCCCACGGCTTGGCAGCTCGAGAACGGTGTAGCCGCCGTTGGGTACCTTGTGGTCCGGATACGTACCAGCTTGGATTGACCCATCTCCTGAAACATGGACCGGCTCGACTTCCTCATTGATGCCGCCACCGAAAACGTAGACCCCGGCCTGTTTGGCCTCCTCGATGACCGCGTGTGCGGCATCGGCCACGGCCTGGAACTGCCCCTCGGGGATGTCCATGGCCTCGCCGGGAAATGAGATCAGGTACTTGGTCATGCGGATCGCCTTCCTAACGTCAAAGCCCCTCACGCTTGTCAGCGCAAGGGGCTTTGAACCTACCAAATGATGTCGGATGTGAGATCGGAGGCTACTTGGCGACCATCGCCAGATGCGAACCGCAGATTAGTAGGGCCGCCCCTCTCGTTGTTGTGGATCAGGCGCAGTGGGTATCTGGCACTTCAACTCTTTGCCGTTCTCGAAGGTTGTCAGTTCCGGTCCTAGTTGGCGGCCGGCCCCGGACAGTTGGCGACCGATAGTTAGGTGCGGAACGTGGAGCAGACCAACTTTGGACCAAGAGAACCCGGCGCGAGTGAACCGCGTACCCTCTTTTCTTTCAGTTGTTTTCGACAATGAAGACGGCGTCCGGAAAAGGGCAGGCCGTCAGCCAGGTACAGGGCAGCGGCTAAGTCGAACGACCTTGCCCACGCCTATGTCCGGATCATCGGCGAAGGAATCAACCATTGGGTTGCTGACATTGAGGCAATCGCTGACCCAGGCTTGGAGAAACCACGTTGACTAGGACGCCCCAAACGGCTCCTCCAAACGCGATTGCAGCTCCCTCAGACAACGTCGTTCTCCTGGCTAGCGGTAACTCACCGGCAATCGCGTGACCTCAGGCGACTTTCCGCCCACCTTGCATCAGGGACTTCTGCCGCGGCTCAGTTTTCGAACAGCGTTGACGACCCACTCCGACCCAGCTGCCAGTGCATCTCAGAGCAAAATTGCCGAGGTTCTCATCTACCGCTGAAAATCGAACCGCCAGGATCGCTGCCGACCTCCGGCAGGCGAGGATCACTATATTTGCTTCCTCAGCCATGTCTGAACCTCGGCTATGGTTTCCTGAGGTCGTCCAGCAGTGGAGTACACACGGATTTCGTGGTAGTTGGCGTGGTCCACTGGCAGGCTTGGCAGGTTATCTTCGCGGAGCCGCACCACTAGGTGTCCGGCGGCCAGAAGATCCAAAGTTTTGCGTTCGTCGGTCAAGATTTTCGCCGGCGCTGAGTGCCAGTAGGCTCCGTCATATTCGATGACTAGGGTTTGCCCGTCCAGGTCTGCGCTGATGTCGGCGGTCCAGGAGCGGCGGGTCGTGAAGCGTGCGTCGCGCAGCACACGTCCCGAGCGCACCCCTGTGAAGGCTTTCTTTGCCGCAGCCAGGTGGGCCAGTTCAATCTTTGATTTACCCGCTACTTTGCACTCTGGGCATTCGGCCCCGTTGGACCTGCCCGGCAGTGGACTTTCCCAGACGTGTAGCGGGTTTGTCGCGCAGATCCATTTAGGCACGTATGAGGTCTTGGCATAGGGCCGGACGTGCCATGCGGTCTGTGGATTCTCGGGACTCCATTCGGCTGCCAGTCCAGGGTCCGTCCACGCCAGTGAACCGAGAATGGTTTGGCATTTCGGGCATCGTAGCCGTTCAAATTTGTCACGAAATCTTGGCGAGGCCTCCCACTCGTGGCCGCAGCAGTCGGCCCGCCACATTATGGGGCGTCGCGAATCCCATACGACAGTTTGTGGGGTGTGCTGGCCATTGAGGCTCGGGTGCCATTGCGAGGCGATTTCCGGGAGTACGTCGGCAAGCCAGTTTTTCTGTGTTTTCCGGGTTTCCGCTGCCCGGCAGCTAGGGCATCCCGACACGTAGAAGGTGGTGGCTTGAAGACGCGGGTGATGGCCGGCAGGGCATTTGAAGCGACGCAGGATCCACGAGTCGTCTCCGTTGACCATAACGGTTCGTGGGTCGTCCTCATCTGCCCATGCGGCTGCAAGTTCGGGTACGTCAGCGATGGGCGTTGTCCTCCAGCGCTCAAGCTGCTGCTTCCACTGTGTTAGAGCGATTTCACTGCAGTCAGGACAGGACTGACGTCCAACAGTCATGTCCAGTACTTTCTTCGGAAATGAAAGGCCGCATTCCGGGCACAACCAGTGACAGGTCCTCGTAGCGCGTAGGGTCACGGTACGGAATGTTTTTTCATCGTTTCGCTCGTGGTCCCACCATTCCAGGGCTGGATCATCGGAGTCTGCGAGGAGGTTCTTACGTGCCTTTGAGCCGCCAAGGTTCGATGAACCACCTGCGCTGGAGGCAGAGACGGCCTTCGCAGAAACGGGGTTACTGGAGCGGACGTTGCGGCTGCATGAGCACCCCCAGCTGAAGTCATCCAGGCGTTCAGCAGAGAGCCTTCCGCATGCCCGGCAGCGTGCCACGACAGGATCGTTGCCGTCGTTGAAATCAACGAGGGTGGCGATGAGGTCATAGCCGCTCCTCTCAAGGTGGATGGTGATTTCCTCAACGGAGTACCCGGCATTTCGTGTAGGCGTTCCAGATGCTTCCCGCACGAATTTTGCCCACTCCATCCAATGGCACGCCCGACAGGTCTTTTCCTGCTGGGAGTTCTTTTCCAAGGTGTAGACAAATCTGTAATGGGCTCGGACACCGCAGTTCAAACAGGTCGTCAACCGCCATTCCTGAGGTCCGGTAAAGGGTTCATCCGCCCGGAGTCCACCCTCATGCAGAATGCCGTCTATGCAGTCCGTACACCACGCCGGCTTGCTTCTCGTCTTGAATGCGGCCGGCTTGTTGCACCGCTCCGCCGAGCAGAGCTGATTAGTGGTGGTTGCGCTCATGGGTCCTCGTGTTCATATGCGTCGCCCGTCGTTGTGCATAGCTGGGAAGTATGACCCTATCCCGCTACGCCGGATATGAAAGGAAACGACACCACGGCACTGTATGGCCCGGGCATTCCGGAGGTTAACGCCCTCCTTTAAAGCGTACGTAACGGCACAATAATCTAAGTTGCCATACCCACTGAGTTACGCCGATGGCCTCGATCCGACAGCACGATGACACACAGCTGCAGACCTTTCTGGGTGTATGCGAGCTCCGAATCGGTTTCCGGTGCCGAGGGCAGGCCGAGTGTCCGGCTGTACGCGACATCCAACATCCCCAAGCATTCGATTTGCCGAGGACCGTCAGCGTGTTCCGCGTCAAGGACGTCAGAACTGCAAGCTAGGTTTGTCACATGATTGAAGGATTCCCGAAAGATGCAAACTCATCCACGGCAGGAATGGCAATCGGCATTCTCCGTGAAAAACTTCAGAAGCATAATGTTGTGACCTTCGTTTGGCCCCAGGAAGTGGATCGAGGCATTGACTTAGTGGGTTTTGCCATCACCAAGGACGACAAGGGTGACGGCCTGCACACGGCGTTCTTGGGAGCGTTCCAATCGAAAGGAATTGGAGACAAAACCAACCGGCGCACGGTAGATGTAGGAACCCACCATGGCTACTGGTCTTCTGCCACTCCCCCGGTCTTCGTAGCGAATGTCGACACCGTGACTCAACGAATCCTGATCGAGGACGCCCGTTCTTTTCTCGATACGGACAAGACAGCTGACGACAAACTGACAAGCATCCACACAACTATCACGCTCGAGGAATCCATCGCGGACATTCGCCTGCGAATGTACGCCCAGGCATTGGCACCCTGGGCGTCACGGCATCTGCGCTCACGAACCTTGGCACACACGGATCCTGCCAGCGGCCTGGATCCTTGCTCAACATGGTCGCTCATCGCTTACGCCGGTACCTTTTTCCGTGAAGATGGCCCAAGCGAAGGAATGACCCCGGCCAACTGGTATGAATGCAGCCAATACTTCACACTAGTGGAGTTTCTTTACCACGACCGCAATTGCAGGGAGCAATTCGTTACCGGGTTCCCGGCGGACGATTCACCCATAGCGGAACGGGAAGGAGCATCGTCCTTTAAATTCTTGCTGCATCTGCTTGACGTCTATACGGCCTTCGGCGAACTCCGTCCATCAATGCCATCCAGGAACTCGGCAGCCGTAGACCTGGACAAAGCCGCCAAGATCGTCGGGAGGATCTGGGCGGACGCGCTGACAAGCACTGGCTACGGTTCGGATGAACTGGCGAAGAAGATCCGCACCCTGGCCAAGCTCACGGAAGTCCGCGATGGCCCACCCTTTGACGACCAGTACCTGCTGACCACACTGATTGACGGAAAGCCAATCAATGCCGCGATTGCCGAACTCCACACGCCATGGTGGAGTCCGGCGCCATCTCGCCCCTGAGGGCATCTGCCGCCAGACCACGGGGGATGGAAGCCACTTCAGTCACGGACGTCCATCATGATCTTCTGAGAAAACGCCCAGGCAGATTCGGCAGCGAACACGCCACTCTGGCCCCAATCCGTCCGAGATCCGCCGAAGTTGACTCGATCAAGCAAAATGCTGTCCGATCACAAAAGGGATCCCGGTGCCCGTCAAGATGCGCTCCTAACGACCGGAGCGCAGTAGCCAAAGCAGTGGGCGCGAGGAATCTGTCTTCCACATAGTCTGTGCTGGCTTCAAGTCCAGCCGGTCGATGGCATGATCAATACAGATACGGCCGAGGAACGGACGTTCGGCGAGCATGCAAAGGGGATCGGTGAGCACCGACGAGAAGTGGTTTATTACGGACGCGCCTGTTTCGTTGTCCGAGAACGACGCGTTTGGCCATGCCGATGTGGCAAATAACCTTAAGGCAATGATCGAAGGCGCCGGTGAGCACCGCCTAATGATCGGGCTCCTCGGTGGTTTTGGCGTCGGCAAAAGCACGGTTATTGAACTGCTGAAGAAGAACCTCGAGGGTTCGGGCAAGTACGACGTCGTTCGGCTGTCGGCCGAACGACACGAGCAAGTCGGGTTTCACAGGTCGATGATCTTCGCTTTCGCCGAGCAGCTCCAGGAAAACAAGCTTATAAAAGAAGCCAAGGCTGAAGAACTGCTGAGAGAGTTGGAGTTCAGCACCACACGTATGGCGGTTGATCCGTTAGCCGCGCCATTGCTGACCTTGGGCAGGGACATCACGCAAGTTGTCCGTCCACTCCTGAAGAAGCTTGGTTTCTGGACGCTCGGTGGCATTGTGGTGTTTGGTCTCTTCCTTGCGGCTGCTGCTCTACTTGGACTCGATGTGTGGGGCTTCGGAGTCGGACTTGGCGGTGCCATTGGAGTTGCGATCGCTGCCTTGGGCCCAGCCTATGAATTCGTCACACGCCTCACCGGAGTTCAAAAGTACTTCGAATCCCTGCTCGCACCCGGTCAGGTAAGCCATCTCAAACCCCGTGTTGAAGCGGCAGATGGCTTCGAACGCACCTTTGCGAACCTCGTCGGAGCTGCTGGATCACGCCTTGTCATAGCTGTCGACGACATAGACAGGCTCAGTGCAACACAAGTGGTTGAAGCACTTAACGCCGTCCGCAGCTTCCAATTGACATGCAGGGACGACAACCGCCCCATTTTCATCGTTTCTGTGGATGACGCAATAGTCAGGCAGGCGATAAAGGAAGAACAAGCCTCCGGCCCCACCGCGGAGAGCACGGAAAAAGCCCTGAGCGAAGTCCTCGTTGACGACCCTGCCGATGCCTACCTTAACCGCCTATTCGTTCAACAACAGCAGATGCCCACCCACGCCCAAAGTGACTTGGTCAAGTATGCGGCTTCCCTCCTGGACCCCGCCTCTCATGCCGGAGCTAAGGCCCTGGGTGACGATCTCAGTTCAGTCCTTACGGTGTTGATATACGACAAGGTGAATGACCCGCGACATGTCATACGCCTGCTGAACGGCTTTTTCGGAGACTTCCGTATAGCCTCACGCCGCGAAGGGCGGGAAGGGGTGCGCTCCGTTTCTCCCGGAACCATCACAAAGAACGTTCGAACCCTGGCGCAAATGACAGTGCTGCGGATGGATTTCCCCGACTTCTACGCCAGGCTCCGAGACGACGTCGGCCTCATCGACTTAGTGTTCGCCGACTCCGCAGGCGATGTCGGCCCAGAGGAAACCTGGAGAAAAGAATTCCGCGCCTATTCGTCGCTTCGCGACTTCATCGGCCGGACCCAGGGTTTCCTGGAAGCAGTCCCGAGCCTAATCCCCTTCCTGTACTTGGGACAGGACGATATTGACAAAATCCTCGGCGACAAGGTGGCCCGCGACATTCGCGGCATGCTAGTCAACCGCCAAACCGGCGAGCTAAAAAAGGCCATTCAAGCGTGGGTATCCGAGGGCGACGTGGCACGGCTGCAGAGCCTGGGCGAACTCGTAGTCCTTACGATGCGATCCGCTGAAGGCCTCGAACTTCAGAACACGCTCTCCGTGGTACTGGACATCGCTGACGGGCTGCCAGGGCCAGGTCTTGAGGACATCGCAGCAGGGCTGGCATCACAGCTCGCCCGCGCTCCTGGAGTGCAACCCGTTGCCAGTGCGGTACTCAAGTTGGGGGAATCATCATCAGATAATCGTGTCAAAGGCACGCTCGGAAGATTCCTCATTCGAAACACCCAGGACCCTGGGTACAGGCGCGCCCTTGCCGTCCTTCAAAACCGATCAAGGGCGGTCTCCTTGCTGGACGCTGAGCAGGTGAGAACCTATCTGGAGACCTACATCAGTGATCTAAGGGACAATGGCACCGTCGATGACTTTGAACGCTGGTTGTCTGCTTTTGAAGGTTCGCTGTCTGAAGACTTGGCCCCGGCTATGGCCGCTGCAATTCTTGCCCTCGCCGAGCGCGCGGACGCCGAACCCAGCGATGAGTTCGTCGAACACGCCCTGAAGCTTTTTGAACGGCTTGAAATCGATGAGCCAAAATGGCTAGGGCTTAACGCCGCCAAAACGCTCGCATCCGGCGCTGAAGGAGCATACTTCAGGTTGGCAATCGGCGCACTGTATCGGCTAAACCTTGTTGAACTCTCGCCGCTCACCTCCGCAGTGAAAGCCCTTAATGAGCAACTTCCGGAGAACCCCACACAGTTGATCGAAGTCGACTCCGACCTGCCCGATGAGATCCTGGACATCTGCCGGCGTGCCGTTGAAGCCACCGCAGAGGACGACTCCGCTGCTGCCCTTAACACCCTGAAAATCGTTGACAAATTAACCGCCAGCCTCGTCGTCGATCTAGAGGACGACTCCATTCTGGCCCCCGCCAACAATGTCTTCGAATCGATGGTCCAAAGGCGTCCAAGTGCCACTCAAGAAATGGCCGAGGCCTTTGTAGGGCGGTGGAGCAGAAGCGGATCCACCTACGACGCCCGGCCATGCGTGGGAATAGTCATCCAGCACCTGGATGAACTGAACGACAACGCCAAAACACTCCTTGTTGAAGCGATGATCGCAAATCTCCAACCGGGTACCGCACCGAACCTCCAGGCCCAAGCGACGCAAGAACTTCCGGCATTCCTGAAGACGACCTTTGGAGGGAAATCGTCGGAAGCTCTGGTCGTTTCCCTGCTGCCCCACGTCACCTACAACTCTCCCCAGCCACTTGACCACGCCACACGGGTGATTTCCACTGTCTATGACCTAAGCGGCTCGGTGTCCACTGACGTAACGCGGCAGTACCTAAACCGACTGCGAAGCGTACTCAGTTATGGCGGTGCTGCCTCGGATCCGGCCCTTAGGGCGATGTGCAGTGTGCCATGGCCCCCGTCGGAGGTCGACGAGGCTCTGACGTTAATGTCACAACACGTCGACGTTCTGAAACCACAGCATTTCCACGAGCTCGTCAAGAATCTCCCCCGCTTGGAATTCGCTTCTCTTCCTGATTCTCTCGAAGCGGGCCTGGTCGCAGACCTTAGGTTTAACAGCGGTGAACTGACCGAAATGCAAATCGGCGATGCCACAGCACAATTGCCCCTCAATGCCGCGTTACTCGTTGCCGGCGACGTTGCGGCAGCGGTCTCCAGCGCCCTCGCAAAGGTCGAGGCATCCAACCAAGAACACGTGAGCCTCGCCGTGCGGTTGATGGCTGAGCGCGACGGCGATCCGGACGGGTATCCGGAATGGCGGCTGCATCTCTTGGAGACCCTTCACCAACGAAATGCTGAGGTCTATGAGTCAGTTCTTCGTCGGTTCCAAATGGCACAAAGCGACGCCGAGGCACCGGCGCCTTGGTCGGGCAAACAGTGGCAGCTGCTTTGCGAACCGCTGACGCTCAAACCGGGAATCTTCCTCGCGTCAGTCGGCCAATCCCTTAAAGCCGGTCCCGGCCACATGATCAATACCTTGCCCATAGCCGAAGGAGCCCTAAGAAACGACGCCCTGCGAAGCGATCTGACCGACACGCTCAGGGCCATCCTAGAAACCTATACACGTGAGAGTCCCGATGTCACGGCAGCCGCGCGAATAGCACTGACCATGCGGGTACACGAGGAATCCCACGCAGCCGCCTTGAATGTGTTGCCGAAGCGCGCTCCCAATAGGGGAACTCCGCGACGAGAAGCATATGATGCAGCGAAAAATGCTCTGGCGTAGTACAACCTGGGCAGCGCAAGAGATAATCAAGACTCCTCGGAAGGTCTTGAGTGTAAACGTCGTATAAGAACGGCGGAGGTTCTGATGGGCGGACGACGGCCCAGAGCCCAGAGCTCACGGTCATACCTTTGGCTGTCGGGCACGCCTGCGACAACACACGAAAGGACCGCGACCGTGCCGAAGGTAGGTTCTACTCTGGTGCGCCATGGATGGGTCAACAGCCAGCCTCAGGTCCCGCTGAAGCCGCGAAATCACATCTGCCGCTGGATCCAGTCGCTGTGGGCCGACATCGTTCGGCTGGCACCAGGAGATCACCGCGACTATTTTGGGCTAAGCGGTTAGTACGTTGCTTATCACAACGCACGACAACCCAAGGATGGCTAAAAGCGCGAAGCCCTTAACCGCATTGGCACACGCGTGAAATTTGCGCCCGGCGAGCTCGGACAAGTCAAGAACCTGCTGCCAGGCATCCACGCGGACGTCGACTTGCTTAGCGTGTTCCGTCATCTGCTCTGCTGTGGCGCCTTGGAGCGCCGGCCATGCAAACCGGTTGAGTTGCGAGTATTTGGAGGAGGTTTGAGGACCTATGGCACGCACCAGCCAGTAAAGCGTCCACACGAATGCCGCAAGCGCCCCCACAGCACACGGCCATACGACGAAAGCCTGAAGGCTACCTTGGCCTGCAGCGAGTGTCACAGTTCGTGCGTTTGTCACCAGCATCGTCAGGATGACACCGAGCCCGGCAGTGAGAATCGTCGCTTTCGTGTCGGCAAACCGTACCCAGTTTGCCATCTGATCCATCGCCTGGAATCCGCCGTCTGCGGGCTTCGCGTCCCATTTGTCATCGGGTTTGTCATCGGGCCGGCTAAAGCCGCTGAGCGTTCCCTGATCCGAAGGTTTCAAATTCCTAGGCCACTTCAAGTTGAACTCCCTCGACGGGCCACTGACGGGTCATACGCCACTCGGTATATGCCGCCAACCAATGAGCGGCCCAGGCCGTCACTGTAGCGGCCGTATGCTCCTCAGGGATCCATTCTTTGCCGTCGGCTACGCAGAGGTTGCCGTTGTCGTAAAGGTGTGGCGATGGCTGCCAGCGCCGTCCGGACGGTATGCCGAGGCGGACACCGCCCAGTACTGCGACCCGAGGAAGCTGCCTGTCGCGGCGAAGGATGATGGCAACGTGGAAACTTCCCCGTCCAGTGTCTAAAACGCCAAACCAGCAGGGACTGGTGTCATTTTCAGGTGGAAGGTAGGTGAAGTTCGGGAAGGACCGTTTCATGGCATTGACGTGGCGGCTGACCTCGTCGTCGGCCCACCGCTCCGTCACCGAGCCGCTGTCAACGTCGGAGCCTTCAACGCCGCCATGAAAAGTATGCTTGGCTACGGGTGTGACGACGCCGAACGTCGCATGCGAGTACTCCCCTTCGCCGGTAATCGTGACATCATCAAAGACAACGCGTCCGTCGACTGTCACGAATCGAGGAACGTTGACACCGTGATGGCGCAGCAGCGCAGCGATGGTCATGCGTACTCCTTAGGAAATAGCTATACTTTCGGACGAATGGCCGTTGAGTTGCTGGACTGTTCCCGGGATGTGCCGAAGGGTACGTCGCCAGCGGTAGTCGTAGAACCTGTAGGTCTTGCGCTGATAGTCGCGCTGGTAAGTCTTAGGCGAGTCCTGGTGCTCAACGAAGGTATCGGCGTCGGGCAGCAACGTGGCGAGCCCCTCACCAGCGACGATTTCCCAGGAACCGGCTTTCTTTTCGCACTTCGCAGCGAAATTCGCCGCAAAGCCAAGCGGATTGATTTCGCTGTGTTGCTGGTTTCCGCTCCGGACGAAAGTGACCCGCCCGTAATCGATCCCCGCCCTCGCCTGTACCCGAGCAATCCCGAGCTGTTCGAGTCGTGGGTTGACGACATTCTCAACTGCGTCGAGCGCAAAGGAGCACGCGCTTAGCGCCATCACACCAGCCACTTGGGGGTCGCCTGGACCGAAGCCTGCAAAAAGTCCGTCACCACGGAGTCCGAGAGGGAATCCGCCAAAATTGACCACAGTCTCAACGAAGCCCGACAAGACAGCATGAGCGAGATCTACAACCTCAGTTTCATCGTCCCAGAAGCTGCGTCCTGTGAAATCTGTCAAGTCTATAAACACGGCAACGATAGAAGCAGCTCGGCGTTCCCCAACGGCGAGGCTTTCGAAGTGGGGATGTCCCAAGGCTTTCGTTTCCAAGGCTGAAGAGGCTTGCCGCGTTTCCTTCACGACGTCGACGCCGCCACGCCGGGCACGGTAATCGCGAAGCACGGTGTTCCCGAAGTCGGTGGTCGTATAGTCGCCCATCAGAGACTCCTTAGCTCCTCATCAACGGTGTTCTGGGGTTTAGGCATTTCACCAGTTTCGTCATCCAATATTCGCGACGAATAGAGTTACGTCGACAGGGCATCATCTAGTTACTGAAACTTCCAGCAACTAGATGATGCCGGGTCAAGTTGGATGGAACAGTGTCCGGTAGACCGGTACCATTCCACCTAAACGGAACGTGCGTCCAATCAGTGTGGAATCTCACAATCCGCCAAGTACCTCGTTTTCGCCAGATAGCTTGGGGAAAATCGCCAACTAGCCGGCCAACCGCCAACTAGCCTCCGATCTCACATCGGAGCTTAGAACTCCCAGTCCTCGTCCTCCGTGTTTACGGCCTTGCCGATCACGTAGGAGGAGCCCGAGCCGGAGAAGAAGTCGTGGTTCTCGTCGGCATTCGGGGACAGGGCGGAAAGGATGGCCGGGTTCACGTCGGTG
Source organism: Paenarthrobacter sp. NPDC018779 (assembly GCF_044391085.1). Lineage (NCBI taxonomy): Bacteria > Bacillati > Actinomycetota > Actinomycetes > Micrococcales > Micrococcaceae > Paenarthrobacter > Paenarthrobacter sp. NPDC018779. Next base: position 87,381 of record NZ_JBIRZS010000001.1, on the reverse strand, counting down.
ACGGATGCCGGGAACATGGCCTCGTAGCCCAAGTTCATGAGGGCTTTGTTGGCGTTGTAGTGCAGGAACTTCTTGACGTCCTCGGCCAGTCCAACACCGTCGTAGAGGTCATGCGTGTACTGGACTTCGTTTTCGTACAGTTCGAAGAGGAGCTCGAACGTGTAGTCCTTGATTTCCTGCTTGCGGGCCTCGGAAACCTTCTCCAGGCCCTTCTGGAACTTGTAGCCGATGTAGTACCCGTGCACGGCCTCGTCACGGATGATGAGGCGGATGAGGTCGGCCGTGTTCGTGAGCTTGGCGCGCGAGGACCAGTACATGGGCAGGTAGAAGCCCGAGTAGAAGAGGAAGCTCTCAAGCAAGGTCGAGGCAACCTTGCGCTTGAGGGGATCGTCGCCCTGGTAGTAGTCCATGACGATCTGGGCCTTCTTCTGCAGGTTCTCGTTTTCGAGCGACCAGCGGAAGGCGTCGTCAATCTCCTTGGTGGAGCACAGGGTGGAGAAAATGGACGAGTACGACTTTGCGTGCACCGACTCCATGAAGGCGATGTTGGTGTACACGGCTTCTTCGTGCGGGGTCAGCGCATCCGGGATCAAGGAGACCGCGCCCACCGTGCCCTGGATGGTGTCCAGCAGGGTGAGGCCGGTGAAGACACGCATGGTGAGCTGCTGCTCCTGCGGCGTCAGCGTGTGCCACGACTGGACGTCGTTGGACAGCGGCACTTTCTCCGGCAGCCAGAAGTTGTTGACCAGGCGGTTCCAGACTTCCACGTCTTTGTCGTCCTGGATCTTGTTCCAGTTGATGGCCTCGACGTGGCTCAGCAGCTTGACCTTTTCGGTCATTTCATCCCCTTAAGCAGTGGGTAGTTCTTGAGGTAAGCCTACGACGGCGGGTGGTCACCCGCCGTCGTACTCTTCAGTTTCAGTGCGGCAACTGCCGCAATATGTCAACCGATAACGGTTGACTACAGCATGCAGCTGACGCAACCCTCAACTTCGGTCCCTTCCAGCGCGAGCTGGCGGAGACGAATGTAGTAGAGCGTCTTGATGCCCTTGCGCCATGCGTAGATCTGGGCCTTGTTGATGTCGCGCGTGGTGGCGGTGTCCTTGAAGAACAGCGTCAGGGACAGGCCCTGGTCCACGTGCTGCGTGGCAGCGGCGTAGGTGTCGATGATCTTCTCGTAGCCGATCTCGTACGCATCCTGGTAGTACTCCAGGTTGTCGTTGGTCAGGTACGGAGCCGGGTAGTAGACGCGGCCGATCTTGCCTTCCTTGCGGATTTCGATCTTGGCGGCCACCGGGTGGATCGACGAGGTGGAGTTGTTGATGTAGCTGATGGAACCGGTAGGCGGAACGGCCTGGAGGTTCTGGTTGTAGATACCGTGCTCCATGACCGAGGCCTTGAGTTCCCGCCAGTCGTCCTGGGTAGGAATCTGGTGGCCGGCGAACAGTTCACGGACCCGCTCGGTCTCCGGAGCCCATTCCTGCTCGGTGTACTTGTCGAAGAACTCGCCGGAGGCGTACTTGGAGTTCTCGAAGCCGCCGAACGTCTGGCCCGTTTCGATCGCCAGCTTGTTGGAGGCACGCAGGGCGTGGAACAGCACGGTGTAGAAGTAGATGTTGGTGAAGTCCAACCCCTCTTCGGAACCGTAGTGGACGTGCTCACGGGCAAGGTAGCCGTGCAGGTTCATCTGGCCAAGGCCGATTGCGTGGCTCTGGGCGTTGCCCTGGGCAATGGAGGGCACGGAGTTGATGTAGGACATGTCCGAGACCGCGCTGAGCGCACGGATGGAGGTCTCGATCGACAGGCCGAAGTCCGGCGAGTCCATGGTCTTGGCGATGTTCATGGAACCGAGGTTGCAGGAGATGTCCTTCCCCACGGTTTCGTAGTTCAGGTCCTCGCTGTAGATGGACGGCGTGGAAACCTGCAGGATCTCCGAGCACAGGTTGCTCATGGTGATCTTGCCGTCGATCGGGTTGGCCCGGTTCACCGTGTCCTCGAACATGATGTACGGGTAGCCGGACTCGAACTGGATCTCGGCGAGGGTCTGGAAGAACTCGCGGGCGTTGATTTTGGACTTCTTGATCCGGGAATCGTCCACCATCTCGTAGTACTTCTCCGTCACGGAGATGTCGGAGAAGGGCACACCGTAGACGCGTTCAACGTCGTACGGCGAGAAGAGGTACATGTCCTCGTTCTTCTTGGCGAGCTCGAACGTGATGTCCGGAATGACCACACCCAAGGAGAGGGTCTTGATACGGATCTTCTCGTCGGCGTTCTCGCGCTTGGTGTCCAGGAAGCGGTAGATGTCCGGGTGGTGGGCGTGCAGGTACACGGCACCTGCACCCTGGCGGGCACCGAGCTGGTTGGCGTAGGAGAAGCTGTCTTCGAGGAGCTTCATCACGGGGATCACGCCGGAGGACTGGTTTTCGATCTGCTTGATCGGGGCACCGTGCTCACGGATGTTGGTCAGCGAGAGGGCAACGCCGCCGCCGCGCTTGGAAAGCTGCAGGGCGGAGTTGATGCCGCGGGCGATCGACTCCATGTTGTCTTCGATGCGGAGGAGGAAGCAGGACACGAGCTCGCCGCGCTGCGCCTTGCCGGCGTTAAGGAACGTGGGGGTGGCTGGCTGAAAGCGTCCGTCGATGATTTCATCGACGAGGCGGCTGGCCATTTCCTCGTTGCCGCGTGCAAGGTGCAGTGCCACCATGCAGACGCGGTCTTCGTAGCGCTCAAGGAAGCGCTTGCCGTCGAAAGTCTTCAAGGTGTAGGAGGTGTAGAACTTGAAGGCGCCGAGGAAGGTCTCGAAGCGGAACTTCTTCTTGTACGCCCGGTTGAAGAGGTCGCGGATGAAGTTCATGGTGTACTGGTCGAGCGTTTCGCGCTCGTAGTACTGGTTCTTCACCAGGTAGTCGAGCTTCTCTTCCAGGTCATGGAAGAACACCGTGTTGTTGTTCACGTGCTGCAGGAAGTACTGGTGAGCGGCTTCGCGGTCTGCCTCGAACTGGATCTCGCCATTGGCGCCATACAGGTTCAGCATCGCGTTGAGCTCGTGATAGCCAAGGCCTTTATAGGCCTCCGGCAGTGGCTTCTTGGCCGTGTCCACAGTGCCCCCGGTTACTTCTGTTTCTGCGACAGTCGTGTCCAAAACTTTTCCAATCCTTGATTGACCCGGTCGACGTCTTCGGGCGTCCCCATGAGTTCAAACCTGTAGAGATGCGGCACCTTGCACTTGGCGGAGATGATGTCCCCGGCTGCGCAATAGTTGTCCGCGAAGTTGGTGTTCCCCGCTCCGATAACACCGCGGATCAGTTCCCTGTTCCGCGGATTGTTCAGAAATTTGATGACCTGCTTGGGCACGGATCCTTCGCCGTTGGTGCCACCGTAGGTGGGCAGAACAAGGACGAAGGGTTCAAGGGCCTGAAGCGGCGCATCCTGGGCGTAAAGCGGAATGCGCGCGGCATCCCGGCCCAGTTTCTGGACAAAGCGCTTGGTGTTTTCGGAGGTGGAGGAAAAGTAGATGAGGTGACTCCTGGTGGTGACAGCTTCCGCGGTGTTGCGTACGGTGGCCGCTGCCAGCGGTGCCATGGGAGTCACCTCGACTACATAGGAATTCTTTGTCTGTTGTGGCGTCGTTGTTGACGAACCTTAGGCCACGGAGGAGGAAACGGTCTGTGCCAGTTCCTCGATCTTGTCCGGGCGGAATCCGGACCAGTGGTCCTGCTCGGTTACCACGACCGGTGCCTGCAGGTAACCCAGTGCCTTCAGACGCTCAAGGGCCTCGGCATCCTGGGAGATGTCGACACTCTGGTAGGCGATGCCCTTCTTGTCGAGCGCCCGGTAGGTTGCGTTGCACTGAACACAGGCCGGCTTCGTGTAAACCGTTACGGTCATGATCCCTGTCCCCTTAGTTGAAGTCTGTTGCTCTTCGTATCTGGCGGGCTCAACCGGAACCATGTACTGCATCCGATGACGACCCGCGGGCTGCCGTGACAGCCAACACGCTCTGTTTGGTCTTGTGCTGGTTTCCCGCTCAATCCGTAAATCGATACTACATGTAGTGCAAGCGCCTCGCCGGAACCCCAAGATGATGTATTACAAGTATGTCATTCAATCCACCGGTCGTCCACAGGCAGGGGGCCTCAAAATGTCCGTAATTCCGCCAAAGTGAGAGATGAAATCCACACCCTGTGGACTACTTAGCCACATTAAATCTCCCGCGTGTCGCCGGCTCCCGGCGTGTCGTGACACTTTGAAAACTGTGGCGTGGCGAACAGCTAAAATCCTCTGATGGTCAATCTTCTCCACCTCCGGACCCTGCTGGAGGTCACCCGGCTGGGGTCCTTCGCGGCCGCCGCAACCCAGCTTGGCTACACGGCTTCTGCAGTCTCCCAGCAAATGGCCGCTTTGGAACGGGACACGGGCGTGGAACTGTTCCAACGCTCAGCCCGGAGCGTGGTGCCAACCGAGGCGGCGGTCACCATGACCCGCCATGCGTCCAAGGTCCTCACGGATGTGGAAGCGCTCATGGCTGCCGCGTCCAGGACCAACGACGCGCCTGCTCAGGAGCTCCGGCTTGGCATCTTCCCCAGCCTGGCAACGTATGTCCTGCCGGACATCCTGCGGAACGATCGCTGGAACGGCCTGGGAATCGAGCTCAAAGTCTCCGTCGCCGAGCCTGCCCAGACCATCCAGGGACTCCGGACCGGCGGCGAACTCGACGTTGCCCTCGTCTACCAGGTGGGCCAGTCCGGCTTGGCCTGGCCGCACTCCTTGGAACGCCAGTGGATCGGCGATGACAACTTCCGCGTGGTGCTGCCGGCTTCCTGGAAGATCCGTGAGGATGCGGAGATCGAAGCGGCACACCTTTCGGATATGCCGTGGATCGTGCACCACCCCGGGACCAGCGATGCCTTGGTGATCGAACGCCTGTTCGCCAGCTGCAACCTGCACCCCCGGGTAGTGGCGTACAGCGACGACTTCCACGCGAGCCTCGAGATGACGGCGGCCGGACTGGGTGCCTCGCTGGTTCCGGAACTGGCGCTGCGGAACCGGCCATCCGGCGTCGTGGTCCTTGACGTTCCGGACATCCGGTTGGCGCGCAACGTGTTCGCGCTGCTCATCAACGAGAAGCGCACAGCGCAGGTACAGCTCTTTACCCAGCTCCTTGCGGACACCTTGCGGGGAACGTCCGGGAAAGCCGGATTGCCGCCGCTCAAACCCGCGCCGTCGAAGGCTCCGCAGCGGCGGCGGTGAAATATCGCGAAGTGCTGGAACCCTCTGGTTGATGGGGTTAGATTGATCACATGGGCAAGGTAGCGAGCAAGCATTTCGGGGAAATCGAGCTCAATCACGGGCGTGAACACTGCTTCGTGGCCAAACACGAAATAGCCGGAAACGCCCTGGAGCTGGACCTCAATGTCACAGCGCACGACCATTTCGACGAGGCAGCTCTACACAAGGTGGACTACCGCCTCAGGTTCCTCCCGGAGCTGGTGGACCAGGTCCGCGAGATGATCGCCGACGAACTGGACCAGGACGGTACCAACCCCCAGCAGTTCCTGCACTTCCACAGCTCGCAACTCAAGGAAGAACAACTGGAGTCGGTGTTCGGTGTCAGGGACAAGAACCAACTCACCAACGATGTCTTCCTCAAGGCCCTCAAACTTGGCCACGTAGCGATCTACCCCGGACAGCCTGAGCGCTACTTCGTGCTCGATTTCACGCTCGGCTCGCATTTCACGGACGAAACCCTGGTGGTTTCCGCCGACGAAGACGGCGTGGTGGACGACGAGATCGTCTGGGAGTAGGCGTTAACGCCCGACGGCGGCCGGTCGCCTTTTCCACAGCCTCACCAGGGCCGGTCCACGCCTGAGTCGTCGGGGCCACGAAGGTACCGGTCACGGTCCTGGCCTTCGGTCCGCTCACTTTGTGCCTTCCGGGCGCTCTCCTGCAACTGCTGGAGTTGGTCCTGTTGCTGGACGGAGGGCTGCCCGGGCCCTTGGTCTTTCGCCGGCGATTCGCCGGAGGAGGAAGTCTTCTTTCCTTCGAGGCGCTCCCGGGCCGCATCCAGCCGCCGGCCTTCACCGTCACCGTTGCCAGGCCCGTCCTCGTGGCAGGATGCCGGAGCTTCCTGCACCACCTCCAGGGCCTCCGCATACAGGGCGGCAGCCTGGGGGTCCCCGGAGGACGTGGCGGAGTCCCCCAGTTTCTCGATGCTCAGGGCAAGGTTGACCCGGACTTTGCATTCGTCGTCCCCCGGCCCGGCATTGAGGGCCTTCGTGAAATCGCTGCGCGCCGAGGTGAAGTCACCGGCCACCACGTACGCATCTCCCGAGGCAACCAGGGCCTTGTGCGGCTCCAGGACATTGGCGAACAAGAGCCCGCCTGCAGCATCCGCAACCCCGTGTTGGTTTCCCACTGCGAACGCTTCCGCCGCTGCGCCGCCCAAGGCTCCGACGCTCAGCAGCTTCGCAGCAACGGCGAGCGCAGCGAGGGCAGCAGGGACGGACCACAACGCAAGGCGACGCCTCCGTCGTCGTGCGTTGCCCGCTTCGGTACCTTGACGAGTCACTGGACGAGTCACCGGACGAGTCTCCTTCCCCGCGTACCGGACCTCCGCAGGGCCCTCAGGACCGTCACGTGCCGGAACGGCTCCAGCACCAGGATCAGGAAAGCTGCCAGCGCCAACAACCAGTACAGTTCCACACGTCCGGATCCGTCCTCGGAAACTGCGCTAACGGCACCGGGGTTGGCCTTGCTGAGCATCTCTCCGGTTCCCGCGCCTCCCGTCCGGTGCAGGTACGGGACGCCCAGTTGGGTGGCGATGGTCCTCAAGGCGTCCTCGTCGATCTTCGAGATGGCTGCCTCAGCGTTCTTGTCCTTCACGTATCCGCCCTTCGGGTCCGAGGGGTCCTTCATCCTGCCACCGTCCGAAGTTCCATAGCCGAGCACCGCTCCCCCGCTGACTACCGAGGGATCAAGCGGCAGGCGTTCAGGCCCCGACGCTGCCGTGTTCTCACCGTCCCCGGCATAGAACACCAACGCAGGACGTCCGGGGTGCTTCTCCCTCGCCGCAGTGAGTTGTTTCTTCAGCAGCGCACCGGCTTCGGTGATGCTGCTGCCTGCGGCGTAGCGGGGATTTTGCGGTTGCAGGGTGGCAACAGCCGTCTGGAGCGCTGTGGCATCCTGGCTCAACGGCATGCGCACCGTCGCCTTGCTGTCGAAGGTGATCAGCGAGAACTTGGCGCCGGCCAGTTCCTTGGCCACGCCCAGCACGTCCTCTTGGACGCCTGCGAGGCGCATCCCACTGCCCTGGTAGTCCTCCGCCGCCATGCTGGTACTGGTGTCCACCACGAAGAACACATCCAGGTCCGCCACTGCGGTCCGGCCACCGTCACCGGGCCAGCCCGGGCGGAGCGCGGCAACAAGCAAGAGCACGACGGCGGCCGCCCGGAGCGTCGTCCGGCGTGCCGGCGTTTGGGGCTGGTTACGGGCAGAGAGGGTCCAGACGACGAACGCGACCACGGCAACGCCTGCCAGGGCAATGAACGGCAAGGGAATGATCGGTGCGAGCGTCATAGGCGCGACCGCCAGCCAAGCAGCAACAGACCCGCGCCGGACACCAGTGCCAGGCCTAGAGGCCACGCGGGAGAGTCGGTAATCACGGCCTGCGGCGCTTTAAGGTAACTCGAGGCCTGGCTCTCCTCCACTGTGGAAACGATCCCTGGGACGGCGTCCGGGCTGTCCAGCGTGTAGTAGCTGCCGCCGGTTGCTTCGGCGGCCGCCCTCAGTTGGGCCCCGGGTTGGTCTGCGGCCCCGCCGTAATCCAAGTCCCCCGGATTCAGGGCATACACTTTCACGTCCTTGCCTTTGGCCAGTTCACTGGCCTGCTCCAACGTGAAAATCGGGTCCCCGGACAGGAAATTGTCCGTGGCACAGATGACCGACCGCGAGCGCCGGGCGTCCCCAGTGCCGGGCGGCGTATCAGGAAAAGCCTGCACGCAGGATGCCAGCCCGTCACCGATCAGCGACGATCCTCCCCTGCTCCATGTTCCGTCAAAGAAGGACCCGGCGCCGCTGTCCAAGGCTGTCCGGGCCTCAGCAAGTTGCCCGGCCACGTAGTCGTAGTCATCCGTCAACGGGAACAGTTGGACGCTGCTGCTGTCGAAAATCACCATGCCGATGCGCTCGCCGTCGAATTCCCGCGCCAGCCGCTCGAAAACGGCCGCCAAGGCAGCGTCGGTACTGGTCATGGAGCCGGAGACGTCAAGGCAAAGGACGATGTCGCGGTTCCTGGCTTCAGGTTGCTCCGAACTGCGTTGGGCGGGCCGGGCCGCTGCCGTCACCGTGGCGGCCAGGAAGACCGAGGCAAGCACCAGCGCCACGATCAAGGATGTGCGGTGCCTGCCGAGGGCCCGTTGGTACTCCGGCAGGGCCGTCAGACGGTCTCCATGGGCCACCAGCCGGGAAGACTCCTGCCGGCGCCTGCGGTGCAGGAACCACGCCACGACGACGACGGCCGCCGCTGCCGGGACAACCCACCAGGACGTCAATTCCATGCGCGCACCGCCTCCCGTGCAGCTGCCGCGGAGTCCTGGACCGTGCGGCCACTTACGGGTTCAAACTCTGCAGGATAGATGCCTGCTATCCCGTCGACGAACGGTTCCAGGGCGTATCTGCGCAACTCCTCCAGCGTCATGGACGTGGCGGGCTTTCCCGTCACGTGCCCGGCGAATTCCCGCACCAGGAAGCTCAAGCGCTGGTGTGCGGCGCGCTCGGGCAACCGTCCGGCGTCGGCATCGGCCACGACCGAATCGATCGCCTGCAGGCAGGAGAGCCGCAAGCCCGCCAGGTCCCGGGGAACCACCGGACGGGTCCGGCGTGCCCTCTTGCGGCGGGGCCACAAGAGAAAGGCATACCAAGCGGCCACCACCAGCAAGACCAGCACACCCAGCCAGAACCACGCCTGGCTGTACGGAAGAGGACCGTAGAAACCGGAGTTATCCTGCACGCTTGGCCTTCCCGGACTTGTGCCTCTCCAACAACGCGAACACCGCGGACACCATCTCGCCGCTGCTGCCCACCTGCTCCTCCGCGATCCCCAGCCGACGGAAAACATCCCTGCGTTGCGAATCACGCCGGTCCATTGCCACCGCATAGGCCTGCCGGACTTCGCTGCTGTCCGCCAGCGCCCCCGGAATCACGAATCCCTGCCCAACATCCCGGCTTGACCCGCCGCCTTCCTCCCCCGCCAGGTCGGCGTCCCTGATGGTGAGCCAAAGAACTTCATGGCGCACCCTCAACCGGCGGAGCAACTCCTCAGTCCGTGCGTCCGGCATGAACTCATCGGCCACCCCGACCACAAGGAACCGCCCCTTCAAGAACCGCAACGCGTAGTCGAGCTGCCCGGCCAGTGCGCTCGCAAGCCCGTCGGGGCGCACGGCTTCCTGCACCTCGCGCAGCAGCCGTTCGAGGTGGTGTTCGCCGGAACGCGGCGGGAGGTAGCGGGTCGCTCCGACCGATCCGTGAAGGAGGCCCACGTCGTCACCGTGGCGGCAGGCGAGGTAGCCCAACACTCCTGCCGCCTGGATGGCAAGGTCCACTTTTGCTTCCCCGGAAGCCGCTTCGGCGGCCATGGTCCGCCCGGTGTCCACCAGCAGGAGGACGGAGTGGCGCCGGACTGCCGTGTAGCGCTTCACCAAGGGTGAACCGTGCCGGGCGGTGGCTTTCCAGTCGATGTCGCGGACCTCGTCACCGGGGACATAGGAACGGAGGTCGTCGAAGTCCAGGCTGCGTCCCTTGAAGACCGAACCGTATTCGCCGTCAAGCAGTGCCGTTGTTTTCCGATGGGCAAAGATGAACATCTTCGCCTTGACGCGTTGGAGCAGGCTGGGCACTGGCGCCCCTAGGGTGTCTGCACCGACGCCAGGACTGCGTCAATGACTGTCTCCACGGCAATGCCCTCCACCACCGCGTCAAAGCCAAGCACGATCCTGTGCCGGAGGACCCTGTGGGCCAGGCGTTTGACGTCTTCCGGTATAACGTGGTCGCGTCCGCTGAGGAGTGCCAGTGCCCGGGCGGCCTGGCTGAAGGCGATACTGGCCCGTGGACTTGCGCCGAACTCGATCAGTGAGGCCAGCTGCGGCTCAAGGTACTGCGCAGCATTCCGGGTGACGTACGCCAGGCCAACGATGTACCGGACAATCGCCGGATCGGTGTAGACGCGCCGCACCAGTTCCTGGACCTGGAGCACCGAGTCCAACGACGCGGCAGCGGGAGGTTTCTGTCCTGAGTCGAACACGCCGGCGTCGATCCTGCGAATCACCTCGGCTTCCTCCGCCGGGCTCGGGTAGTCAAGCACATCCTTGAGCATGAAGCGGTCCATCTGCGCCTCGGGCAACCTGTAGGTGCCCTCCTGCTCTATGGGGTTCTGTGTGGCCAAGACCAGGAAGGGTTGTGGCAGCGGATAGGACTCGCCCCCGATGGATGTCTGCCGTTCCTGCATGGCTTCCAGCATGGCGCTCTGGGTCTTGGCGCTGGACCGGTTGATTTCGTCGAGCAGCACGATGTTGGCGTGGACAGGCCCCAGTTGCGTGACGAAGGTGCCCTTGGTGGCATCGAAGATCTGGGTTCCCGCGATGTCGCTGGGAAGCAGGTCGGGAGTGCATTGGATCCGCCGGAAATCGGCGCTGACGGCCTCGGCAAGGGCATGCGCGGCGGTGGTCTTGGCCAACCCCGGAACGCTTTCCAAAAGGATGTGGCCGCTTGTGAGGAGGCCGATCACCAGGGTTTCCCGCAACCGTTCCTGGCCAACTACCTTGGCTTCGAAACTGCGGACGATACCGCCAACGAGTTGCTGCGCACGGGCCATATCCGGTGCATCGATCCCGGCTGTGGCGGTGTTTTGAAGCACTCGATATCCCCTCGGTGGCGTTCGGTTTTCAGTTTGCCGCACCAGGTGTCCGGCGCGGTCCTGCTTCCGGCCACTCTATCCAAGCCGCAACCGCCTCGGCCCGCAATGGGTACCCCTCCCCATGCGGACTCCGGAGGTCTATCCTTTTGCCATGCATCAGCTACCAGCCGCCTACCAGCAGTACCTCGACAGCCAGACCCAACACGTCAATGACGCAGTCCGGCCCGTATTACTCCAGTCTGCCGCGGACCAGCGCCACGGGGTACGCATCACCTACAACCACGGACCTACCGGTCACCAGGCCCACGTGGATGAGTCCATTCCGTACGGGGAGATCGTCGAAGACATCGACTGATCCCCAAGACAGAGCGTCAGCCTTCCAGCAGAAGTCTTTGCGCCCGGGGCGCCAGGGTGTGTTCCAGGACGAGGCAGGCTGCCCCAATGGCGCCCACGTCCTCGCCTACGCCCGAGCCCACCACTTCGATGCCGTGAATCATGCGGGCGGCACTGTTCTGCGCAATCAGCTCGGGGACGCTGCCCAGGAAGTACTTGGACATCCGGCCCCAGAACGGCCCGCCGAACACCACGCGTTCAACATCGAGGGTGTTCGTTACCACCGAAACCGCGCGGGCAACGAGGACGGCGGACTTCTCCAGGATGGCGATCGCTTTTTCGTCCCCGGCATCCGCCTTGTCACACAGCATTGCGTAGCGCTCCTGCACGGCCGGGCCGTCCTCCTGGCCATGACCGTCCAGGACACCGGCAGCCTCTGCTTCGGCCACCAGGACCTGTGGGATGCAGGAGGATTTCACGCAACCCCGCAGCCCGCAATCGCAGGGAGGGCCGTCCGGGTCCACAATGATGTGCCCAATCTCGCCTGCGTTGCCGGACGTACCCCGGACCACCTCGTCGTTGAGGACAAGGCCGCAGCCGATGCCGGTTCCCATGTACATGAACACAAAACTGCCGGCCCCGCTCGCTCCACCTGCCCACGTCTCCGCAACGGCGGCGCTGGTGACATCCTTGTCCACCAACGTCTCAAGGCCCGTGGCTTCGGTGAGGGCTTCACGGATGCGCACCCGGTTCCACCGGGTCAGCAACGGCGGCTCAACAACGGAACCTTCGTCAAGGTCGATCGGGCCCGGCACGGCGACGCCCAGGCCGGCGATCTTTGACTGGTCCACGCCCGATTCCTCGATGAGCACCTGGATCTGCCCGGCGATGCTCGTGATGACCGCGGCCGGGTCGCCACCCGGGGTGGCCATACGCGAATGCCTGACCACATCCCCCAGCAGGTCCAGGACCACGAAGGTAATGACGGCCGGGTCCAGGTGGACCCCCACGGCGTACATACCGGACGGATTCAGGCGAAGGATGGTGCGGGGCTTGCCCGGACCCGTGCCTTCCTTGCCCGCCTCGACAATGAGTTCCTGGTCCAGGAGGCGGCGGGAGATGTTGGAAATGGTCTGCGGCGACAACCCCACAATGTGTGCGAGTTCAACACGGCTGAGTCCTCCGGAAGACCGCCGGATAGCTTCCAGGATCACCGTCAGATTGAAGTCGCCCATGCGGGGTAGGTTCGTTCCGCGCCTTGGTGCCGGCGTCCGGATCTCAGTCACGGATTCCCCTTGTCTTGAGAAACAAATTCCTTGAACTTCATCTGTGTCAGAATCGTACGTCACCCCCGCTCAGACGGGTATGTGCACACAACAACCGGAGCCAGGGGCAGATACCGACGACACTGAATTCTATGTGACGCCTGCGGCACTGACGTGTTTCATGACACGCCGGGCGTGCCGGGGTCAGGCCTTCCGGCTCCGGGTCACTGTGAACTTCGGGTTGCGGCCCTCCACTGTTGTTGGTCCGACCATGCGTCCCAAAGCCGGACGGTACTGCAGGTGTCTGTTGTAGACCGTCCAGAGTTCCCCGCCCGGGGCAAGCACGCGTGCTGCAGCCTCGAACATCTTGAGGGCGGCGCCGGCGTGGACGCTGGCACCGAGATGGAAGGGAGGGTTCAGCAGGATAAGTTCCGCACTGCCGGAGTCGAACGAGGACATCGCATCGTCGTGGACCACCGTCACCCGTCCGTGCAGGCCGTTGGCAGCAGCTGTTCCGCGGGCCGAGGCAATGGCAGCGGCGGACTGGTCTGTCGCCAGCACCTTGGCCGCAGGATACCGGCGCGCATACATCGCGGCCAGGATCCCGGTGCCACATCCAAGGTCCACCACTGTGCCGGCAGCCGGCATGCGGTCCACGAAAGTCAGGAGGAAACGCGTGCCGATATCCAGCCGTGCCCCGGAGAACGCAGCTCCGTGGGCACAGACGTCCAGGTCCAGCTCATCCACGTGTTCCAGGACCGGGTAAGGCGCCTTGCCGGCTGTGGCTACGGGCCCGCTGGCCTTCACCACCCTGGATTTTTGGCGGGCATGTTGTGGTTGCACCACCGAAAACGACTTCTCCAGCACCGTATTCATGCCCAGGCTCATGTGCTTCACGCGGCCACCGGCCAGCAGCACCGCGTCGGGCGCAGCGAACCGGGCCACGGCGTCGGCAATTTCCTCCAGTTCAGCCAGCGACTTGGGCAACTGCAGAAGCACCAGGTTCGCGCCCGAAAGCAGGTCCTCGCCAAGTTCGTGGGCCACGTACCGGCCTTCAAGGCCCGCTGCGCGGGCGTTGTGCCGCAGGGCCATGCGGCCGGTAAAGAGGTCCTGGTGGACACGGACATGGTCGACGCCGAGGCCCACCAGGGAACCGAGGGTGAGGGCTCCGTAGCGGTCGCCGATCACCACTGCGCGGGTATCCGCTGCAAGCAGTTCGGCAGCTGTGTCCAGCAGGAGCCGGTCCGTCGCATCGTAGGCGTGCAGGTTGTCCGCCTCAACATCGGGAAAGCGCCCCAAGGTGCCGAACAGAGCATCCAACCCAGATAACATCACGGTGCTTTTCCTTTTTGCAGATGTAAGAAATTCGTACGCAAAAGTGTCTCGACTTCACGGCCGCTGGGGAGGAACGTGGTTGGTGCACACAGCACAAACACCCGTTCAGGGCACTGATCCCGGCTTCCCCGTGAGCCCGGCGCCGGGACCATCAGCGATCCGGCTCCCCTCCCCTGCGAGCAAAACCATGACTGTCAATGTTGTCACGCAACTGCAAGTGAAGTCACATAACTCTCCGGACGAAACCCGCCGACCGGACAAGACCGTGGTGGACATCGTCACCGTGGGCGACTACACCATTGGGCGAAATACCTTCCAACCCGGTTGGACGTGGGCAGACTGCATCAAGCCGGTGGTGGGCACCGATACGTGCCAGCTGAACCACGTCGGCTTCTGCGTCTCCGGAGCCCTGGAAGTGGAAACCGACGACGGCAACCGCATCAGTATTTCCGCCGGAGACTCCTACACCATCCCGCCGGGCCACAACGCCCGGGTGGTAGGCGATGAACCCTTCCAAGGCGTCGAGTTCCTGAGCGCTGCGGAATTCGCCCGGCCACAGGAGTAGCCCCGGTTCCACGAAAAAGGCCCCGCTCTGACGAGCGGGGCCTTTTGTCCGAAGTGGAGCTGAGGGGACTCGAACCCCTGACCCCCTGCATGCCATGCAGGTGCGCTACCAGCTGCGCCACAGCCCCGGACTTGTTGTTTTCAGTAGGAAGATTTCCCTTCCTGCCGAAGCAACTCGTCAATACTACCCACAAAGTATCGAGATGCGAAATCGAGCCCGAATGATGTGGATCACATAGCGCGGCACTGTCCGGAAAACAAAAATCTCCCCCTTCGCCTTTGCGAAGAGGGAGATCGTGATGGTGGAGCTGAGGGGACTCGAACCCCTGACCCCCTGCATGCCATGCAGGTGCGCTACCAGCTGCGCCACAGCCCCATATTCTTGTTGTTCCGCTTTCAGGCTTTCCAGCCCTTCCCGCCGAAGCAACTCAAATATCTTAGAACAGCATTTCCGATAATTCCAAATCGGGCATATTCCGAGGTGAAATGCCTACTTGGCGTCGGAATCGTCGCCGGCAACAGCCTTGGCCGAAGCGTCATCACCGAGTTCGAGGTCAACCACGGGGCAGTCCTTCCACAGGCGCTCCAGCGCGTAGAACACACGATCCTCGGCGTGCTGGACGTGGATAACGATGTCGGCGTAGTCCAGGAGTACCCAGCGGCCTTCAGACCGGCCTTCGCGGCGTACGGGACGAAGGTCCTGCTTCAGGAGCTCTTCCTCGATGCCGTCCACGATCGCATTGACCTGGCGTTCGGTGGGAGCCGAAGCGATCAGGAAGACGTCGGTCAGCGCCAGGCGCTCACTGACGTCCAGGGCGACAATGTCCTCGGCAAGCTTCTCTGCCGCGGCGCGCGCTGCGTGGCGGGCGAGGGTAATGGATTGTTCGTGTGCAGACACAGGGACTCCTTGTAGTGGCCCGAGGGCCTTTTGGTGGCGAAAGCCGTATTTCCAGCGGAACTAACCGCTCGTGATCATGATGATGCCGATAATGAGCGCAACGAGGCCCAACGCGAGGACCCCATACTGCAGCAGACGGCTGCGTTGTGCCCTGGCCAGGCCCGCGGTGTTGGCGTCGAGGGGATCCAGCCCGTAGGCGGTGCGTGCCGAGACCGGCGGACGCTCGGCCTCCTGGCCCGGATCAACGACGGCGGCGTTGCGCTTCCGCGCGTTCCTCGCCACCGCTTCGGCACGGGCAAGGACCCCGGCACGCCCCCGGGAGGGCCGTCCGTTACCCGCTGCGGGCGCGGCCTTGGTGTTGGCCGACGTTACGACGGGGACGAAGGTGGTGCTGGGCCGCTTCATGACCGGACGCTCAACGCCAGGCACCTTCACGAATTCAAGCGGGGTGACCATGGCAAGGTTGTTCGCCGTCGAGGGCCCCGACGCCGTGCCGGGCACCTTCGACTCGGTCTTTTCTCCAGAGACTTTCCCGGGCGCGGCCTTCTCTGGGGCGGCCTTCTCGGCCAGCTTCTGCTTGGCCGCTGCCCTCTTGTTCAGGACGGCCGCACGCTCAGCCAACGCAATTTGCTGGGCAAGGACCTCGGGATCCACCGCGAGGGGATCCTGCTCAGCGATATGTTCCAGCTTGGCAGTCTGGTTTTGCACCTGGGCCGCAATCAGCTCACGGACCGCCAGGGCCTGCTCCACTGACATTTCGGAACCGTCAGCTGCGGACTGAGCGCCTGTCGGTCCGGCGGCCTTCGCCCCCGGCACGG
The DNA here is from genome assembly GCF_044391085.1 of Paenarthrobacter sp. NPDC018779. Taxonomy (NCBI): domain Bacteria; kingdom Bacillati; phylum Actinomycetota; class Actinomycetes; order Micrococcales; family Micrococcaceae; genus Paenarthrobacter; species Paenarthrobacter sp. NPDC018779. The sequence goes on along the minus strand of NZ_JBIRZS010000001.1, from coordinate 71,256 downwards.
CAGAGATGGGGGCGTCCTTTGCCTCGTCAGGAGACGCCGCTGGCTCCGGGGCTTTGGCACCGGGCGCCGGCACAATCGGATTGGCGGAGGTAGCCACCTCTGCCTGGAGCTGCTGCAGGCGAAGCTGGCGCCGGGTGGGCGGGCCACCACCGGAAAGCTGCTCTTCCTTGTCCGCGAGCTCTTTGATGGCCCGGAGGGCGGCACGGTCGCGGGCGCGGATCTGTGATGAGCGCTCTGGCGCAGGCACCACCGCGTCCAGGGGAGCATCAGCGGCGCGACGGTTCCGGCCGTTGTCCTCGGCTTGCGCCGGCTGGGGCGCTTCCGATGGGGGTGCAGGCTGGGCTGCATCCGGCGTCGTGGCGGTGGCCTGGGCTTGCTCCTGCTCTTCGCGGGCGCGGCGAAGCTCACGCCTGCTGCGGATGGGTCGCTGTTCCTGGCTGCTCATTGAAAACTCATTCAGTACGTGCTTGGTCGTCTGATCCGGCAAGCGCTGGTGCCAACTCCCCTGCGCTGCTTTTTGGCGCGTACAGTCCATACTTTGCGATGTACTGCACCACACCATCCGGCACGAGGTACCAGACAGGATTTCCTTCATTCACCCGGTTGCGGCAGTCCGTTGACGAGATGGCCATGGCTGGAACCTCAAGGAGGCTGACGTCATCCCGGCCCAGGTTGTGGAGCTCGTGCCCGGGCCTGGTCACGCCCACAAAATGGGCCAGCGACCACAGCTCGTCAACGTCTTTCCAGGACAGGATTTGCGCCAAGGCATCAGCGCCCGTGATGAAGAACAGATCGGCATCCGGACGCTGATGGCGGAGATCGCGCAGGGTGTCGATGGTGTACGTGGGGCCTGGACGGTCCACATCCACCCGGCTCACAGTGAAGCGGGGATTGGAAGCGGTGGCAATGACCGTCATCAAATAGCGGTGCTCGGGCTTGCTGACTTTCTTGCTGGATTTTTGCCACGGTTGTCCCGTGGGCACGAAGACAACTTCATCCAGGTCGAACTTGGCAGCAACTTCGCTCGCAGCCACAAGGTGGCCGTGATGGATGGGATCAAACGTTCCACCCATCACGCCCAAACGGAGCCTGCGCTCCGAATCCCCACGCGGTGTTGCAGCGATGATGTCAGTGGCCCGGCTTGTGCGTGTGCTTGTTCGGGTGCTGGCGGTGCGGGTCACTGTGCTCTTCCACGGCCTCGTGGCGGTTGCCGAGGTTGGTGTAGGAGAGGGTCACGAACATGAGGACCAGGAGGAGGGCGAACATGACGATGCCAAAGACCCACGGTTCTGCCCACAGCGGCGCAGCTTCCTCGTGACCGCCCTCGGTTTGCGCGGCAATGGATATGGCGATCTGCTGAAACAGCATCTTCTCCCCTAGTTGGTTCTCAAAGGATGACGGCGGCGGGCCTTCCCGCCGCTTCGGACTTCTGTTCTATGTTACAGCGTTGCTAGCCGCGGACTTGGCCTTCGCCCTGGACGATCCACTTGGTGGTGGTCAGTTCCGTCAGGCCCATGGGGCCGCGGGCGTGCAGCTTCTGCGTGGAGATGCCTACCTCGGCACCCAAGCCAAGCTCGCCGCCGTCGGTAAAGCGCGTAGAGGCATTGACGATCACGGCAGCGGAATCCACCTCGGCAATGAACCGTTCCGCGTTGGCCAGGTTGTTGGTCAGGATGGCCTCGGTGTGGCCGGTGGTCCAGGTGCGGATGTGCTTGACGGCCTCGTCCAGGTTGTCCACCATGGCCACGGCGAGGTCGAGGTCCATGTACTCGGTGGCCCAATCCTCGTCATCGGCCGGCACGGTCTCCACGTCCGTCCCCAAGGCCGCAGCAATCCTGTCGTCCACGTGCAGGGTGACACCGGCAGAGCGCAGCGCCTTGGCCACGGCAGGAAGCACTGAGGATCCCGAGTGCACCAGGAGCGTTTCCACGGTGTTGCAAACACTGGGACGCTGGGTCTTGGCGTTGAGCAGGATGTCCACGGCCATCTCTTCGTCGGCGGACTCGTCGATGAAGATGTGGACGTTGCCCTCGCCCGTCTCAATAACGGGAACGGAAGAGTTGGTGACAACGGTCTGGATCAGGTCGCGTCCGCCGCGGGGAATGAGCACATCCACCTTGCCGCGGGCGCGCATAAGCACGTTGGCGCCCTCCCGGCCGAACTGGTCGACGGTCTGCACCGCGTCTGCAGGCAGGCCCACGGAATCCAGGGCTTCGCGGAGGATACGGACCAGTGCCTCATTGGTGTTGGCCGCTGCGGAGCCGCCACGCAGGATCACGGCATTGCCGCTCTTGAGGGCAAGCCCTGCGATGTCCACTGTGACGTTGGGGCGGGCCTCGTAAATGGCGGCCACCACGCCCATGGGGACGTTGACCTGGCGCAGGCGCAGGCCGTTGGGCAGGGTCTGTCCGCGGACCACGTTGCCCACGGGATCGGGCAGTCCGGCAAGGTTCTCCAAAGCGGCAACCAGGCCGTCAATCCGGGCCGGGGTCAGGGTCAGCCGGTCCAAAAGGGCGGCAGATGTGCCATTCGCACGTCCCGCCGCCACGTCCTTGGCGTTGGCTTCGAGTACCTGCTTCTGCTGGTCCAGCAGGGCGGCGCCGATGGCCCGCAGTGCGCTGTCCTTCCAGGCCCGGTTGGCCTGGGCCATGCGCCGGGCAGCCTTGCGGGAACGGTCCGCGATCCCGTAGACGGCAGACTGGACGTCTCCGGCAGTGACTGGAACAGCGCCCGCCGCAGGGTTCCCCGGCGTTTGGCCGGCGGCACCGGAAACGTCGGAAATCACGGGGGCGTCAGGGGTCAGCGCTTCAGTCATGCTCCAAGTTTAGATGAGCGGGGCGTCCGGAGGAGCACCAGGTCATCAACATGAACAACTTCGCGGTCATAGCCGCGGCCCATGGCCTGGCCAAGTTCCTGGGTGGACCGTCCCAACATCTTCGGCAGCTCGTCCGAGGAGTAGTTTACCAGCCCACGCGCCACCACGGCGCCGTCCAGTCCAACCATCTCCACCGGGTCGCCGGCTTCGAACTCCCCCGAAACCTCGGAAATGCCTGCGGGCAGGAGCGACCTGTGCCGTTCGCGCACGGCTTTCACTGCGCCGTCGTCGAGCACCAACCGGCCACGGACCGTGGCCAGGTGCGCCAGCCACAGAAGGCGGACGGGCTTGCGGTTGCCGTTGACGGCGAACCAGGTACCCACGTTCCCGCCGTTCAGCGCCGCGGCGGCGTTGGCGGTGGAGGTAACCAAGGCATGGATACCCGAGCCTGCCGCAATCGAAGCCGCCTCAACCTTGGTCATCATGCCGCCGGTACCCACGCCGGCCTTTCCTGCTTTGCCAATGGTGACGCCTTCGAGGTCCTGCGGTCCCCTGACCAACGGGATGCGTTGCGCGCCTTGGGATGGAGGACCGTCGTAGAGGGCATCGACGTCGGAAAGCAGCACCAGCGCGTCCGCGCGGACCAAGTGGGCCACGAGGGCCGCAAGGCGGTCATTGTCGCCGAAACGGATTTCGTGGGTGGCCACGGTATCGTTCTCATTGACCACAGGCACCACCCCGAGGTTCAGCAAACGGTCCAAAGCCCGGAAAGCGTTGGTGTGCTGGGTCCGGCGCATGAGGTCGTCGGCGGTGAGCAGGACCTGGCTGACGGTGACGCCATGGGCGTTGAAAGCCTGGGTGTAGCGGGCCATGAGCAGGCCCTGTCCCACGCTGGCCGCTGCCTGCTGGGTGGCGAGGTCCTTGGGACGCTTCGCCAGGCCCAACGGGGCAAGTCCGGCGGCGATGGCACCGGATGAAACCAGGATGATCTCGGCACCGGCGTTCCGTTTCTCCGCCAGCGCGTTGACCAAACCGGTCAGTGACTTTTCGGAAATGCCGCCCTTGATGCTGGTCAGGGACGACGAACCGACCTTGACCACGATCCTCTTCGCGGAGGCCAGTGCGTGGCGTTCGTGGATGTCCGGTTGGGGGGTTTCGACGGTCTTAGTCGTCATCACCGTTGTCCAGGTTGCTTTCCTTGATGGGCTGCGTACGACGGCGGCTGACGGACTCCGTCCAGATGCCGGCCTTGCGCTCGGCTTCCAGTTCGGCGCGTGCAGCGGCCTTCGCTTCGCGGCGTTCCACCTGCTCTTCGCGCTTCTGGGCACGCGTGGGACGATCGCCGATGTCGGCCACCCGGATATCCGTGCCACGAGGCGTGGCAAGGAGTTCCGCGCCTGCCATCATGGTGGGCTCCCAGTCGAAGACCACGCCGTCGTCTTCGCCGATCACCACGGTATCGCCGGGCTTGGCACCGACCTTGAAGAGTTCGGTCTCCACGCCCAATTTGGCAAGGCGGTCGGCCAGGAAGCCGATCGCTTCCTCGTTGGTGAAGTCAGTCTGCTTGACCCAGCGCACGGGCTTTTCGCCCAGCACGCGGAAGAGTGGCTCGAGGTTCTTTTCCTCGCGGCGGATCCGGAAGCCGGATTCGTTGACCGCGCGGGGCCGCAACACCGGAGCAGCCACCTTCGGTGGCGCGATCTCCACGGCGTCGCGGGCAGCCTTGACGATTTCGGCCATCGCAAAACTGAGCGGGCGCAGGCCTTCGTGGCTGGTGGCAGAAACTTCGAAGACACGGTAGCCGCGGGCTTCCAGGTCCGGACGGACGAACTCAGCCATGTCCTTGCCGTCCGGCAGGTCCACCTTGTTCAGGACTACCAGCTTGGGCCGCTCATTGAGGGGAACCACTTCCCCGTCCACCCCGGCGTAGCTCATGTCCACGGCGTACTTGTCGAGTTCTGCCTCGATGATGGCCAGGTCGGACAGCGGATCGCGGTCGGACTCCAGGGTTCCGCAGTCGAGGACATGCACCAGGGCAGCACAGCGCTCAACGTGGCGCAGGAAGTTATGGCCGAGGCCCTTGCCCTCGCTGGCGCCTTCAATCAGCCCGGGAACATCGGCAATAGTGAACCGGACGTCACCTGCCTGGACCACTCCCAGGTTGGGGATCAGGGTGGTGAACGGGTAGTCGGCAATCTTGGGCCGGGCTGCGGACATGGCCGCGATCAGGCTGGACTTGCCGGCGGACGGGAAGCCAACCAGGGCAATATCGGCAATGGACTTCAGTTCCAGCACGATGTCGCTGGAATCGCCTTCGATGCCCAGCAAGGCAAAGCCGGGGGCACGGCGCTTCTGCGACGAAAGGGCGGCGTTGCCCAGGCCGCCTTGACCACCCGCGGCGGCGACGTACTCCGTGCCTTCCCCCACCAGGTCAGCCAGTACGTAGCCATCCTTGGTCTTGACCACTGTGCCGTCGGGTACGGGAAGGATCAGGGTTTCGCCGTTCTTGCCGCCGCGCCAGTCGCCCATGCCGGGGCCACCGTTGGTAGCGTGGCGGTGCGGAGCGTGGTGGTAGTCCAGCAGCGTGGTGGTTTGCGAGGACACACGGAGGATGACGTCGCCGCCATTGCCGCCATTGCCGCCGTCGGGACCGCCGAGTGGCTTGAATTTTTCACGCTTGACGGAAACACAGCCGTGGCCGCCGGTACCGCCTGAAACGTGCAGGACTACCCGGTCTACAAAGCTCGCCACGTCTATCTCCTCTGTTGCTGTAAACAGCGCGAATGCCATGTCCGGCGCGCACCGGGCGCCCCGAACGATTGTAATGCGGTTAAAAGAACGGTGGAGCGGGCCTTTTGGGCCCGCTCCACCGGTTCAGAACTTGTTGTTACTCTGCAGCTGCAGCAGCAACGATGTTCACTACGCGACGGCCGCGGCGAGTACCGAACTCAACCGCACCAGCCTGGAGTGCGAACAGGGTGTCGTCGCCACCGCGACCCACGCCTGCACCGGGGTGGAAGTGGGTTCCACGCTGGCGAACGATGATTTCGCCTGCGGAAACTACCTGGCCACCGAAACGCTTGACGCCGAGGCGCTGTGCGTTGGAGTCACGACCGTTGCGAGTGGAGCTCGCGCCTTTTTTGTGTGCCATGTGAAATGCCTGCCTCTAAATATGTGGGGAAACTGAAAATCTGAACTGCGTAAGGAAAGTTACGCGATGCTCGTGATCTTGATCTTGGTCAGTTCCTGACGGTGACCCTGGCGCTTCTTGTAGCCGGTCTTGTTCTTGAACTTCTGGATGACGATCTTGGGACCACGGAGGTCCTCCAGGATCTCGGCCGTGACCTTCACCTTGGCCAGGTCCGCAGCAGCGGAGGTGACCTTGTCGCCGTCAACCAGGAGCAAGGCGGGCAGCTCAAGCGTGCTGCCGGCTCCACCGGGGACGCGGTTCAGCGTTACGTAGTCTCCAACGGAAACCTTTTCTTGGCGGCCGCCTGCGCGGACAATCGCGTACACCACTTGGGTACTCACTTCTCTCGACGTTTCTTACTAAATTTGCGTGCGGAACTCGAACCGGAATCAGGCCTGGTTCACGCTGTGCCTCAACGCCGTGGACTCCAGATCGAAGCCCGCGAGTCATCCCGTGAATAATTCCAGGGGGCATAACCCAAGTGTTGGCGTAAGCACCGAAGATCAAGATTACGCTAATTCGACCCTCGGCTGCAAATGAGGCCGGGTCCGGAAGCCACCGCGTGACGCTAGTCACCAGTAGGAACGGACTTTCCCGGCACCGTGCCCATACAGCCTACAGGCTCCTGGACGCTTTACCGGGATTTCACCTCTTCGACGCGCGGGTGGTCCTTTAGGCGTACAACCGCGGGGCGTCGAAGAAGGCAGTCTCATGGCGGCACGAATGGGCGAAAGCCTCCACCATGGCAGCCCGGTCCTGGCTGGAAGCGACCACCGCGGCCGCGTCTGTGAAGCCAATGGCCTTGCGGGTGGCCTCGGCGAAGTCTTCATCGGCGTAGGTCTTCAACCAGTCCGCATACGCGTGCTCCGACGGGGACCCTGCCTTGACGTAATTCGCGTGGAGCTGGTGTCCCACCTCGGCGTAGAGCCAGTAGCAGGGCAGGATCGCCGCGAGCAGCACGCCGTAGCTTCCAGAGGCCGAGGCCGCCAGCAGGTGGTCCACATAGGCCTTGGTGACAGGACCGGTGTGGGTAGCGGCCTGCCTGGTGCTCAGCCAATTCCGGTGCAGTTCGGATTCGACCTCGAGGCAGAGCTGCGAGGACCTGGCCCAGAACAGCTGTTCTTCCTCGGTGGGAGCGAGGGCACCTGCGCGTGCCAGCACCCGCGAATAGCCGTTGAGGTAAAGGGCATCCTGCGCGAGGTAGTAGTTGAACTGGGGTTCTGGGAGGCTGCCAGACTCCAACCCGTGGATGAAGTCGAGGCCGTAGATGGCGTCCAGTTCAGGTGCCGCTTCCTCCCACAGGCGGGCGGCGAAAGCCCCCGGGCCTCCAGCCTGCTGTGCTTGGTGGAAGTGGTTGATGGGGCCGCTGCCATGGCCCACCTCCAGCACATCCGCCGTGGCCAGGGCCTGCAGGAGCCAGGGCTTGACCTCCCGCAGCGACGCTTCCCAGTCTCCCGTCCGCGCCTGGACCGTGGCCAGCGCCGAGGACAATGAGCAGCCCGTTCCGTGGCTGTTCTTCGTCTCCACCCGTGGCCCTGCCACCGAGACAAAGTCCTGCCGCAGCAGCCCGTTCGTGTTGACGAGCGCATCGGGGCACTCGGCTCCTGCCAAGTGTCCGCCCTTCACCAGCACGGTGTTTCCGCATTCGGCAGCGAGCCGCTTGCCCTGTTCGAGGGCGGTGGACCAGTCCGTCGCCTCCGGCTCCCCCAGCAACATGGCCAGTTCAGGAATGTTGGGGGTGATGAGGTCGGCCAGCGGCAAAAGTTCGCGCAGTGCGGCTTCGGCGGATTCCCGGAGGAGTCGGTCACCACTGGTAGCTACCATTACCGGATCAAGGACCACGACGGCGGGACGCACCTTCTCGAGCCAGCCACGCACCTCGCCGATCACTTCGGCGTCGCCCAGCATCCCGATCTTGACGGCGTCGATGGTTACATCGCTGCTGATCGCCTCAAGCTGCTGCCGCAGGAAGTCCACGGGCGGGACATGGACGGCAGTAACACCCAGGGTGTTTTGCGCCGTGAGCGCCGTGACCACTGCCATCCCGTAGCCACCGTGGGCGGCAATGCTTTTCAGGTCTGCCTGGATTCCTGCGCCGCCGGAGGGGTCGGAACCGGCGATGCTGAGGACACGCGGGTATTGCCGGCCGGTGCGGGCCACGGCGTAGACGGCTGAATTCAACGATGAAGTCATGAGGGACATCCCTTCGCCGGTGCTAACCGGACAGGTTCAACGGGTCTGGATCTCAGCCCGGCCCAACGCCTGGCACCCCGTGTCAGTGACCAAGCCTAACGGACCGAGGGTCCGGCAGTAGCTACTGCCGGACCCTCGGTCCGTTACATGACGTTGGCAATGCCTAGAGTTCCGAGGCCGGAACCCCCACGCCGAGGATAATCGGCTCAGAAGCAGCGGACTCCTTCTTGGCCTGCTCCTGCGGCGCCTTGGCTTCATGGGCCGCTCCCCCACCGGTGGAAGCGGACACCTCGTGGTGCTCCACCGTGGTCTCGTTGGCAGCACCCTGCGCCCGGCTGGCGCTGCGGTTCCGGCGACCACGCCGACCGCGGGCACGGCTGGACGGATCGCTTTCCTCCGCAGCAGCCTGCCGGGACGGGACAGTTTCCGCCGGAGCAGCATCAGGGGCGGCCGGCTCATCCTGGCTTTCGACAGTCACAGGACCCCCACCCAGGTGGGAGAAAGCCTCGGCCAACAGGTCCAAAGTCATGGCAGGCTTCTCCGAAGCCGGCTCCTCGTGGTGTTCCACGAAGGGCAAGGCAACCTCTTCACCACCGAACCGGAGCACCGGCGTGGCACGCGGGGTGCCCTCGGCGCCGCTTGAATCCGGCACCTCGTCAGCGTGCTCCGCTCCAGCCCCGGTTGCGGCGGCGGCTGCGGCACGTGCTTCCTCCTCGGCCCGGTGAACCTCGTCATCGTGCAGGTGGGCAGCGTGCGCTGCAGCGGCAATCGTGGCCAGGGCAGCCCTGGTGGCCTGCGCTTTGGCCTGCCGGGCGGGGTCCACCGGCTCGGGCACCGGCGTCGAAGGCGCGGGAGAGGCAGCGGCGTGGACCGGCGTCGGGCTCTCTGCCGGCTGCCCCCCGCCCTTGCCGCGGCGGCGCTTCCGCTCAGTCCGGGTGGAAGGCTGCTGCTGGGTGTCGGCGTGCGGCCGGTGCTGCTCGGCGGCAACGACGTTGGCACGCCGATGCTCCACGGGCTCGTCGTGGGTCACCACACCGCGTCCGGCACAGTGCTCACACTGCTCGCCAAAGACCTCCAGCAGGCCCGTGCCCATGCGCTTGCGCGTCATCTGCACCAGGCCGAGCGATGTCACTTCGGCCACCTGATGCTTGGTACGGTCCCGGCCCAGGCATTCCACGAGGCGGCGCAGCACCAGGTCGCGGTTGGATTCGAGCACCATGTCGATGAAGTCGATGACGATGATGCCACCGATATCGCGCAGGCGCAGCTGGCGGACAACCTCCTCTGCGGCCTCAAGGTTGTTCTTGGTGACGGTCTCCTCGAGGTTTCCACCGCTGCCGGTGAACTTCCCGGTATTGACGTCCACCACGGTCATGGCCTCGGTACGGTCGATCACCAGGGATCCGCCCGACGGCAGGAAGACCTTGCGTTCCAGGGCCTTGTGGATCTGCTCGTCGATGCGCCAAGCCGAGAAAATGTCCTGGTCCTTGGTCCACTTTTCGAGCCGGCCCACCAGGTCCGGCGCCACATAGGTGACGTAAGCCTCAATGGTGTCCCAGGCATCGTCACCGGAAACGATCAGCTTCGAGAAGTCCTCGTTGAAGACGTCACGGACCACCTTGATGGTCAAATCGGGCTCGCCGTACAGCAGCTCGGGTGCCAGCACCTTCGTGGAGGACGCCTGGCCCTCGATGCCTTCCCACTGCGCACGGAGGCGGTTGATGTCGTGGGTCAGTTCCTCTTCCGAGGCGCCTTCGGCAGCCGTACGGACAATGACACCGGCGTTTTCCGGCAAACGGTCCTTCAGGATCCGCTTGAGGCGGTTGCGTTCGACGTCGGGCAACTTGCGTGAGATGCCCGTCATGGAACCGCCGGGGACGTACACCAGGTAGCGGCCCGGGAGGGAAATCTGGCTGGTCAGGCGTGCACCCTTGTGCCCGACGGGATCCTTGGTTACCTGCACCAGGACGGAATCGCCCGACTTCAGGGCGTTTTCGATCCGGCGCGGCTGGCCCTCGAGATTAACGGCATCCCAGTTGACCTCGCCGGCGTAGAGGACCGCGTTGCGGCCACGTCCAATGTCCACGAACGCTGCTTCCATGGACGGCAGCACGTTCTGTACCTTGCCCAGGTAGACGTTGCCGATCAGCGAGTCCTGCTGGGTCTTGGAAACGAAGTGCTCGGCCAGGACCCCGTCCTCCAGGACGCCGATCTGGATCCTGTCGTCACGCTGGCGGACGATCATCTGCCGGTCCACCGATTCGCGGCGGGCCAGGAACTCGGCCTCGGTGATGACCTGGCGACGGCGGCCCGTCTCGCGGGACTCGCGGCGGCGCTGCTTCTTGGCCTCAAGCCGCGTGGAACCCTTGACGCTGGCCACGCGGTTGGAGCTCGTGGATTCCGAGATCGGCCGGGGTGCGCGGACGCGGGTCACCGTGTTGGGCGGATCGTCGTCCGAGCCACCGGTCAATTCAAGGTCCTGGTCGCCACGGCGGCGGCGACGCCGGCGACGCGAGGTGACGCCGTCTTCAAGGGGTTCGGCGGCCGGCGACTCGTCATCCTCGGATTCCTCGCCGGAATCCTCGGCCCCGTTCTCCTCACGGTCAGTTGCGCGGCGGCCACGGCGGCCACGGCTCCGGCGTCGACGGCGACTTCCCGATTCCTCCGTCTCGCCGTCACCGTTGTCCTCGGAATCCTCAGCCGTTTCTTCACTCTTTTCCTCGGCTGCCGGACGGACCACGGTGCTGAGGTCGGGCGCCTGGAAAATCATGGACGTGATGGAAACGGGCTCCAGGAAGAGCGACGAGGAGCCGGGAGCGGCGTCTGCATCGGTTTCCGGGGACTCTGTGGGGGCTTCCGCGCTGGCTTCCGGTTCGGCGGCTGCACCGCCTGCCGGGGTGATGGCCGGCGTTGCTTCTGCGCTGGCTTCCGGTTCGGCGGCTCTGCCGCCTGCCGGGGTGGTGGCCGGCGTTGCTTCCGCGCTGGCTGCCGGGGTCGTGGCCGGCGTTGCTTCCGCGCTGGCCTCCGGTTCGGCGGCTGCGCCGCCTGCCGGGGTGGTGGGCGGTGCTTCCGCGCCGCCTGCCGGGGTGGTGGCGGGCGTTGCCTCCGCGCCGCCTGCCTCAGTGGTGGGTTCCTGGGTGGTGATGGCTTCGGCTTCGGCCTTGGGCTTGGCAGTCCGACGACGGCGGACCGGCTTTTCCGGGGCGGGTTCGGCTTCTGCCTCGGGCGCTGATGCTCCGGAGCCGGCTTCTGCCTCCGGCTGGACTGCTGCTTCGGCGGCGTCGCCGAGGCCGGGAAGGGTTTCGGCCGGATCGGCCTTCTTGCGTGCGCGGCTGCGGCGGGCCGGGGCCTTTTGGGCTTCCTCAGGGGCGGCGGCTGGTTCGGCGGCGGCGCTTTCGGCCTCAGGGGCGGCGGCTGGTTCGGCGGCGGCGTCCGGGGCTTCCTCTGCTACCGCCGCTGCTTGCTTTGCCGTGGCTTTTCGCGGCGCGCGCGTGGTCCTGGCACGGGTGGCCTTCTTGGGCACCTCGGCTGCTTCTGAAGAAGCTGCCTGATCATTAACGGCTACAACCTGGTCATTATCCATATGTGGCAACACTCCTGCCCCAGCGACGCCGCCACATCCAGCGCCCAGTGGGGCAAATATTGTCAAAACCCGCAGGCGTTGACAGAAGTCGGTAGTATTCCTTCCGGTTCGCACCATCATTGGGGTGCGGCAGCCCTGGAAGGCCAGTGTCTCAGTTCTGGAACCCGTTGTTCTGCTGCCACAACCAGGTGCCGTCCATTGTCATGGCGGGCCTACCGAGGATCGGCTGATCCAGGCATGCCCTGCTCATGCTGGCGGTCTTGGGAACAAGTCACCGGACCGGAGGACGAATGTGGATCGACTCCCGGCCATGTTCATTCTCTCATACCCCTACACATTCGAGTGGTAGGAAGGTGTGTCGATCTCCCCTTCGCCGCCGCCCGGAAGCTGGATGCCACCTTCAGCATGCGGGGTTAGAATCCTCCCAACAGCCCTTCCCGGCCACGCCGGGCCATCTGCCGAAAAGGATCACAACCGCGATGCCAAGCACCGCCAAGGGAAACCTGGACCACAAGTCTTCCGTCCCCGTCGAGGCGCGGGACCCCCAACCGGACACGATGCCCGCGATGGTTCGCAACCGGCCCTTTGGCTGGCTGCTGCTGGTCACCGGCGTCATTGGATGGCTGGCCTCAGGGGCACTGGTCCTGGAAAAGCTCCAAGTGCTTCAGGACCCCAACCACATCACCGCGTGCGATGTGAATCCGTGGATCTCCTGCGGCGCCGTCATGAAGACCTGGCAGAGTTCCCTGTTTGGCTTCCCCAACATGTTCATCGGCATCGTTGCCTTTGCCATCATCATCACCACGGCCATGGGGCTACTCTCCGGGGCCAGGTTCGCCCGTGGTTACTGGATCGGACTGCAGGCCGGCGTGACGCTGGGCTTCGTCTTCGTCATCTGGCTGTGGTCGCAGGCCTTGTACGCGATCAACGTCCTCTGCCCGTTCTGCATGGTGGTGTGGGCTGTCATGATTCCCATGTTCGTCTGGGTGACCATCCGCAACCTGAGCACCGGAGTCATCAAGGCTCCCGCAGCGCTGGTCAAGCTCCTGGGCGATTCGGGCTGGATCATCGTGGCACTGCTCTACGTGGCCGTCATCGCCACGATCTTCTTCGCTTTCCTCCATGTCTTCGCCGGAACCTCCGGCTACTAGGATTCAGCTGCCTACCAGGATTCAGCCGCCTCTTAGGATTCAGCTGCCTACCAGGATTTAGCTACACAACGCAGAAGGTCCCGTGTTCCTTTGAACACGGGACCTTCTGCGTTGTGCTTCCTGGCTTTACTCGAACCAGATCTTGATTTCACGCTCGGCAGACTCAATCGAGTCCGAGCCGTGAACGAGGTTCTGCTGGACAGCCAGGCCCCAGTCGCGGCCAAAGTCGCCGCGGATGGTGCCCGGGGCGGCCGTCGTGGGATCGGTGGTGCCGGCCAGCGAACGGAAGCCTTCGATCACACGGTGGCCTTCGAAGACTGCCGCCACTACGGGGCCGCTGAGCATGAATTCAACCAGCGGCTCATAAAACGGCTTCCCCACGTGCTCTTCGTAGTGCAGTTCCAGGAGTTCACGGGTGGCGTTGACCTTCTTCAGCTCAGCCAGCGTGTAGCCCTTGGCTTCGATGCGGGCCAGGATGCTGCCGCTGAGGTTGCGGGCGACGCCGTCGGGCTTGACCAGGACGAGGGTCCGTTCAATGCTCACAGTTGCTCCAATGTGGTTGCTTGGTGGGTTTCCCAGCCAGTTTACGGGGTTTCCGGCTCTGTCCCGTCACGGTGTGCCGCGTCCCATTCGGCCTGCTCCCGGTCACGTTGCTGCACCTCACGGTCGATCCTCATGCCTGTGCGGATCCCGTACCACCAACAGACCGCGAACAGGATGCCGACAATGAACATGGTGGGCTCGGCCAGGCCGGTAAGGATCAAGACGATCTGCAGTGCCCAGCCGAGGCCCACACCCCACGGCTTCGACAGCACGGCGCAGGTCAGCACCAGGATGACGCTCAGGGCGATGCCAACGCCGAGGATGACTCCGGGAGCCACCTCGCCGCGCTTCAACCCGAAGACCACCAGCGTGCCGAAGAAGGCCACGAAGGCCTCGAGGAGCAAGACCGTGGAGCCGAACATCACCTTGGTGGAGCGGCGCTTCTTGGGCATCCCGGGACGCCATTCCCTCTGTGCTTTGGTCAGCTTCGCCATGCTTAGGCACCTGCCTTTCCGAGGAGGATGCGCGCCTCCGCCACCAGGGTGATGGACCCCGTGACCAAGACGCCACCGGCAAAGTCGTCGTTGGATTCGGAGCGCTCCACGGCCCATTCGAGGGCGTCGTCGAGTTTCTCCGCAATGTGCACGTTCTCTTCGCCGAACCCCAGGTCCACGGCGATTTCGGCCAGTTCTGCCGCGGGGATTGCCCGGGGCGAGTTGGACTGGGTAAAGCAGAATTCCTCGGCCAGGTCGCCCAACTGCTCCTTGAGCGTCTTGAGGATCTCCTCTGCGTCCTTCTCCTGCAGGATTCCCACCACCACAACCAGCTTGCTGAAAGCGAACGCCTCATGGATGGCTTCAGCCGAGACCCGGATGCCATCAGGATTGTGGGCTGCGTCCACAACGATCGTTGGAGCGGTCCGGACCACCTCCAAACGGCCGGGCGAGCTCACGTTGCCGAAGGCCTCCCGCAGCACCTCAGCGTCGAGTTCCTTCTCTCCCCCGCCAAAGAACGCTTCGAGCGCGGCAACAGCCACGGCCGCGTTCTCCGCCTGGTGGGCGCCATGCAACGGCAGCAGCAAGTCCTCGTAGCGCCCGGCCAGGCCCTGGATGGTGAGCACTTGGCCTCCGACGGCAACGCTGCGGGACTCCACGCCGAATTCGACGCCCTCGAAACGGAACGGAACATCCACTTCACGCGCCTTGTCCAACAGGACCTGGGCGGCATCAACCGGCTGCGCCGCGCTCACGAGGAATCCGCCAGGCTTGATGATGCCTGCCTTCTCGTAGGCGATGTCCTCGGTGGTGTCTCCAAGGAGGTCGGTGTGGTCCAAGGAGATTGGGGTGATCACGGAGACCTGGCCGTCGCCCACGTTGGTGGCGTCAGTGATGCCCCCAAGGCCCACCTCGAACACGGCCACATCCACAGGCTGGTCAGCGAAAACCGCGAAGCCCAGGATAGTGACGCATTCAAAGTAGGTCAGGCGCGGCTGCCCGTCGGCAATGAGCTCGTTGTCCACGATCTCCAGGTAAGGCCGGATCTCGTCCCAGATCCGGACGAACGTCTCATCCGGGACGGGTTCGCCGTTGATGCTGATGCGTTCGGTGACCTTGGACAGGTGGGGACTGGTGTAGCGTCCCGTGCTGAGGCCGTGTGCGCGCAGTCCGGCCTCGATCATGCGGGCCGTGGACGTCTTTCCGTTGGTTCCCGTGATGTGGATGATCGGGTAGGCCTTGTTGGGCTCGCCCAGCACATCCATGGCGCGGAACAACGGTGCCAGGCGCGGCTCCATCTTGTTCTCCGGCGCCCGGCCGAGCAGCTCGGCGTAGACGCTCTCAACTGAGAATTCGTCGGTCATGAATCAGGCCCCTGCTTTCGCTACGGTGACCTGCGGTTCTGCGGCGCTGGAAAGGAGCACCTCGAGTTCCAGGGTCAAGGTTTCGGTTTTGACGAGCTCTGCATTGGCGTTGAGCGCATCAACCACGTCCTGCTGCGCCTCCACGGAGGTGCGGATGCGGTCGCTGACGTTGAGGCCGGCGTCCTTGCGTGCCTGCTGGATGGCACGGACCATGTCACGGGCAAGGCCTTCGGCAGCCAACTCCGGCGTCACCTCAGTATTCAGGACAACAAACCCGCCACCCGGCAGGACGGCAGCTGCGGCAGCACCGCCGTCGGCCGCTTCAGCCACAACGGTTTCCAGGGTGTATTCCTGCGGCTCGAGCTCGAGTCCGCCGGCAACTACCACTCCAGCATCGTTCACGGACCAGTCGCCGGACTTGGACCCCTTGATGGCCTGCTGGACGTTCTTGCCCAAGCGGGGGCCGGCGGCACGGGCATTGACCACGAGTTTTTGCTCGATGCCGAATTCCTCCGGCGACGCCGACGCTGCATCCAGCAACCGCACGGACCGCAGGTTCAGTTCATCGGCGACGACGGCGGCAAAACCTTCCAGCGCGTCTGCACCGGGTGCCACGACAGTCAGTTCCTGCAGCGGGAGGCGGACACGGAGGTTGGCTGCCTTGCGCAGGCTGGAGCCGGTGGAGCAGATCTGCTGGATGCGGTCCATGGCCTCCACGAGTTCCGGATTTGCCGGGAACAGCGAAGCCTCGGGCCAGTCGGCAAGGTGCACGGAACGGCCACCGGTCAGGCCACGCCAGATCTCCTCGCTGACAAGCGGCAGCAGGGATGCCGAAACGCGGCACACAGCCTCCAACGCCGTGTACAGGGCGTCGAAAGCATCCACGTTCTCGTCGAAGAAGCGCTGGCGGCTGCGGCGTACGTACCAGTTGGTGAGCATGTCCAGGTAACTGCGCAGCTCGTCACAGGCACCGGAGATGTCATAGGTATCCAGGCTTTCGGTCACCTTGCGGACCAGGTCGCCGGTGTTTGCCATGAGGTACTGGTCAAGGGTGTCCGCGTAGCCGTCATAGCGCAGCCTGGCGTCGTAGCCCGAGCCCCCGTTCGCGGCGTTCGTGTACAGCGTGAAGAAGCTGTACACATTCCACAGCGGAAGGATGACCTGCCGGACACCGTCACGGATGCCCTGCTCTGTGACGATCAGGTTGCCACCGCGCAGGATCGGGCTGGACATCAGGAACCAGCGCATGGCGTCGGAACCGTCGCGGTCCAGCACCTCGGACACATCCGGGTAGTTGCGCAGGCTCTTGGACATCTTCTGGCCGTCGGAGCCCAGCACGATTCCGTGGCTGATGACGTTGCGGAACGCCGGTCGGTCAAACAGCGCCGTGGACAGGATGTGGAGCATATAGAACCAGCCACGTGTCTGGCCGATGTACTCCACAATGAAGTCCGCCGGATTGTGGGTGTCGAACCACTCCTCGTTCTGGAACGGGTAGTGGACCTGGCCGTACGGCATGGAGCCGGAATCGAACCAAACATCCAGGACGTCCTCAACGCGGCGCATGGTGGACTTACCCGTGGGGTCGTCCGGGTTGGGGCGCGTCAGCTCGTCAATGAAGGGACGGTGCAGGTCCACCTGGCCCTCGTTGTTGACTGGCAGGCGGCCGAAGTCCGCTTCGAGGTCGGCGAGGGATCCGTACACATCGGTGCGTGGGTACTCAGGATCATCGGACTGCCACACCGGGATGGGCGAACCCCAGTACCGGTTGCGGCTGATGGACCAGTCACGGGCGTTCTCAAGCCACTTGCCGAACTGGCCGTCCTTGACGTTGCCCGGGATCCAGTTGATCTCCTGGTTCAGCTCGGACATACGGTCCTTGAACTTGGTGACCTCAACGTACCAGGAGGAAACCGCGCGGTAGATCAAGGGGTTGCGGCAGCGCCAGCAGTGCGGGTAGCTGTGCTCGTAGCTGGCCTGGCGGACCAGGCGGCCGTCGGCGCGCAGCACCTGGGTGATGGGCTTATTGGCCTCGAAAACCTGCAGGCCGACGATGTCGGCAAGCCGGCCATGGCCGAACAACGGCAGGAACTTCGCACCCTCATCCACGGAGAGGACCACGGGGATGCCTGCGTCTTCACAGACCTTCTGGTCGTCTTCACCATAGGCCGGGGCCTGGTGGACGATGCCCGTACCGTCGGTGGTGGTGACGTAGTCGGCCACGAGGATCCGCCACGCGTTCTGCGTCCCGTACTTTTCGGCATCGGCGAAGTCGTTCCACAGCGGCTCGTAGTCGAGCCCTTCCAACTGGGAGCCTGCGTAGGTGGCCGTGACGGCGGCAGTTGCGGCAGCAGCGTCGTCGTACCCCAGGTCCTTGGCGTAGGAACCCAAAAGGTCAGCCGCGAGAAGGAAGCTGCCCGTCACCGGAGCCTCCGGTGAAGCGGCCTTCACGCCGCTGGGGCCGGCGGGGACCACAACGTAGGAGATGTCAGGCCCGACGGCGAGCGCAAGGTTGGTGGGCAGCGTCCAGGGCGTGGTGGTCCAGGCGAGGGCCTGCACGCCTGCGAGCGCCTGCGAAACCTCGGATTCGCCGCCCTTGATGGGGAACGTCACGGTGACGGTCTGGTCCTGGCGGTTCTTGTAGACGTCGTCGTCCATGCGCAGCTCGTGGTTGGAGAGCGGGGTCTCATCCTTCCAGCAATAAGGCAGGACCCTGTAGCCGTTGTAGGTGAGGCCCTTCTGGTGCAGTTGCTTGAAGGCCCAGAGCACGGACTCCATGTATTCGACGTTGAGCGTCTTGTAGTCGTTGTCGAAGTCCACCCAGCGGGCCTGGCGGGTGACGTAGGCCTGCCACTCGTTGGCGTACTTCATCACCGAGGCACGGCAGGCGTCGTTGAATTTATCGATGCCCATGGCTTCGATCTGGGTCTTGTCAGTCATGCCCAGCTGCTTCATGGCTTCGAGCTCGGCGGGGAGGCCGTGGGTGTCCCAGCCGAAGCGGCGCTCCACGCGCCTGCCGCGCTGGGTCTGGTACCGGCCCACCAGGTCCTTGGCGTAGCCGGTGAGCAGGTGGCCGTAGTGGGGCAAGCCGTTGGCGAAAGGCGGGCCATCGTAGAAGACGAACTCGTTGCTGCCGTCTTGTCCCGCGTCGCGCTGGTCGATGCTCGCCTGGAAGGTGCCGTCCTGGTCCCAGTACTTGAGGATGCGCTCTTCGATCTCCGGGAACTTCACGGAGGCGGATACGCCTTGGGCGCCGGAAGGCGATGCTGAGGCCTTGGGGTAGTGGGTCATCTCGAATCCTGGTGATAGCTGGTTGACTGTCAGGATGCGAGGACGGCTCCAGTCCTGTTTCGCAACAGTCCAGGCACCGCGGTACCACCTCACTTACCGGAACACGGCGTCCCGGCCTCTCATTACTGCTGTGACGGGCTTACCCGTCCGGTTCTACTGGGAACTGGCCGCAATTGCGGTCAGTGCTGTTCTTCCGGAAGCTCACCGGTGATGGCCGGGTCAACGCTGGTTATCAGAGTCTAGCGGCAGCGGGGCACCATCGACTACTTTCCAAGTCATCCCCTGGGTGGACGGGTCCCGGGTGGATGGCTGCATAGACTCGGCCACATGACTGAACCTGCCGCCGCCCTCCCGGCTGTCCATCGCCGGCGACGCACGGCCTCGATTGCCTGGTCTGTTGCCGCCGTCCTTGTTGCCCTTCCGGTGGCCAGCTTGTCCTTGTTCCGGGCCATCGACGTTGAGTGGCCGTTGCTGGTGGTCCAGGCACTGGCTTTCACGCCGTGGCTGGTGGTTCCCGCCGCTGTTGCGCTGGTGCTGGCCGCCCTGGGTCGGCGTCGTTTGACGGTGATCACGACGGCGGCCCTGCTGGCTGTGCAGCTCTTCTGGCTGTTCCCGCTGGACTACGGCCGCCCGGTGGCTTTAAAGGAGGGGACGGCTACCGTCCCGCTGAAGGTGATGAGCCTCAATACCGAATTTGGTGAAGCCGAAGCGGCCACGATCGTGCAACTGGTCCGTGACCATGGCGTCCAGTTGCTGGCCCTCCAGGAGTTTTCGCCGGCGTTGCAGGAACGGCTCAGCGCCGAGGGACTCGATGCCTTGCTGGCCAACAGGATCAGTACCCCCAATGACGACGGATCCGGCGCCGCCGTGTACTCGGTCTTCCCCCTGGCGTCGGAGGGTCTTCTGCCGGACACTCCCTTCCGCATGGCGGCCACCCGGGTTGTGGTGGAAGGTTCCGGGGCCAAGGGGGCCCTGACCCTGACCAACGTCCACGCCCTCCCGCCCGTGGATGAGCGGATCGGCCAGTGGAGGAGCGACCTTCTCAAGCTTTCCCGCCAGGCCGGGAGCCAAGGTAACCAGGTGCTGATAGCGATTACAACGCCACGTATGACCACGCCGAGTTCCGGGCCCTGTTGGAGGTGGGCAGGGACGGCAACAAACTGGTGGACGTCGGCACGGCCACGTGGGGAAGGTTGTCCCCCACGTGGCCCATGGAAGGCCCGCCGTTGCCGGGCGTCGTGATCGACCATGTGGTCACCTCGCCCCGGATCGGCAACAGCGCCTACTCAGTGCACACCGTTCCGGGCACGGACCATGCCGCCCTCATTGCCCAGCTCAGCGTTCCTGCCGGCTAGGCCCTTAGTCCTGCTTGCGGATGAGCTTGTGGTTGGCTGCCTGCGCCACGGGACGGATCACGATCTCGTCCAGGTTGATGTGGTGTGGCAGGGAGACGGCGTACCGGACCACGTCGGCAACGTCGTCAGCGGTCAACGGCTTCTCCACCCCGGCATACACCTTGGCCGCTGCGTCCTTGTCACCCAAGCGGTTCAGCGCGAACTCCTCGGTGTGGACCAGGCCCGGGGCAACCTCGATCACCCGGATGTTGTTCCCCACTTCCTCCAAACGGAGTGCGTTGGTCACTGCATGCTGGGCGAACTTGGCTGCGTTGTAGCCGGCGCCGCCTTCATAGGCCGCCAGTCCGGCGGTGGACGTCAGATTGAGGACCGTACCTTCGCCGTTCTCCCGGAGCATGGGCAGGAAGGCGCGGGTGATTTTCATGGTGCCCAGCACGTTGACCTGATACATCCAGTCCCAGTCCTCGGTGTCCGCGTTGCCGATCGTGTCAGCGCCGCGGGCCCCACCGGCAATGTTGATGAGGGTATCGGCTCCCCCGCCCTCGGTGACGGCGGCAAGCAGGGCTGCGACGTCGTCGCCGTTTGTCACATCGGCGGCGAAGGGAACGGCGCCGGTCGCGGCACCCAGGGCTTCCAGGCGGTCTGCCCGGCGCGCCACGGCGTAGACCTTCCATCCTTCGCCGCTCAGCGCCCGGACCGTTGCCTCGCCGATGCCCGTGCTGGCGCCGGTAACGACTGCCGTCTTGTTCTGTGTCTGTGCTCCCAAAGTCATGGCACCACCCTATCGAGGGCAGGGCCCGCCGCCGAAGGCGCCCTGTAACTCCGGGCCATGAAACAATTGGTCCATGGCTGAATCAACGCAGGGTACAGACACGCCCGCCACCGCCCCCATTAACGTTCCCGACAAGCCGGCCCTTGAAGGCCTCGAAGCTGCCTTGACGCAGCGCTGGCTCGCGGAAGGAACCTACAAGTTCAACCCGGACACCACCCGGGAGCAGGTCTACTCGATCGATACTCCCCCGCCGACTGCCTCGGGTTCACTCCACGTCGGCCACATGTTCTCCTTCACGCAGACTGACGTCCAGGCGCGCTACATGCGCATGACCGGCAAGAACGTCTTCTACCCCATGGGCTGGGACGACAACGGTTTGCCCACCGAGCGCCGCGTCCAGAACTACTACGGCGTACGCTGCGATCCCGCCATCCCGTACAACGCCGACTACCGCCCTCCCGCGCAGCCGGCCAAGAACCAGCGCGACTTCGATGTGGTCTCCCGCCAGAACTTCATCGAACTGTGCGAGGAACTCGCCGTGGAAGACGAAAAGGTCTTCGAGAACCTGTTCCAGACGCTTGGTTTGTCCGTGGACTGGAACCTGACGTACCGCACCATCGACGACACGTCGCGTGCGGTCTCCCAGCGCGCGTTCCTCGCAAACCTCGCCGCCGGTGACGCCTACATGGCCGAGGCGCCCACGCTGTGGGATGTCACGTTCCGCACCGCCGTGGCGCAGGCTGAGCTTGAGGACCGCGAGGTCCCGGGCGCCTACTACCGCTACCCCTTCTTCACCGAAGACGGCCAGAAGATCTTCATCGAGACCACCCGTCCCGAACTGCTTGCCGCGTGCGCGGCCCTGGTGGCAAACCCCGACGACGAGCGGTACCAGCCGTTCTTCGGCAAGACCGTGAAGTCCCCGCTGTTCGACGTCGAACTCGAAGTCAAGGCCCATCCCCTTGCCAAGGCGGACAAGGGTTCCGGAATTGCCATGGTGTGTACCTTCGGTGACCTCACCGACGTCACGTGGTGGCGCGAACTGCAGCTGCCGACGCGCGCCATCATGGGCCGCGACGGCCGCATCATTGCCGAGACTCCCGAATGGATCACCACGGAGGCTGGCAAGGAGGCCTACGCTGCGATCGCCGGGAAGACGGCTTTCTCGGCCAAGGAAGCCGTGGTTGAGCTCCTCTCCGCAGCGGGCCTGCTGGACGGCGAACCGAAGAAGATCACCCACCCCGTGAACTTCTTCGAGAAGGGCGACAAGCCCCTCGAAGTGGTCACGTCCCGCCAGTGGTACATCCGCAACGGCGGCCGGGACGAGGACCGCCGCGAACGGCTGATCGGGCGTGGGCAGGACATCGACTTCCACCCGTCCTTCATGCGCTCCCGCTACGAAAACTGGATCGCCGGCCTGAACGGCGACTGGCTCGTTTCGCGCCAGCGCTTCTTCGGCGTGCCGATCCCCGTCTGGTACCCGCTCGATGCCCAGGGCAACCCGGACTACGACAACCCGATCCTGCCGTCCGACGGGATGCTCCCAGTGGACCCTGCCGCCGACGCAGCTCCGGGCTACGAGGAATCCCAGCGTGACCAGGCCAACGGGTTCACCGGCGACGCCGATGTGCTGGACACCTGGGCCACGTCCTCCCTCACGCCGCAGATTGTGGGTGGATGGAGCCGTGACGAGGAGCTGTTCGCCAAGGTCTACCCGTTCGACCTGCGTCCGCAGGGCCACGACATCATCCGCACTTGGCTGTTCTCCTCGGCCGTCCGCGCCGATGCCTTGCAGAACAGCGCTCCATGGAAGCACGCTGCGATCTCCGGCTGGATCCTGGACCCGGACCGGAAGAAGATGTCCAAGTCCAAGGGCAACGTGGTGGTTCCCACCGATGTCCTGAACGAATACGGCTCCGACGCCGTCCGTTACTGGGCAGCATCTGCCAAGCTCGGCGCGGACACCGCGTACGAGATCGCACAGATGAAGATCGGCCGGCGTTTGGCCATCAAGCTGCTCAACGCCTCCAAGTTCGTCCTGAACCTCGGCGCCACGGAGAATTCCGTGGTCACCAACCAGCTTTCTGTCCTCAGCAACCCGCTGGACCGGGCCTTGCTCGCCCAGCTTTCGGACGTCGTAGCCCAGGCCACCAAGGCCTTCGACAACTACGACTACGCCCGGGCCCTGCAGATCACCGAATCGTTCTTCTGGCAGTTCACGGACGACTACGTCGAACTGATCAAGGACCGTGCCTACGGTGCAGCCGGCGAAGCCGAGCAGGCCTCCGTGCTTGCGGCCCTCGCCACCACGCTGGACTCGCTCCTGCGTCTCTTCGCACCGTTCCTGCCTTTCGCCACCGAAGAGGTGTGGAGCTGGTGGAGGACCGGTTCGGTGCACCGCGCCGCATGGCCTTCTGCCCTGGAAATCGCCGACGGCGACACCACCATGCTGGGCACGGTGGGCTTGGCCCTCAGCGGCATCCGCAAGGCCAAGTCCGAGGCCAAGGTCAAGCAGCGGACCGAAGTGCTTTCTGCCAATATTTCGGCAACGGAAGTGCTCGTGGCGCAGCTCAAGGCCGGTTTGGGTGACTTGAAGGCCGCCGCAAACGCCCAGGAGATCACCCTGCAGTCCGGTGAAGGCGATCTGACGGTCAGCGATGTCGTCCTTGCGCAGCCGGAAGAGACACCCGCCTCGTAGCAGCCATCGCCCAGGAGTTTTTGGGCAAAGGGGAAGCCCCATCAGCGTTTTGCCGTTGGTGGGGCTTCGACTTTTCGGCTGTCCGGTGACGACTTGACAGTCTGGCGGAATCCTTGGAATTTCAGGTCTTCCTACCACGTCACTGGTAGCTTGCTTCCGACTTTGCCAAAGGCTGCGTCGGTTGCATATCACTGAATCTTCGGTTTCCGTGTCCCTCTTCTTTCGAAGTGGGTAAGAACCATTGTTGTCCTGCCCGGGCCGATCCACAAGGCTTCCGAAAGAACTACAATCCTGTAGTTTCCGGGACCTTTTACCGCTGCGTGTGGCAGAGTATTCCCATGCCGGAACTGCCCGAAGTGCACGGCCTGTGCACCTACCTGGACACGCAACTGAACGGAGCGGTGCTGACGAGTGTCCGCATCAACTCCATTGCCGCGCTGAAAACGGCAGATCCCCCCTACACGGCCCTGGAGGGTCGGACCATCCGCGGGGTGCGGCGCTTTGGCAAGTTCATCTGCGTCGATGCCGACGGACTGTTCTTCGTCTTCCATCTGGCGAAGGCCGGCTGGGTTCGGTACACCGAGCACCCGTCCTCGGCAACGCTGCGCATGGGTAAGAGCAACATCGCTGCCCGCCTGCTCCTGCACCGCGGAATCGATGACACCCACATCGGGCTGGACCTCACCGAGGCTGGAACAAAGAAGAGCCTGGCCGTGTACGTGGTCCGCGATCCCCTGGATGTCCACGGCATCGCGACGCTGGGCCCGGAACCACTGAGTCCCGATTTCGATGTCGAAGCGTTCGCCGGAATAGTCCGTTCAAGCCCGCAACAGATCAAAGGACTGTTGCGGAGCCAAGCCGTGATCGCCGGAATCGGCAACGCCTACAGCGACGAGATCCTGCACGCTGCCAGGATCTCCCCCTTCGCGATTGCCAAGTCCTTGGACGAGGAGACGGTTGGCCGCCTGTATGGGGCCATGCAGGAAGTGCTGGTGGGCGCCGTCGCGGCAGCGGCCGGCAAACCGTCCCGTGAACTCAAGGACACCAAACGGAGCAATTTCAGGGTCCATGCCAGGACGGGACAGGCGTGCCCGGTATGTGGAGACACAGTGAGGGAGGTGTCCTTCGCGGACACCTCCCTCCAGTACTGCGCTACGTGCCAAACAAACGGCAAGATCCTGGCCGACCGCAGGACTTCGCGTTTCCTCAAATAGCGGCCGAACAGCTCACCCTAGTTGAACTCGGGCCGTTCGGTGCGGCTGCGCTTGAGCTCGAAGAAATGCGGGTACCCGGCAAGGGCCACGGTTGCGTCCCAGATCTTTCCGGCGTCTTCGCCACGGGGAATGCGGGTCAGGACCGGGCCGAAGAAAGCCGTACCGTTGAAGGCAACCACGGGCGTTCCTACGTCCTGCCCCACCAGGGAGATACCTTCCTCGTGGCTGGCACGCAGCTGGGCGTCGAATTCGTCCGAGTCGGCGTATCGCGCCAGTTCTGCCGGAAGGCCGACTTCGGCCAGGGCTTTACGGATCACCGACGGACGGTCCTTGTTGCCCTCGTGGTGGATTTCCTCACCCATGGCGTCATAGAGGGGCTTGACGTACTCGCTGCCGTGCAGCTCCTGCGCCGCGATGATCACCCTGACCGGACCCCAGCTCATGTCCATGAGTTCGCGGTAGTCATCGGGCAGGTCGCGGCCTTCATTCAAGACGGACAGGCTCATGACGTGCCACTGCGTCTCGATTCCGCGGACTTGCTCCACTTCGCCGATCCAGCGGGACGTGATCCACGCAAACGGGCAGGCGGGGTCGAACCAGAAATCGGCCTTGTTGACGGCTTGCTCGGTCTGTTCAGGCACAGGAAATCTCCTCAGGAAGGTGGCAACGGGCACGCTAAACGTGAAAGGCGGACAGGGCCGCTGTTTGGTGTAACGGGTGGTCAGGCGGACTTATTCCGCCGCTTCGCCACCACGTCATGGGCAATCATGGTTGGCTGCGCCTTCTTGGCCACTACGTCCTCGGTAATGACCACGGTGGCGATGTCGTCGCGGCTGGGGAGGTCGAACATGACCGGCAGCAGGACTTCTTCCATGATGGCGCGCAAGCCACGGGCTCCTGTTCCACGTTCCAGGGCCTGGTCCGCGATGGCGTTCAAGGCGTCGTCGTCGAACTGGAGTTCCACGCCGTCGAGCTGGAACATCTTCTGGTACTGCTTCACCAAGGCGTTCTTGGGCGTCGAGAGAATCTGGATCAACGCGGGGCGATCCAGATTGGACACTGTGGTGATCACCGGGAGCCGCCCGATGAACTCCGGGATCAGGCCGAACTTGAGCAGGTCCTCCGGCATGACCTCACCGTAGGTATCCACGTTGTCCTTGACCTCGTTGAGCGGGGCGCCAAAGCCGATGCCCTTCCGTCCCGAACGGGAACCAATGATGTCTTCCAGGCCTGCGAACGCGCCTGCCACGATGAACAGCACGTTGGTGGTGTCGATCTGGATGAATTCCTGGTGCGGGTGCTTGCGGCCGCCCTGCGGAGGCACCGAGGCCACCGTGCCTTCGAGGATCTTCAGCAAAGCCTGCTGAACCCCCTCGCCCGAAACATCACGGGTAATGGAGGGGTTCTCGCTCTTGCGTGAAATCTTGTCGATCTCGTCGATGTAGATAATGCCTTGTTCGGCCTTCTTGACGTCGTAGTCAGCGGCCTGGATGAGCTTGAGCAGGATGTTTTCGACGTCTTCGCCAACGTAGCCGGCCTCGGTGAGTGCCGTGGCATCGGCCACCGCGAAGGGTACGTTGAGCCGGCGGGCCAGGGTTTGCGCGAGGTAGGTCTTGCCGCAGCCGGTGGGGCCGATCAGCAGGATGTTGGACTTGGCGATCTCCACGTCCTCGTGGTGCGGTCCCTCGCCCAGGCTGCCGGTCTTCGGTGCATGGCCTGCCTGGATGCGCTTGTAGTGGTTGTAGACGGCAACAGCGAGCGAGCGCTTGGCCGGCTCCTGGCCGATCACGTATTCCTGCAGGAAGTCGAAGATCTCGCGCGGCTTGGGAAGTTCGAAGCTGCCCAGGTCCGAGACCTCGGCGAGTTCCTCTTCAATAATCTCGTTGCAGAGTTCAATGCACTCGTCGCAGATGTACACGCCGGGCCCGGCAATCAGCTTGCGAACCTGCTTCTGGCTCTTTCCGCAAAAAGAACACTTCAGCAGATCCGTGCTCTCGCCAATCCGAGCCATGTGTGAATCCCTTCGTTGCGTGCGGGTGATGGGGCTCCGCGCCTTGCTCCATTGTGCGGCCAGACCGCGGTTGGCATCACCGTGACTTCTTCCACTCTAGGTCACAATGAGCCGCTTGGGTGGAAACAGAACGCCGGTGCGGTCCATATTTCGCGAACCGCACCGGCGTCGTTTTCCGGATGCTACCGGGCGATTGCCTGGGGCTTGATCTTCCGGGAGTCCAGTACCTGGTCAATCAGGCCGTAGTTCCGGGCTTCCTCGGCCGTGAGGATCTTGTCGCGCTCGATGTCGTTGTTGACCTGCTCGGCCGTGCGGCCGGAGTGGTGGGCGAGCGTCTCCTCGAGCCACGTCCGCATGCGCATGACCTCAGCGGCCTGGATCTCCAGGTCCGAGGCCTGGCCTCCCTGGCCGCCTGACAGTGCCGGCTGGTGGATCAGGACGCGGGCGTTCGGGAGGGCAAGGCGCTTGCCCGGGGTGCCGGCTGCCAGGAGGACGGCCGCGGCACTGGCTGCCTGGCCCAGGCAGACCGTCTGGATCTCCGGACGGATGTACTGCATGGTGTCGTAAATAGCGGTCATTGCCGTGAACGAGCCGCCCGGCGAGTTGATGTACAGGGTGATGTCGCGGTCCGGGTCCGTTGATTCAAGGACCAGCAATTGGGCCATGATGTCGTCGGCGGAGGCATCGTCCACCTGCACGCCGAGGAAGATGATGCGGTCCTCGAACAGCTTGGTGTACGGGTCCTGGCGCTTGAATCCGTAGGGGGTGCGTTCTTCGAACTGGGGCAGGACGTAGCGGCTGGACGGGAGGTTGCCGGCAGACCATCCGAAGTTGTAGTTCATTGTTTACTCCTGGGTTTTCAGTGGTTCGTGGTGCCGGCTAGTTTTCGGTGGAGGACGCCGCGTCGGACTGGTTGGCAGTTCCACCGCCACCGGCCACCGAGCCGGCGTGCGCCGAGATCTTGTCGAAGAAGCCGTACTCCAGTGCTTCCGCGGCAGTGAACCACTTGTCGCGGTCGTTGTCCTTGAGGATGGTCTCAACGGTCTGGCCCGTCTGCTCGGCGGTGAGTTCCGCCATGACCTTCTTCATGTGCAGGATCAGCTCAGCCTGGATCTTGATGTCCGAGGCCGTTCCACCGATGCCACCGGAAGGCTGGTGCATCAGGATACGGGCGTTGGGGGTGGCGTAACGCTTGCCCTTGGTGCCGGAGGAAAGCAGGAACTGTCCCATGGAGGCGGCCAGGCCCGTGGCGACCGTGACGACATCGTTGGGAATGAACTGCATGGTGTCGTAAATGGCCATGCCGGCCGTTACCGAACCGCCAGGCGAGTTGATGTAAAGGTAGATGTCCTTCTCAGGGTCTTCGGCCGAGAGCAGGAGAAGCTGTGAGCAAATGGCGTTGGCATTCTCATCGCGGACTTCGGAGCCGAGCCAGATGATGCGCTCTTTCAGCAGGCGGTTGTAGATGTAGTTGTCCTGGGCCGCGGGATCGACAGTTGCCATCCGGGGAGCCTCTGATTGCTGTGACATAAGTACTTACCTCTCGCTGGTGCCAGTGACATCACTGAACTTCACTACATGGACACTAACCGTATTCAGGGGTGATTTGTTCGCCGGAATCGCACTGTTCGCTGACGGCGCACGTTTGTGGACGGCGCCTGGCACGGCCTTAAAGCAAACCGGCCCCGGATCGAATGATCCGGGGCCGGTCAGGGCCTGAAACTAGAACTTCACTGCTGCGGGGTCATCGCTGGCAACGGTTTCAGCTTCCTCGGCAGCCTCTGCTGCGGGAGCTTCTTCCACGGCTTCGCCTGCGGGGCGCACGAAGTCGGTCAGGTCCACCTTGTTGCCTTCGGAGTCCACAACTTCGGCCTGGCCGAGGACAACGGCCAGGGCCTTACGGCGGCGCACCTCGGAAACCATCATGGGAACCTGGCCGCTCTGATCGATGATCTGGGCGAACTGGTTGGGGTCCATGCCGTACTGGCTGGCGGTGGTGACGATGTAGTCGATCAGCTCGTTCTGGCTGACGTTGACTTCTTCCTTGTCAGCAATGGCGTCGAGGATGATCTCGTTCTGGAACGCACGCTCGGTGTTGGCCTTGACCTCGGCGCGGTGCTCTTCGGTGTCGTGGTCACCTTCGCCGTGGGCGTTCTCCGGGTTGAAGTGCGATTCGAGCTGCTCTTCCACTACCGAAGCCGGAACCGGAACCTCAACGAGCTCAACGAGCTTGTCCAGGACCTTGTCGCGGGCCTCGACGCCCTGGCCGACAACCTTGGAATCGGCTGCCTGCTTGGCGAGGTCCTCGCGGAGTTCCGCGAGGGTGTCGAACTCGGAAGCCAGCTGTGCGAAGTCGTCGTTCGCCTCGGGGAGTTCGCGCTCCTTGACGGCCTTGACAACAACCTTGACCTGGGCGGCTTCGCCGGCGTGGTCGCCACCAACCAGCGTGGTGTCGAAGATGGCTTCCTCGTCAGCGGAGAGGCCCTCAACGGCTTCATCCAGGCCTTCGAGCATGGTGCCCGCGCCAACCTGGTAGGACAGGCCGGATGCGGAGTCGATCTCTTCGCCGTCGATCGTGGCGGTGATGTCGATGGTGAGGAAGTCGTCGTTCTTGGCTGGACGCTCAACGGACTTCAGCGTGCCGAAGCGGCCGCGCAGCTCGTCAAGGGCCTTGTCGACATCGGCGTCGGAGGACTCAGCAGCTGCGACCTCCACCTTGATGCCCGCGTAGTCCGGCAGTTCGATTTCGGGGCGAACGTCAACCTCCACCTGGAACTTGAGCTCGCCGTCGGTTGCGGACGGGTCCGGAACCTCGGTGATCTCAACCTCGGGGCGGCTCAGCGGGCGAACGCCGGTTTCCTGCACAGCGGCCTGGTACCAGCCGTTGAGGCCATCGTTGATGGCAGTCTCCAGGACGTAGCCGCGACCGACGCGCTGGTCGATGAGCTTGGAGGGAACCTTGCCCTTGCGGAATCCGGGAACCTGGATCTGCGAAGCAACGGTCTTGTACGCGGCATCGATGCTCGGCTTCAGTTCCTCAAAGGGAACCTCAACATTGAGCTTGACCCGCGTGGCGGTGAGGTTCTCGACAGCGCTCTTCACAGTCTAAGTACTCCTGGATTGATGGGTATGGGGTTCTGTCGTGTTCCAAGAAATGGACACGAAACACAGAGTCGGGGTGACAGGATTTGAACCTGCGACTTCCTGCTCCCAAAGCAGGCGCTCTAGCCAAGCTGAGCTACACCCCGAACGCACAGGACAGTCTACGGGCAAGCGGGCCAGGAATGCACATTTGACACCGTCGCCGGAATTAGGTTTAGTTGTACCCGGCTTGAACAGCCACAGGGAAGATGTCCTGAACAGGAGATCCTTTCGGGGACGTAGCTTAATGGTAAAGCCTCAGTCTTCCAAACTGATTACGCGGGTTCGATTCCCGTCGTCCCCTCCAGGGAATATCCCTTCCAGGGAAAACAAAAGAGCCCCGATCCACCAGGATCGGGGCTCTTCTGTTATTTCCGGCATCAAACCTGGCAGCCAGGGCACCAGTAGAGTTTGCGGGCACCGATTTCGGCCATGCCCACTACCGTCCCGCAGGCGCGGCAGGGCAGTCCCTCGCGTTTGTAGACGAAGTGGGCGTCGGCGTCGGGCGCCGTTTCCGCTCCATCTGTCCACAATGCCGGCGGCGTGGTGACAATTCGACCGTCGCGGACGCCGTCGGACATGGTGGCAACGGCGTCATCCCACAGGCGGCCGGCGGTGCCCGTATCCACGGCAGTGCCGGGCTTCCACGGGTCCACCGCCTGCCGGAACAGCACCTCGGCGCGGTAGATGTTGCCCACCCCCGCCAGGACCGACTGGTCCATCATCAGGAGCGCGACGGCGGTCTTCCGCTTCCGCAGCCGCCGGATGAACTCATCGCGGTCGCCGGGCCCATTCCGCAAAGGGTCCGGGCCCAGCCTGCCGAGCACCTTGGCTGCGTCATCGGACGTAATGGCGGCGCATGTCGTAGCCCCGCGGAGGTCCGCCCAGCCGTGGTCGGAGACAAGGCGGACGCGGACGGCCCCCACCGGCTCCGGCGGTCCGGAATAGTCCGTGTCAGCACCGGACGGCCCGGATTCGCGCTCACCGATCCGGCGAGGCGCACCAATGCTGGACGCACCCGCGAAAGAACTGTCTCCCCCGAAGTTCCACGCCCCGTAAAGACCGAGGTGCACATGAAGGAAAAGGTCATGGTCGAACTTCAGGAACAGCTGCTTGCCGTGGGCAAGGGCGTCCACCATGATGTGTCCATCCAGCAGCGCCGCCCCCTCGGCGAACCGCCCTTGCGGGCTGCTCACGCGAAGGCGCCGGCCACCGAAGACATCCTGGAACTGGCGAGCCAGCCTGTGGATGGAATGCCCTTCAGGCACTATTCGACGATCTCGCCGGTGGTCTCGTACACCGCGATTTTGCCGATGCGGCGAACGTGGCGTTCGTCGTTGCTGAAGGGCTCCTGGAGGAAGGCCTCAATCAGTTCGGTGGCTTCTTCCACGGTGTGCTGGCGGCCGCCGACTGCGATGACGTTGGCATCGTTGTGCTCGCGGGCCAGCTTGGCCGTGGACAGGTTCCATGCGAGCGC
Organism: Paenarthrobacter sp. NPDC018779; assembly: GCF_044391085.1. Taxonomy (NCBI): domain Bacteria; kingdom Bacillati; phylum Actinomycetota; class Actinomycetes; order Micrococcales; family Micrococcaceae; genus Paenarthrobacter; species Paenarthrobacter sp. NPDC018779. Next base: position 39,967 of record NZ_JBIRZS010000001.1, on the reverse strand, counting down.
GGCGCGCACGCCTTTGACCTTGTTGGCCGCGATCTGCTCACCGTTCCCCGAGCCACCCAGCACGATCCCCAGCGCATGGACTCCGGCTTCCTGGTCCGCCACCACGGCGACGCCTGCGTTGATGCAGAACGAGGGGTAGTCATCCAGGGCGTCATATTCCTTGGGTCCGTGGTCCACGACTTCATAGCCCTTGGCGGTGAGGTGGCTGACCAGGTGGGCGCTGAGTTCCATGCCGGCGTGGTCCGTGGCGATGTGGACGCGGGGTGTAGTCACAGGAAGTCCGTTCTTTGTGGCGCAGGCGGCACAGCACTGGGCAACAGCTCAGCATTGGCCAAGGCGCGGCGGGGAGGGATGCGTTACCTAGATTACCGCGAGCCCGGTTGATGGGGCTGCCCGTCCTGGTGTGCCCGTTCGGCAGCGCGGTTAAGGATGCCGGCGAGTTTGTCCGCGGCAACCGTGGTACCGGCACTCAGCGCCACCCGCCCACCGTTGAGCCTTCGAACGACGACGGCCGGCCCGCTGCTGACCAACATTGCGGTGGCGCCTTCGTGGTGGCGCCAGCCCCAACCGCCATAGTCGGCGGCTTTGACGTCGGTGGGAGCCGCCGCGGCAATATCGACGGCGGGAACGTTCAGTACGGGGACTAGGCCGCCGGCAAACACCTGCAGCCCTCCCCTGTCCGCACGGACCCGTGCGAACAGGAAGCCCGCGCCCACCAGTCCCGCCACGGCCAGCAAGGCCCCGAGCCATGGGACGGCTACTGCGATCAAAGCAGCCGGGAAGAGCGCGGAGATGATGATCATGATGAAGACCGAACTCCGGGCGTGAACCCACATCCGGAGCGTGTCCCGGGCCAGATCGGGATCGGCGGCCCGCAGGCGTTCGGCTTCGAGCGCATGGTCGTCCTCCTGCGTCCACCGCGGATCCGGCTTGAAGGCAAACGTCATCACCACGCCGAGCGCCACCGCGGCGCCGCTACCCATCGCCAGAACGATCGGATCGACATGTGACAACCTCGCGTCACCGACTCCGGACTGCCCCACGAGGCCCGCTGCCAGGACCGTGGTGATGAACAGGCTGACCATCAGCCCCAATCCCATCATGACGCGGCGCATTACCACGGGCCGCGAGATGGGTACGGACTGGAGGAAGGCGACCCAACCGAAAAAGACGATGAGTCCTGCGCCGCCGGCCACATAGGCTCCGAACGGCGCGAACGAACTGCCGCCGTCGGCGTTCCACATCACGGCGACGGGATCCGGAAGGCTGTTCCGCAGCATTTGGGCGCACACCACGAATCCCACGGCGAGCAGCAGTGGAAAGGCCAGCGCGAACCGTAGTGCGCGGGTGTCGAGCGAATCCCGGAACGTTCCCATGGTTAAACGCTACTCCGTGGTGGCGACACTGTGCGGACTCCTCCTTGCCAACAAGCGACAGAGTGAAAGAATGGCTTCACACCAGCGACCGGATCATGATCCCGGCCGGCCACCCCAATCTTCTGGAGGCACACTTGCCAGGCCTTAACCTGACCCGCGACGAAGCCGCGAAGCGCGCGGAACTGCTCAACGTCGAGTCCTACAACGTCACCCTGGACCTGACCAAGGGCGCCAAAGTCTTCGGATCCACCACTGTGGTGCGTTTTTCCGCGCAGGCTGGATCATCAACGTTCATCGACGCCATTACGGACGCAGTCCACAGCGTGACGCTGAACGGAACCGAACTGGAACCATCCGAAGTCTCGGACGGCGTGCGCATCCAGCTCCCCAACCTCAGCGAAGAGAATGAACTCACCATCGTTGCCGACGCTCCGTACATGAATACGGGCGAGGGCCTCCACAGGTTCGTCGACCCGGTTGACGGCGAGGTGTACCTCTACACGCAATTCGAGGTCCCGGACTCCCGGCGGATGTTTGCCGTTTTCGAACAGCCGGATCTCAAGGCAAGCTTCACGTTCACCATCACAGCGCCATCCCGCTGGGATGTAGTGTCCAACTCCCCCACTCCTACGCCTGTGCAGGCAGCAGCGGGTGAGGACGGTGCGGCCCGGTCCGTGTGGGAATTCGCCCCCACGCCACGGTTGTCCTCGTACGTCACCGCGTTGATCGCCGGCCCCTACCAGTCCGTCCGTTCCCAAGTGACAAGCTCCGACGGCCGCGTGGTGCCGCTGGGCGTCTTTGCCCGCAAGTCACTCATGCAATACCTGGACGCGGAGAACATCTTTGAGCTGACCCGCCAAGGATTCGAGTTCTTCGAGGCCCAGTTCGGCTGCCCCTACCCATTCGAAAAGTACGATCAGCTCTTCGTCCCCGAATTCAACGCCGGTGCCATGGAAAACGCCGGCGCCGTGACCATCCTGGAGGGCTACGTCTTCCGCGGCAAAGTCACCGAGGCACAGGTTGAGCGGCGCGCCATCACGGTGCTGCACGAACTGGCGCACATGTGGTTCGGCGACCTGGTGACCATGCGCTGGTGGAACGACCTCTGGCTGAATGAGTCGTTCGCCGAATACATGTCCCACCTTGCCGCTGTGGAAAACACCGAGTTCGACCGCGCCTGGACCACCTTCGCCTCGGTGGAAAAATCCTGGGCCTACCGCCAGGACCAGCTCCCCACCACGCACCCGATCTTCGCCGAGATCAACAGCCTCCAGGACGTGGAGGTCAACTTCGACGGCATCACCTACGCCAAGGGCGCATCCGTGCTCCGCCAACTGGTGGCATGGGTGGGACCCGAGCAGTTCATGGCAGGCGTGCGGACCTACTTTGCCAAGCACGCCTGGTCCAACACGGAACTCAAGGACCTCATGGTGGAACTCGAGGCCGCGAGCGGCAGGGACCTGGATCAGTGGGGCCGGTTGTGGCTGGAGACGGCAGGCGTCAACACCTTGGCGCCTGAGCTCGCTGTCGATGCGGCCGGAAACATCACGGACTTTGCCATCCTGCAAACAGCCATCACCGAGCAGCCAACGCTGCGTCCGCACCGCCTGGCCGTGGGCTTCTACAACCTTGTGGACGGAAAGCTGGAGCGGATCCACCGCGAAGAACTCGACGTCGACGGTGCACGCACGGAAGTTCCCGGCCTGGCGGGACTCGCCCGCCCGGACCTGGTGCTCCTCAACGACGACGACCTCGCTTACGCAAAGGTCCGCCTGGATCCCGAGTCGCTCGCAACGGCCAAGGCACACCTCAAGGACTTCTCCTCGAGCCTGCCACGGACGCTCGTGTGGGGTTCGGCCTGGGACGCTGCCCGCGACGGCGAAACTCCTGCCCGAGGCTACGTGGACCTCATCCTGGCCAACATCGCCCACGAAACGGATTCCTCCGTGATCCTGGTCCAGCTGCGCCAGCTCGCCACGACGCTGACGTACTTCGTGGCCGCCGGGCACAAGGACGAAACGGCCATTGCCGCGGCTGACAAGCTCTGGGAGCTCGCGTCCGCGGTGGAACCGGGTTCCGACGCGCAACTGCAGTTCGCCAAGTCGTTTGCCCAGATCTGCCGCAGCGACGCCCAGTTGGACCGCATCCAGGCCCTCCTGGAGGGAAAGGAAACGCTGGCGGGACTCACCATCGACCAGGACATGCGGTGGGAACTGCTGACGGCTTTGGTTGCCGGTGGCCGCCAGGGACAGGAACGCATCGACGAAGAGCTGGCGCGGGACAACACGTCCAACGGCCAGAACGCCGCCGCGCAGGCCAAGGCAGCCATTCCCACGCCTGAGGCCAAGGAAGCCGCCTGGGAATCGATCGTGGTCAAGGGAGAGCTCTCCAACGCCCTGCAGGCTTCGGCGGTGGCCGGCTTCATGCGGGTACCCGACACGGCACTCCTGGAGCCCTTCGCGGAGAGGTACTTCGAGGCGGTCCCTGGAATCGTCAAGGAACGTACCCACGCCCTGGCGCAGCAGATCGTGGTGGGCCTCTACCCCGCCCAGTTGACCACCCAGGCCACGGTTGACCGGACAGACGCGTTTCTTGCCGGACTCCCTGAGGACAGCGCCGCCTTGCGCCGCATGATGCTGGAGAACCGCGACGCCGTGGCGCGGGCACTGCGCGCCCGGGCTGCCGACGTCGGCTAAGCCTCGCCAAGGTCCATGCGGACAGTCTCCGGCCGCTGGCTAGACTGTCCGCATGGCCCTCAACGAACACCACTACGCGCTGACCGTCCGATGGACCGGAAACCTCGGGGACGGCACGTCCACCTACCGCGGGTATTCACGGGACCATGATGTAGAGATCCCTGGTTTGCCCACGCTCCGCGGGTCCTCCGACCCCACCTTCCACGGAGACCGGACGCGCTACAACCCCGAACAACTTCTCCTGGCTGCACTTTCGCAATGCCACATGCTGTCCTTCCTGCACGTGGCCGTCAAGCACGGTGTGGTGGTCACCGCCTACGAGGACAACGCCGAAGGGCTCATGAAGCTCAACCGTGATGGCAGCGGCCAATTCGAAAACGTGACGCTGAAGCCCCGGGTCACGCTGGCCGATCCGGCCCAGGAAGAGCTGATGCCGCAACTGCACCACGAGGCCAACCAGGTTTGCTTCATCGCCCGCAGCGTCAACTTCCCGGTACTGCACCAGCCAACCACGACGCCGGCAGCAGACTAACGGGCTTCGGCCCGCCATAGTGCCACGAGCCTGCGTTCGGTGTCCGGTGTGAGTCCGGCCCTGCGGTCGCGGTCCAGGCCCCTGGCACGCTCATCCGACAGTGTGTCCCGGAGCGTCTCCTGCCACGCCCGAAGCACCATTCCCTGGGCGATGGCCGCTGCATTGCTCCGTGCTTGGAATCCTTCGTGGCCAGGCGGAAGCCAGAGTGGAAGTGAGTCGGGGCCGGCCCAATAGGCAACGCCGCGCTCCACAAGCCACTGCTCCGGCACTGTTACCAGTTCCGCCGGGTTGCCGGACGCACGCTGTGATTCCGTGAAGTAGTCACCGAATGGCACCACTTCACCCATGGCGTTGTACGTTCCGGCCAGCCCGCGAGCTGCCGCCTGCAGGATCCAGGCCGCCAGGTCCCGCACATCGATGATCTGTGTAGCGGCGGCGGGGATGTCAGGCACCAGGACGGGTTGGGTGTTTGCTGCCAACCTCGCCGGCCAGTAGCCGTATCTGTCCGAGGCATCCCCGGGTCCGCCGATGAGGCCGGCCCTGACGATGTGGGCCTTTCCGCCCACCAAGGCACGAGTCATGTGCTCGATCGCCGACTTGGACTCTCCGTACGTTTCCGGGCTGCCCGATTGGCCCGCCGGAAGGGGTTCAAGCAGTGGAGCGCTCTCATCGGCTCCTGCAACCGAATGGTCTGCATACACCGAACAGCTGGAAACGAAGGTCCAGTGGCCAGCCTCCGGCCCCAGGACCTCCAGCGCCGTTTTCGCCTGGACAGGGTCACGCGAAACGTCAACCACCGCGTCCCACTGCCCGGCGACGTCCGCAAAGGCTGCCGCGCCCTGGGAGCGGTCGGCACGTACCCAGGTGACGCCGTCGGGCGCTGCTGCTGAGGTGCCCCGCGCCAGGCAAGTGACGTGGTTCCCGGAGGCTGCCGCCTGACGGGCGATTTCGGCAGAGAGGAAGGCGGTACCGCCCAGGACCAGGATGCGCATGCGGCCACGCTACGACGCTAGTGTTGGTAGTGGACAGAGTGTTCTGCGCCAGGCGAACACGGGCCGACCACAAGGAGCTATTGGACCTTGACCTTCATTCCCCCCATGGAAACCCTCACCATCGAGCCGGAAAGGATCGACTACGTCTCGATCCTCATTACAGTGGGCGTTGGCCTGCTGGTGTGGACCGTGGCGCGCTTCATCATCCTGCGGATCACCCGCAGGGTTGCCGCCGGCAGCTCGTTCTTCAAGAAGCCGCATTTCAAGTGGGTCCAGCCCGCTATCCGGGCGCTTGACCACGAACGGCGGTCCCAACGTGCGCAAACCATAGGTTCGCTGCTGACCAGCCTGGTGAGCGTCATCGTGGTGGTCATCGTGATCATCTACGTCCTGAAATACATGAACGTTGATGTCGCTCCCCTGCTGACCAGCGTGGGCATCCTGGGTGTGGCCATCGGTTTCGGTGCCCAGCAGCTGATCCGTGACTTCCTCGCGGGCATCTTCATCACCATTGAGGACCAGTACGGGATCGGCGACGTGATCGTGACCAGCGAGGTGATCGGCACCGTCGAGTCGGTGGGTCTGCGCATCACCAGGGTGCGGGCCGAGGACGGGGCCATCTGGTACCTGCGCAACGGCGAAATCCTGCGGGTAGGCAACCGGTCACAGGGCGACTACGTCCCGTTGGATGCACCCGCGCCCGATGACGACAACCAAGACGCTAAAGTAACTGCCGGGGCAGCAACGGGTGCCGCCCCGAAGCCTGAGGAGAAGGCCAGTGAATGACATGACCGCCGGACGCGAACCGGCCTCGCAGCCAGCATCCCCGCAGGCCGGTGGGCGCCCCCAGCTGATGCGCAACGATCCCTTCAGCCAGCCGGCCTACACGGACAGCTTCTATGCCGCCGTGGGTGGGCACCAGACGTTCGTGAAGCTCATCGATGTCTTTTACGACGGCGTTGCCGGTGATCCCTTGCTGCGGCCCATGTATCCCGAGGAGGACCTGGAACCTGCCAAGCGGCGTTTCCTCATGTTCCTGGAGCAATACTGGGGCGGGCCAACCACTTACAGCGAGGAGCGTGGCCATCCCCGCCTGCGGATGCGCCACATGCCGTTCCGGGTGACGCCGGAAGCGAAGGACCGCTGGCTGTTCCATATGCGTGCGGCCGTGGATTCGCTCGGCCTGTCCCCCCTGCACGAGGGCACGCTGTGGGACTACATGGAGCGGGCAGCGCTCACCATGGTGAACAGCCCGTCAGCCATCTAGCCCTGGTTCTGGAAACCCAGGCCTGCGCCAGTGCGGACCAGCACGTGCCCGCGCGGCCCGCTGAGGCGGAACCAGCGGCCGTTGCGGAACAGCTGCTGTTCGCCGTCGCCCAGGAATCCCAGGGCGAAAGCCGCGAAGGCAGCGCCGGCAGGGATGTCCTCCCGGCCGGGCAGGCCGCGGCTCCAAACCGCCGCACGCGCAGAATTGACGACGGCGGCACCCGCCATCGCGGGCACCACACCGGCGACTTCCGCGATTCCGGCCTCGGCGGCGGCCTTCAGTTCTGCATCTGAAACCGGGCCTTGGGCCTCCCAGCCGCTCCTTGGGGCACCAACGCCTGCCCACGACTCGGAAACGGTGGACGGCGGGATGGGCAGGTCCACGTCGTCGGCGCTGCAACGGGCAAGCCGGTCCAGGATCGAAGCGATCGAAACGGTGACGTCGGCCTCTGCCTCCTCGGCCAGCGCCATGGTCCGCAGTCCAAGGATTGTGGGAGTCGACTCACCAAGGATCCGGGGCCGCAGGACACAAACATAGGCGGCCAGCACCTGGCCTGTTGCCTGCAATCGGATGGCGCCGTCTTCGATGCTTTTGGCACGCGTCACATAGGTGCGCAGATCGGTGAGATCGCGGGGGTCGGCAAAACGGAAGGACTGGGTCAAGACGTCTGTCACATCAACGACTCTACCGGCATGTCCGCGGTTGAGAGGCGTTGGGGTGCCGTCTAGAGTCGAACCATGACTGAGACGAACGCGGGCCTTGAAGCTGAGGCCCCCTCCGGAGACCCCATGGAAGTGCTGATCGACCTGCTGGATTTGGGCGACTTCGACGGTGCCCGCACCACCGAGGACATCTTCCTGGGCCCGTCCCAGAAACAACCGCGGCACCGCGTCTTTGGTGGACAGGTGTTGGCCCAGTCCATGATGGCCGGCATGCGGACGGTGGACCCCGGGCGTGTTGCCCACTCCATGCACGGCTATTTCCTGCGCCCCGGAGACGCCAACAAACCCATCACTTTTGGGGTCGAGCGGCTTCGGGACGGCCGGTCCTTCTCCGCCCGCCGGGTGCATGCGTACCAGGATGGCGTGCCGATTCTCTCGATGATCGCTTCCTTCCAGGTCCAGGACGACGGCCTGGACCACCAAGCCGTCATGCCCGAAGGGATCCCGGATCCCGAATCGCTGCCGAGCACCGCAGAGTTGCTCTCCCGCTATGACCATCCCCTGGCCCGCCACATGTCCTCCGAACGCCCCTTCGACGTACGGCACATCGACCCAGCACTCTACGTCTCGCCGCCCACGGACCATGTGGCCACCAATGCTGTGTGGATGAAGACCATGGGACCCTTGCCGGACGATCCACAGCTGCACGTTGCTGCCTTGGCCTACGCGAGCGATTACACGCTGCTGGAACCGATCCTGCGGAAGCACGGCCTCGCGTGGATGACACCTGGAATGAGCGTGGCCAGCCTGGACCACGCCATGTGGTGGCACCGCCCGGTCCGGGTGGACGAATGGATGCTCTACGTCCAGGAGTCCCCCAGCGCCCAGGGCGCCCGCGGACTTTCCACGGGACGCATCTTCAACCGCGACGGCGTGCACGTGGCCACCGTGGCGCAGGAAGGCATGGTCCGGATCCCCTGATTTCCGTCTTCCCCGGAACAACCAAGAAACGGCCGTCCCTTTTGGGACGGCCGTTTTGTTGTTCTGCGTTCTAGTCGCGGGTCAGGCGACGGTGCGTCACGCGGTGCGGCTTTGCAGCGTCGGGGCCGAGGCGCTCAACCTTGTTCTCCTCGTAGGACTCGAAGTTGCCCTCGAACCAGTACCACTTGGAGGGGTTCTCGTCGTCGCCTTCGTAGGCCAGGATGTGCGTTGCCACCCTGTCGAGGAACCACCGGTCGTGGGAGACCACCACTGCACAGCCCGGGAAGTCGAGCAGGGCATTCTCGAGGCTGCTCAGCGTCTCGACGTCGAGGTCGTTGGTGGGCTCGTCAAGGAGCAGGAGGTTTCCGCCCTGCTTCAACGTCAAGGCCAGGTTGAGGCGGTTGCGCTCACCACCGGAGAGGACACCGGCCTTCTTCTGCTGGTTCGGACCCTTGAAACCGAAGGCCGAAACATAGGCGCGGGAAGGCATTTCCACCTGGCCCACCTGGATGTGGTCCAGGCCATCGGAAACAACCTCCCACAGGGTCTTGTTGGGGTCGATGCCGCCGCGGGACTGGTCAACATAGGAAATCTTGACCGAGTCGCCGATCTTGAGGTCGCCGCCGTCGAGCGGTTCCATCCCCACAATGGTCTTGAACAGCGTGGACTTGCCCACACCGTTGGGGCCGATGACGCCCACGATGCCGTTCCGGGGCAGGGAGAAGGACAGGTCTTCGATCAGGACGCGGTCGTCGAAGCCCTTCTTCAGGTCCTTGGCTTCGATCACCAGGTTGCCCAGGCGCGGTCCCGGCGGGATCTGGATCTCTTCGAAGTCGAGCTTGCGGGTGCGCTCTGCCTCGGCTGCCATCTCCTCGTAGCGGGCAAGACGGGCCTTGGACTTGGTCTGGCGGCCCTTGGCGTTGGAGCGCACCCATTCCAGTTCCTCGGTGAGGCGCTTGGCGAGCTTGGCGTCCTTCTTGCCCTGGACCTCGAGGCGGGCCTTCTTCTTCTCCAGGTAGGTGGAGTAGTTGCCCTCGTAGGGGTACAGGTGGCCGCGGTCCACCTCGGCGATCCACTCAGCCACGTGGTCAAGGAAGTAGCGGTCGTGGGTGACGGCCAGGACGGCCCCGGGGTACTTGGACAGGTGCTGTTCCAGCCACAGCACGCTTTCGGCGTCCAGGTGGTTGGTGGGTTCGTCCAGGAGCAGGAGGTCCGGCTTCTGGAGGAGGAGCTTGCACAGCGCCACGCGGCGGCGCTCACCACCGGAGAGGACGGTGACGTCCGAGTCGGCCGGCGGGCAGCGCAGTGCGTCCATGGCCTGCTCGAGCTGGGAATCGATATCCCAGGCGTCGGCGGCGTCGATGGCTTCCTGGAGTTTGCCCATTTCCTCCAGGAGGGTGTCGTAATCGGCGTCCGGGTTGGCCATTTCCTCGGAGATCTCGTTGAAGCGCTGGATCTTGCCGTAGATTTCGCCCACGCCTTCCTGGACGTTGCCCAGGACCGTCTTTTCCTCATTCAGCGGCGGTTCCTGCAAGAGGATGCCCACGGTGTAACCGGGGCTCAGGCGGGCCTCACCGTTGGAGGGAGTGTCCAGTCCGGCCATGATCTTGAGAATGGTGGACTTACCAGCACCGTTCGGGCCAACGACGCCGATCTTGGCACCGGGGAAGAACGACATGCTGACATCGTCCAGAATAAGTTTGTCGCCAACGGCCTTGCGGGCCTTGGTCATTGTGTAAATGAATTCCGCCATGCCCTTAAATCTAGTGGCTTGGCGGGCAGAACTCACATTCGGACCAAGCGGGTGATGCTATCTGGCGTCTCCGATGAAGCATTTTCCAGTGGCCAGGACAGGAAGTACCGTCACCACCACGGCACCGTCACGGATCTGTCCCATCACGCAACTGCTCCCTGCAAGCGCCGCCGCTTCCATGGCGTCGACGTCGAGCCCCGTGGGCGTCCGGCTCGCGGACACCTCAACGTTGTCCTTCGGGATGCCCGCAGCCACCAAGGCGGCACGTACCGCTTCCTGGCTTGGCTTGGGGGTAGTTGACACGAGGTTCTTCAGCGTAGTTTCCACGGTTTCGGCCGTTGCTGTCACAGCAGGATCGGCAGTTATCCCCGCGGCGGTAGACGCCGGCGGGACGGCTGGCGATGCGGCCTGGTCTGTGGTCGACTGGGCTGGGCTGGTAGCCGGCTGCGCGGGGTTTGTGGACGGCTGGGCTGGTGCGCAGGATGTCAGTGCCGCCGCAATCACCAGCGAGGACAGCAGGACTCCGCCCAGCCGTTTGGACGTACCGTTTTGCCGGATCACTGCGCTCCCCCATTCATCACACAGCCATTCTGCCATTCCGCGGGCATCCCTTCCGGCGTAGCGTTGCCCTGACGTACGGGTTTTGGACCAGTCTGACGCAGCTATGGACGAAGGAGGCGCACCGTGAACGCACAGATTCCGGATGCGGAAGCCACTGTGACGGTCGCCGCGGAGCGCGGCGACGTGTGGAAGGCACTGACCGACCCCGCCATCATCAGGAAGTACTTCCTCGGCACCAACGTGGAGACCACCTGGAAGGTGGGCGATCCCATTACGTACTCGGGTGAGTACAACGGCAACTCCTACGAGGACAAAGGCACTGTCCTGGAGTTCGAGCCTATGGAACGAGTGAAGACCACACACTTCAGCCCTTCAACGGGACTGCCGGATGCTCCGGAAAACTACCACACCGTTGAGTATCGGCTGGCTGACGAGGGCCAGGGAACGTCGGTAACCATCGTGCAGGGAAACAACAAGAGCCTGGAGGAGGTGCAGCAGTCCACCGACACATGGGGCATGGTCCTGCAAGACCTCCAAGAACTCCTTGAGGCGGGGAAGCCGGGTCCATAAACAACGATCCCCCGGAACTCGTGGTGAGTTCCGGGGGAGGCTTGCGCCCCAGGAGGGAATCGAACCCCCGACCGGCGGATTAGAAGGCCGCTGCTCTATCCCCTGAGCTACTGGGGCGTACGGGATCGCCGCACAGCTTGGGCTGCTTGGCGCCACAAAGAGTTTACAGTGCATTCCTTGCCCCGGCGGCCAAACGCACGTCTCCGCCCGCACTGGCCCTCCACAGGCGGTGGTTTGGGCCCGGTTATGCACATAGGCGCCCGAAGGACTGCCTCGACGCCTGCGGCTGGCCGAAGACTGAAGGAGCCGGAAAGGCAATCTCCACTTCGGGAAGGACCGCAATGAACGACGTCATCACCCTCCGCGGCTTTGTAGCTTCGGAAGTCAAGAGTTCCACCACAATCCGCGGGACATCCACCGCTTCGTTCCGGTTGGGGACTACCGAGCGGCGCTACGACCGGGCGAACAACACCTGGGTGGATGGGAATACGAATTGGTACACGGTACAGTCCTTCCGGTACTTGGCTGGGCACGTGGGCTGCAGCCTCAAGAAGGGCCAGCGTGTCATTGTGGTAGGCCGGCTGCGGCTCAGGCAATGGGAGCACGAGGGCAAGATCTACCACGTGGCCGAGGTGGATGCCGAGGCGGTGGGGCACGACCTCATGTGGGGCTCGGCGAACTTTACCCGGATGAGCGCAACCTCCCCGGCACCGGAGGTGGCCCCAACGGATGCCCGCTCGGACCTGGCATCCGGGACAACGGCCCCTCGGCTGGATGGTTCCAGCGAGGATTGGGAATCCACCATGGACGGGTCCACTCCGCCTGCAGACAGCGAAGACACCAGTGGCACGGAAGGACCCGAGGATCCGGACAGGCTGCTGGTGAACACGGAGACTGGTGAGCTGGCGGACGCCGTAGCTTGATGCCAGGCCGGGCTACGCCCAAGGAGCATGTATGGGATCCGGACCTACAGTTGAGGCATGCACAACACCGAACTCCTTGAGGCGATCCGTTCATCCCTCCGGTCGGCGGCGGACGCCGATCGTGGACGGGGTGCCCAGGCTTACATGAAGTCGGAGATGCCATCGTTGGGGGTGAGGGTCCCCGAAGTCCGCCGGATCACCAAGGAAGCAGCCAAGCAGTTGCCGCTCGCGTCACCGGAACATGTCCGCCAGGCAGTGCTGGAATTGTGGCGCAACGCCGAGGCCCGGGAGGAGCGATACGCCGCCATCGATCTGACGGGTCTTCCGTTGGTGAAGGAAGACCTCGGCATGTTGCCTGTGTATGAGGAAATCATCAGGACCGGGGCTTGGTGGGACCTTGTGGACGGCGTTGCCCACCGTATTGGAGCACTGTTGTTGGCGCATCCGGAGATCATGAGGCCGCTGCTGGTTGAGTGGTCCGCGGACCGGGACATGTGGATTCGACGCTCTTCCATCACGGCGCAACTCGGTGCCAAAGCGAAGACTGACACCGCGTTGCTGTCCGCGGTCATCAAGGCCAATCTTGCGGATAAGGAATTCTTTATCCGCAAGGCCATCGGCTGGGCGCTGCGGGAATTCAGCAAAACGGACCCCGCCTGGGTGAGGGCTTTCGCGGCCGAAAACGCTCCCGCGCTCAGTCCCCTCTCCACCCGGGAAGCACTGCGGTTGTTGTCCGCCCGGCCGGGAGGGCAGGGCGGCGTCAAATGATGGGGCGAAGTCCCGGCTCGTCACGTTTGCGGAACAGGCTCTTGGTCTTTGGGTCCACGAAGATCAAGTAGACGGCGAAGAGCAACGCGATGATGGCTGCGGCGTTCCGTGCCAGGGTCAACGCCAAGCCAAGATCCTCGCTCTGCAGGTACGGGAAGACGTCCAATTGGTCGGAGATGGCGTAGACCATGAAGAAGGAGACCACAAAGTACACGGCCTTGACCTGCCAGTCGTTGCGGATCCCGGTCACGGCAAACAGGGGTATCAGCCACACGACGTACCAGGACTGGATCATGGGTGCCAGCAGCACGATCGCAGCGAAGGCCAAAGTGAGGCGGCGCATCAGCCGGTCGTAATCTCCGCGGAACACCAGCCACCCCACAGCAACAAGCATCAGGAGCTTGCCGGCGTCGTAAACCCATTTGGCCATGCCCCAGCCATCAAGTCCAAAGACGTTGAAGATGGAAGCCACAATCAATCCGATCAAGCCGATAGGGGCATACCAGATCCATACGCTGCCGGGGGCGGAGAGGCCCTTGATCCAACCGAACCCGTAGCCGTTGACGAGTCCCATGGCGTAAAGGATGCCCAGGGTCAGGGCGGCCGTCAGGAACCAGAACAGGATCTTCCGGGGCCAGGATGCTCCCTTGCCCGCCCACAACAATCCAATGAACGGCAGGAACACCACAGTGATTGGCTTGACCGAGATGGAGAAGGCCACCAAGGCGATACCGAGGACCACCCGGCGGGTTGCGCAGTAATACAGCCCAGCCAGCGCCAGACCGATCATCAGGGCATCGTTGTGGACGCTCGCTATGAAGTTGGTCAGGAACAGGGGGTTTGCCGCAGTGAGCCACAGTGCACGGTGCGGGTTCACTCCGTGGAGTTCAGCCAGCTTGGGGACGTAGATGATGCAGAGAATGACGCCTGCCACTGCCACGAGCCGGAACAGCATGATGCAGGCTTCCGGTTGGACGTTCGTCACCCAGACGACGAACTGCTCGATCCACAGGAACAACTGCCCGTACGGAACGGGCGCCTCGGTCCACATTTTGTCGGCGCCCAGTTGGAAGTAGTTGGGCAGGGCCGAGATGCCGTTCTCGTAGGGGTTGATTCCCTCGACCATGAGGCGGCCCTGGCCAATGTAGGCGTATACATCCCTGCTGAAGAGGGGAACCGTGAACATCATGGGCAGGCCCCAGGCCACCACGGCCTTCAGGGTAGCCTTGCGGGCTTCCAGCCCCCACACCCTGACGCGCTGGCCAAGCCTCAACCATGCCCTGACCAACAGCATTCCGCCGATGGCCAGTAGGACGATTGACAACCCAACGCCGAGGCCTTCGGTCCGCATCCAAATGAACAGGGGCAGCCGCCTCAACTCCGATACCGGGGCGAGCCAACCGACTCCCAAGGAACCGAAGACGAGGAACATGGATCCGATGAAACCGGCAATGAGCGGGGAACGGGCGTTGTCCACCTCGGCTGCTGCGGCCGCCACGGGCGCCGCAGCTCTCCCGGCCTTCTGGGCGGCGGGTACGGGCACCGTCATGTGGTTTCATCCAATCGTTTGCCCGTTGATGTTTCGGGACGTAATTACGAATCTCCGGAGGTGGGTCACAGCAGGAAGAAATGACACTGCCGTGCCCAAAAATCGTACCATCGGAGCACTTAAAGGAACCTGAACGATAGGCTGGGCGCGTGCCTATTACTAATGAACGCATCGTCTGGATCGACTGCGAAATGACCGGCCTGGACCTCGTCAACGACGCCTTGATCGAAGTAGCGGCGCTTGTGACCGACTCCGAGCTCAATATTCTTGGCGATGGCGTGGATGTCGTCATCAAACCCGACGACGCAGCGCTGGAGCAGATGAACGACTTCGTCCGCGACATGCATACGCGCTCCAAGCTCCTGGACGAACTCCCCCATGGCAAAACCATGGCCGAGGCCGAAGCCCTGGTGTTGGAGTACATCGAGAAATGGGTTCCGGATCCCCGCAAGGCTCCGCTTGGCGGCAACTCCGTGGGCACCGACCGCATGTTCCTCGCCCGCGACATGCCCAACGTGATTGAACACCTGCACTACCGCGTGATCGATGTCAGCACCATCAAGGAACTCTCGCGCCGCTGGTTCCCCCGCGCCTACTTCCAGGCACCGGCAAAGCATGGTGGCCACAGGGCCCTCGGCGACATCAAGGACTCCATCGACGAACTCCGCTACTACCGCGAAGCCGTCTTTGTGCCTGCCCCGGGACCGGACACCGCAACTGCGCAGCGCATTTCCAAGGAGACGACAGCCTCCGCGGAGACCCTCAACGCCGCCGACCAAGTGTGATCTGCGTCATTTTTCGAGGTTTTTTCGGTGAAACCGGCAAAAGTGGACTTTGAACCCCCAAACAGCAGGTAAGCTATTTGTCGTTGCCTTCACGGAAAGCCGGTCAAACGGTCAAACCGAGAGGCGCATGGTGGGCGTAGCTCAGTTGGCAGAGCGCCTGGTTGTGGTCCAGGAGGTCGCGGGTTCAACCCCCGTCGCTCACCCCACCGGAATTGGCTGGAAAAGCCGGTTTCCCCAAAGGCCGCACCGGATTTCCGGTGCGGCCTTTGTTTGTTTGTTGGCCCGCTGGCGGTTCCTGCCGGAGTCACCAGCGGCCGCAGCCACTGACTAAGGAAGTACAGACATGACTGTCCTGCCAATCACCATCTGGGGCGAACCTGTCCTCCACCGCCGGGCCAGCGAAGTGGAAGTCTTTGACGACGAACTCCGCCAGCTGATCTCGGACATGTTCGAAACCAATGACGCCGCGAACGGCGTGGGCCTCGCAGCACCCCAGGTCGGCGTGGGCAAGCGGATCTTCGTCTACAAGTACGCCAACGATGACGACGCGCCGGATCAAGGCGTCCTGGTCAACCCCGTCCTTACACTTTCCAAGGTGTCAGGCGCCCTTCCGGATCCCGAGGAGCATGTTGAAGGGTGCTTGTCCTTTCCCGGCGAGCACTACCCTCTCCAAAGGGCCGAGTGGGCACGGGTACAGGGCTTCGATGGCGACGGAAATCCGGTTGAGTTCGAGGCAACCGGCTGGTTCGCCCGCGTCATGCAGCACGAGTTCGACCATCTGGACGGCAAGCTGTACGTCAACCGCCTCGTAGACCGCTATGCCAAGAAAGCCATGAAGCAGGCGAAGAAGAGCGGCTGGGGAGTCCCGGGGCTGACATGGATGCCCGGCGTCGACCCCGATCCGTTCGGGCACTGACCCATGGCCACCGCAGATCGCGCTCAGCTGTTCCAACTCCTCGACATCACAGGCGAGGACGCACGGGAATGCGCGGACCTGCTTGCGGCCACTCCCGGTCCCGGCGTCCAGCAGGCTCTCGAGGCGCTGCAAGCCAGGCTGGGGACCTTCCCCTCGAACAGCACCGTCTCCAACGGACCCACAGAGTTCGAATGGATTACAGCTTTGCTCCGGTTCGCACCGGTGGTCCACTCTTATCACCTCGATCTGGGCATCAGTTCGGACGTCTCGGCGGCGACCTTGTCAGACCTCGGACTCCAGATGCGTATCAACAGGCGCGTCCACGGCCGGTTCGGCCTGGACACCTGGGGTTGGCTGACCCTGCACATGGCCGGCAACCTCTTCCGGCTGGGCAGGTTGCAGTTCCACTTGGTCCGCCAGAGGCCACGGGGAGCCAACGACGGGCAGGAACGTTCATGGGTCCTGGGCGTCCACATTCCCGAGGCCGGGGCTCTCTCACCAGCTGCCGTTGACGCCAGTTTCAGGGACGCGAAACTGTTCTTCGCCGGCCATTTCCCCGACAAGCCTGTAACTGAAGCCACCTGCGAGTCCTGGATGCTGGATCCGTACCTGGTGGACCACCTCCCGGAGAGCAACATCGCGTCCTTCGCCAGGCGATTCACCCTCGACCGCTGCACAGACGCACCCACCGATGCCGTCTACTTCACGTTCCGGCACCGTGGGCTGGAAGGCCTGGACGCCCTGCCTCGCGAAACCTCACTGCAGCGCGTGGTTCTGGAGCGGATCGACGACGGCGGCACCTGGCAACTGGGGCATGGTCACCTTTGGTTGTAAATGGTCTGCTGCTCCGGGCAAGAGGCCAGGACCCGCTTCATCGCGTCCTTCTCGGCCTGTGTGACCCACAGCTGGTAAGCCGTTTTCACCGAGATTTGCCGGGCCACATAATGGCAACGGAAGTTCTTGTTGGGCGGTAGCCAGGTCGCGGCGTCCCCTGCGCCTTTCTTGACGTTTGCGGGCCCGTCAGCGGCAATGAGGTTCAGCGGATCGTTGGCCAGCATCTGGCGTTGCTGCGCAGACAACTGCTTGGCCCCCTTCTGCCAGGCGTCGGCCAATGCCACCACATGGTCGATCTGGAGGAGTGAACTGGTGTCCTGGCCCCTCCGGAACGAAACAGAGGCGCCAGTGTACGGCTCCTGGATTTCCCCCGCGGCGATTTTGCAGGTGGATCCATTGGTAAACTCGACGCCCGCGAGATCGCGGCGGAGGATATCGTTCCTGGTGTCGCACCCGTTGCGGTCAACATCCAGCCAGGCCGGACCGAACGCGGTGCGGTCATAGTCACTCTTCGACGACCTGCCCTTCACTTCGAGCTGGTCAAGGACCTCCGACGCTTTCCGGGCCGGGACGCGGACGGCCCCCGGCAGCGGCTTCATCCAGGCGGCATCAAAGACGGGCGCCTCCGTAGGGCCGGCGACCCATGGGCCCACAGCATCGAACTGCCCGGCGGTGAAAAACCAGGAAAGTCCACCTACGACGGTGGCGGCCAGCAGTCCCAGGATGGTCCAGGCTTGCCGGGACCGACGGCGGGCACGCTTGTAGGCAGACCACGTGATACTCAAGGGGCTCCGTTCAGTCGGGGTATACGTTGCCCTTCGAGCGTAGGACAAGGCACCGACAACGAAGCCGCTGTCCACAGTGTGCAGGGAGAGTCACACTGTGGATGGAGGATGGCTGGCCTATTGCTCGCGCATCACACGCTGCAGGTCTTCGGCTGCCACTGCCAGGAGACCCCGCAATTGCTCAACGCGCTCGTCCGTGACATCGCCGGCAGCATTGGCCGCGACGGCCTGGTCCAGCAGTTTTTGTGCCTGCTTGTGGTTGGCCTTGGCCACGTCCAAGGCGTGTTCAAGCGTGGTTTCGTGCTCCAACGTAGATTCATTTTCCATGACCCCATTGTGAGCAGGTTTCCCGGCTGATTCCAGTAACCCAGCCGGGAAACCCAGGTAACACTTTGGCTTAGGCGTTGGCTGCCTCAAGCACCGCGATGGGGGCCACGATGTCGCGGGCGGGGAACGACGGCGGGTTGACCCCTGCCATCTCCTCCATCACGCGGACAACCTGGCAGGAGTAACCGAACTCGTTGTCGTACCAGACGTAGACAACCAGGTTCTTATCGTTGGAAATCGTAGCAAGCCCGTCCACGATGCCAGCCCGGCGGGACCCTACGAAGTCCGTGGAAACCACATCCGGCGAATCGATGTAGTCGATCTGCTTGCGCAGCGGCGAGTGCAGGGACATCTCGCGGAGGTAGTCGTTCACTTCGTCACGCGTGGTGCCGTTGGCGAGGTTGAGGTTGAGGATGGCCATGGACACATCCGGCGTGGGAACGCGGATGGCGTTGCCCGTCAGCTTCCCCTGCAATTCGGGGAGGGCCTTGGCTACGGCCTTGGCGGCGCCTGTCTCCGTGATCACCATGTTCAGGGCAGCGGAGCGTCCGCGGCGGTCGCCCTTGTGGAAGTTGTCGATCAGGTTCTGGTCGTTCGTGAACGAGTGCACGGTCTCGACGTGCCCGTGGATGATCCCGAACTTGTCGTTCAGGGCCTTCAGCACGGGGGTGATGGCGTTGGTGGTGCAGGAGGCGGCGGTGACGATCTTGTCCTCGTCGGTAATGTCGGCCTGGTTGATGCCGTGCACGATGTTCTTGAGGTCGCCCTTGCCGGGAGCGGTCAGGAGGACGCGCGCAACACCCTTGCTCTGCAGGTGCTGGGAGAGACCATCGGCGTCGCGCCAGCGGCCGGTGTTGTCCACCACCAGTGCGTCCTTGATGCCGAATGCGGTGTAGTCAACCGTGGCGGGGTTGTCAGAGTAGATCACCTGGATCTGCACGCCGTTGGCCGTGATGGTGTTGGCTTCCTCGTCCACCCGGATGGTGCCTTCGAAGGAACCATGGACGGAATCGCGGCGCAGCAGGCTGGCACGCTTGACGAGGTCATTCTCGGCACCCTTGCGCACAACGATCGCCCGGAGGCGCAGCCCGTGTCCGCCGCCTGCCTTTTCGATCAGGAGGCGGGCGAGGAGGCGGCCGATGCGGCCAAAGCCATAGAGGACGACGTCGGTGCTGGTGCGGTCATCGGCGCCGCGCTTGCCCACAACGTCAGCCAGCTCCGCGCGAAGGAACTCGTCCAGGGAAACAGAGCCGTTCTCTGCGCGGTACTTTTCGGTCAGGCGGGCGATGTCGATCGCGGCAGCGCCGAGCTCCAGCTCAGCCAAGGCGTTCAGCAGGGGCGCGGTCTCTTCGAGCAGCAGCTCTGTATTGCTCATCCGGCGGGCGAAGCGGTGGGCCTTCAGGATGTTCATGGTGGACTTGTTGATCAGGCTCCGGCCGTGGATGCTGGTGACCACGTTGTTTTCCCGGTACAGCCGGCCGATCACCGGAATCATGGCCTCGGCTAGGGCCTCCCGGCCCATCCACTTATCAAGACAAGAATCTGACGTCTGGCTCACAGAACTACCTTCCTTGGGTCAACCACATACGTCTTCGTATGCAGATGGCGTCGGCCGCCCGGAGTAGTCCTGCGGCACATGCGCTGCGGGCTTCGGTCCACCCACGGCGCCTTGAACGAGAGCAAAGAAAATCCGCCGGCTGCGAACGCAGACCCGGCGGCAGAACTTCTACGTTCAGTAACCATTCTAGGGCGGGAACCCGGCGCAGTCGCCGCCCGGATGCGTGAAATCACTCACACGGGTGTCCCGTAGACTCCCCGGTGTGAATCATCCAGTGCGTCGCGAGCTGCTCCGCCAAGCGCTCCTGGCCCGAAAGGGCGGCCGCATCGGCACCGGCGGCCGGGGTGCCGTGGCCCTGCGTTTCGACGACGGCGCACGCGACTTCAGGGACAAGGTGCTGCCGCTCCTGGTCGAGCGCAGCCTGCCGTTCACCCGGGTCACCACCACGCAACGGATCGGTACTGTGCCCACCGAAAGCGATACCTGGCAGAACATCCAGCATTACTGCCTGCAGCACGGCGGCGAGGTGTGGAACCATGGCGCCACCCACAAGGACGCGTCCGGAGACGACGCCCTGCACCAGGAAATCGTGGGGGCACTGCGGGATCTGCGCCGTTTCCTGCCTCGCCTGCCGATCGACTGCTTCGCTCCCCCGGGTGGTTCCAGCATCCGTTATGACGGCCATATGCCTTCCAGGACCGTGGCAGCCTGGGCTGGAACCTTTGCCGGCAGGCTGATCAACGACTTCCACGCCCTGGCCTCCGGGTATTTCCCTGACAGCTATTACAGGCCCCTGGATGGCGTGCTGCGGGACGGGCAGAACCATTACAGCCTGGACCTGTACACGGAGACAGCTCGGGCAACGGCATTAGTGGACCGGGCGCGGGAGTGGAGGACCGGCATCGTCATGATGTGGCACGCCAACAACCTTGGCGTCAAAGACCGGCAGTCCATGGAGGCGTTCACCGCCATTCTGGACTATCTCGTGGAACAAAGGGACCAGGGTTCGCTGTTGGTTTTGACGGCATCAGGGCTGGGCACGGCAGACGCCTCAAGTACGCACCGGGACAACATCCTGGTCACTGGTTCAGGTAACCCCTTCGCGGAATCCATCCCCTATCCGCAGTACCGGCAGAACATTCCGGGCTCAACACGTGAACTGACGGCTACGGTCTCGGCACCCGCAGGTACAGCCGTGGAATCGGTGATCGGTGAATCGGCACGCCACCACGTTGTGCCCGTAGGGGGCACCTTGTACCTGCGCCACCTGGCCACCGTCCCCCTTGACGTGAAGTCCTTGGACATCACCATCAATGCGGCCAGCCGGGACGTCAGGCTCGTCCCGGTCTAGGCAACGCCGCGTTCAGGGCCACAAAATGCTCCCGGTACGCTGCGAAGGTGAACAAACTCTCAATACTGGCAGACCACGGCGATGGGTCCGGGAACAGCATCGAGTGTTCAAGGCCCATCGAAACCGGCATCGCGGTGACCTTTCGAGGCAGGAACAACCGCATCATCGTCGCGGAAGGCGCCCGGATCGCCAAGCTGCAGGCCGTTTTCGACTGCGACAACGGCACGCTCATCATCGGTCCCAGCAACAAGTCTCCGTTCAGCATGAACGTCCGAATCGGCCAGGATGCAACGGTACGCACAGGCGCAGACCTCACCACCACCAGCGTCGCCGTGGTCAGCGCCGTGGAGGGAGCCGCCGTCACGTTCGGTGACGACGTCATGATCGCCAGCAGCAACCAATTCCGGACCGACGATGGGCATCCCATCTTCGATGTGGCCACCGGCCGGCGCGTCAACCCTGCACGGGACGTTGTCATTGGCAATCACGTATGGTTTGGGGGCCAGGCGGTGGCCCTGGGCGGCGCACGCGTGGGCGACGGCTCGGTGATCGGGTTCCGCAGCGTGGTGACAGGAACCATCCCCAACAACGTCATCGCCGTGGGTTCACCCGCCCGCGTGGTCCGGCGCGACGTGGCCTGGGAAAGGCCGCACCTTTCCTTCACCAGTCCCCCGTACAAGCCGGATGCCTCATCCGTTACCAGGAGCGAGGAGTACTGGAACCTGACCGCGGAAGACGTCCCCATCTTCGAAGAACTCAGCGGCTGGCACGACCACCACTGACAAGGGGTATGTGGATGGGTTGACCGATACGCCGGGTTCTGTCATCCCGAGCCGTTACCGGCAAGGGAGTGGCGGCCATCCATCTACGAACGCCGTTGCCGACGCCCTCCAGCAGCCTACCCGGACACTCGGGCGGGCAGCCCTCGAACGTGTCCTGTCTGGCCTTGCTCCGGGTGGGGTTTACCTAGCCTCCCCGGTCACCCAGGGAGCTGGTGGTCTCTTACACCGCCGTTTCACCCTTACCTGCCAACCAACCGGTGCAGGCACCGATCAGCGCAGGCGGTCTGTTTTCTGTGGCACTTGCCTGCGGGTTACCCCGAGTGGGCGTTACCCACCACCCTGCCCTGTGGAGCCCGGACGTTCCTCGAGCCACTTTCGTGGCGCGCGACCGCCTGGTCAACCCATCCGCCGTACAGTCTACCGGCGTCCGGAGCCACGCCCGGACACCGGTAATATCGACTGGTGCTGATTCTCCTGCCGCCTTCCGAAGGCAAGACTCCCGCTGCCAAAGGACCCTCCATCGACTGGGAAGCGCTGAGCTTCCCGGACTTGAACACCTCCCGGGCCAAGGTTCTGGAGGCTCTGGGGACCGTCAGCGCGCATGAAGACGCCCTCGCTTTGCTGGGCGTCGGCGCCTCGCTGCGTGACGACGTCGAACGCAACACCAGGCTGCACTCGGAACCTGCCGCACCGGCCCACCAGGTCTACTCCGGCGTCCTGTACGACGCCTTGGGCTACAACAGCCTGACCCCCACGCAGCGCCGCAAGGCTGCCGAATCAATCCTGGTGGTTTCCGCCCTCTGGGGCGCCATCGGCTTTGGCGACCATGTGCCCGCCTACCGGCTGTCCATGGGAACCGCACTGCCCGACGTCGGACGCCTCGCCTCCTACTGGAAGCCGCAGCTGGCCGCCGCCCTCGCCCAGCGCACCGAAGGCGAGCTGCTGGTTGATTGCCGGTCCAGTACCTATGCGGCCGCCTGGGCACCGCCAGCCGATCAAACGGTGACCGTCAACGTGTTCACTGAAGCCAAGGGCAAGCGCACGGTGGTAAGCCACTTCGCCAAGCACACCCG
Source organism: Paenarthrobacter sp. NPDC018779 (assembly GCF_044391085.1). Lineage (NCBI taxonomy): Bacteria > Bacillati > Actinomycetota > Actinomycetes > Micrococcales > Micrococcaceae > Paenarthrobacter > Paenarthrobacter sp. NPDC018779. The sequence goes on along the minus strand of NZ_JBIRZS010000001.1, from coordinate 16,926 downwards.
CGGTGAACTGGCCCGGCACCTGCTGACCAGGCGAGGAAAAGCTCCCGCCACCCCCGCTCAACTCCTGAAGGCAGCCAGCGAGGTGTGGACCAGCGAGCTCGTCGAGGGCACGGCCCGAAAGCCGCACGCCCTCAACATCATCTTGACGAGCTAGTTCCACTCCGCCGAGCGGACCAGGATGCAGCCGGAGTCGGGGCAGAAGACGATGTCGTCCTCGGCCGCGGCCTTGACTTCGGCGAGGTCGCCCGGGCTGAGAGTCATCCCCGAGCCTTCCGACTTTCCGTGGAAAAGACGGGCCGCTCCCACTCCGCGCTTGGCAATGGTCTTCTCATAAATGGCCACCATGCCCTGGTCCAAGGCCTCCGCGAAGGCAGCCCGTTCGCCGCGGACGACTGCTTCCTCCGCGGCGATGCGGGCAATCTCCTGGTCCAGTTCGGCCCGGATGCTCCCAAACGAGCCCTGGATGTCGTCCACGATCGCCTGCTGGGCAGCTTGGCGTTCGCGGAGCCCGTCCAGGCGCTCGAGGATCTCCAACTCCACATCTTCCAGGTCCGACCGGCGCTTGTTCAGGGACGCGATGTCATTCTGGAGCGCCACCAGGTCCTTGGACAGTCCAGTACCGCTGTTGAGCCGGGCTTCGTCGCGCTCGATGCGGGCAACCACCTGCTCCACATCCGCTTCCGAACGCCGCAACTCCGCCTCGGAGTCGTGGACGGCAAGCTTTGCCGCACCGAGTTCGCCGTTGGCCACATTCAGGGCGTCCTGCAGGTCAGTGATGCGGGGATCGTTCTCCAGTACCTTCCGCTGGCCTGCCAGCGACTTCAGCTTGGCATCAAGGCCCTGCAGTTCAAGCAATTTGAGTTGTTCTGCCGGTGCTGCCTTCGCCACGCTTACCTCCACCTGTCTATTGCCGGCACCGCTGGTCAGTGCCGGCCGCTGTCCTGTTGATGCTAGTCCCCGCCGGGAGTCAGGATGAAGTCCCAGGGATCGCTGTTGGTGTTGCTGACGCGGATCTCCACATCGTGTCCTTGATCCTTAAGTACGTTCGACAACGATTCGGCAGCCACCGGCAACCAGAGCCATTCGCTGGCGAAGTGCGAAACGTCAATAAGGTACGGCCGGTCGTTCACAGCCGCTTCGCGGGCTTCCGAGGCCGGGTGGTGCCGCATATCGGCAGTCACGTAGACGTCGGCCTGATTGGCGCGAACGGCATCGAACAGGCTGTCACCAGCGCCGCCGCACACTGCAACGCGCCGTACCAATCCGTCCTTGTCGCCCGCCACGCGCACGCCGCCTGCAACGGCCGGCAGGACGCCGAAGACCCTGGCGGCAAAATCTCCCAGGGTCATGAGTTCGGGCAAATCGCCAACCCTGCCGATGCCTTCCTCGGGCAGGCCGTTCGCGGCCGTGGTCAGCGGGCTGACGTTGCCCAGGCCGAAGGCGTCCGCCAGCACGTCGGAGACGCCCCCCACGGCTGAGTCGCCATTGGTGTGGACTGTCAGCAACCCGGTTCCGGCCTCGATCAGGCGATGGATGGCCAGGCCTTTCGCGGTGGTGGCGGCTACCGAGTTCACGCCCCGCAGGAGCAAGGGATGGTGGGTAATCAGGAGTTCGGCGCCCCACTCAATGGCCTCGTCAATCACTTCGAGCGTCGGGTCCACGGCGAAGAGGACCTTGGTCACCGGGGAGTCGGGCCGCCCTGCAACCAGGCCAACTTCATCCCAGTCTTCGGCCAGGGACTCGGGCCAGAGTTCCTCCACAGCCAGGAGCACCTGGCCCAGTGTCGGGTCACCGTTGTCTTCAACTGTTCCGGCGTCGTCGCTGGAGTCCGCATCGGAATGGGCGGTGTCTACTGCTTCCATACTCTTATTCTTACCTACTGCAACGGATCGGTCAGGGTGTGACCTGCCACCAACCCAAGCATCCTGTCGATCTCCGTCACCGTCCCGTAAGGTGCTGCGGGAATCATCAGTCCGTCCCATCCATTGAAGAGATCATGAAAACTTTCGTACTTGGCGGCGGCTGCTTCTGGTGCCTCGATGCCGTCTACCAGAAGACCCGCGGCGTACAGTCTGTGGTTTCCGGCTACACCGGAGGCCATCTCCGCAACCCCGACTACTATGAGGTCTGCTCCGGGACCACCGGCCATGCCGAGGTGGTGGCTGTGACCTTCGACGAATCCGTAGTGCCCGCCGAAGTCATCCTGGACATGTTCTTCGCCCTGCACGACCCCACCACACTGAACCGCCAGGGATACGACGTCGGCACCCAGTACCGCTCGTCCATGTTCTACACCACCACCGAGGAGAAGATCCTTTTCGAGGAAGCGATCGAACGGGCGCAGTCCCTTTGGCAGCATCCGATCGTGACGGAGGTCAGCCGCCTGGGCGACTTCTACGAAGCCGAGGATATTCACCAGAACTACTACGCGAAGTTCCCCAACCAGGGCTATTGCCAGGTGATTATTAACCCGAAGCTGGCAAAAGCCCGGAAATATTACTCTGCATGGCTAATTGCTTAGCAGGGTTTCGGCGCTGCTGGTTAGGCTGACCTCAGCATTCCCTCTTCAGAGATAGGCATAAATTTCATGGCAAGGATCTACGACGACGTCACCCAGTTGGTTGGACGCACCCCGCTTGTCCGCTTGAACCGCCTTACCGAAGGACTTGGCGCAACAGTTGCAGTCAAGCTTGAGTTCTACAACCCGGCCAACAGCGTCAAGGACCGCATCGGCGTAGCCATCATCGACGCCGCCGAAAAGTCCGGCGCCCTGAAGCCTGGCGGAACGATCGTCGAAGGTACGTCCGGCAACACCGGCATCGCTTTGGCCCTGGTTGGTGCGGCCCGTGGTTACAAGGTCATCCTGACCATGCCGGAGACCATGTCCACCGAACGCCGTGTCATGCTCCGCGCCTACGGCGCCGAGATCGTGCTGACCCCGGGTTCCGAGGGCATGCGTGGCGCCGTGGAGAAGGCCCAGGAAATCGTAGCCAACACCGAGAACTCCATCTGGGCACGCCAGTTCGCCAACGAGGCCAACCCGCAGGTCCACCGCGAAACCACTGCCGAAGAAGTCTGGGCCGACACCGACGGCGAAGTGGACATCTTCGTCTCCGGCGTGGGCACCGGCGGAACCATCACCGGCGTCGGGCAGGTCCTTAAGGAGCGCAAGCCCGGCGTCCAGATCGTGGCTGTTGAGCCCAAGGACTCCCCCATCCTCAACGGTGGCGCACCCGGTCCGCACAAGATCCAGGGCCTCGGAGCCAACTTCGTCCCTGAAATCCTGGACACCAACGTCTACGACGAAGTGCTCGACGCCACCCTGGAAGACTCTGTCCGCGTTGCCCGCGAACTCGGTGCCCGCGAAGGCATCCTGGGCGGCATCTCCTCCGGCGCCATCGTCTGGGGTGCCCTGGAACTGGCCAAGCGCCCGGAAAACGCAGGCAAGTTGATCGTTGCCGTGGTCTGCGACTTCGGCGAACGTTACATCTCCACGGTCCTGTTTGACGATATCCGCGGCTGATTCTTCGCCCGCGAATATTCATTCCTGTAGAAAGGTCTTTGTGAGTTTCTTCGCAAGGCTTAAGGAAGACCTCGACGCCGCCCGGTCACACGACCCGGCGGCTCGAGGCTCTTTTGAGAACTTTTTTGCCTATTCCGGCCTCCACGCCATCTGGGCACACCGCTTGACCCACAAGCTGTGGCAGAACCCGGCCCTCCGCTTCCCGGCCCGCCTGATTTCGCAGCTTGCACGCTTCCTCACGGGTATCGAGATCCACCCCGGAGCGACCATCGGCCGCCGCTTCTTCATTGACCACGGCATGGGAGTGGTGATCGGCGAGACCTCTGAAATCGGCGACGACGTGATGATCTACCACGGAGTGACCCTTGGCGGACGGTCCCTGGCCAAGGTCAAGCGCCACCCCACCATCGGCGACCGCGTGACCATCGGCGCAGGCGCCAAGGTGCTCGGACCCATCACCATCGGCGCGGACAGCGCCGTGGGTGCCAACGCAGTGGTGGTCAAGAACGCCCCGCCGGAGTCCATCATCACCGGCGTTCCGGCCACGTGGCGGCACCGCGACGCCAAGTCCGAAACCAAGCCCGCCGTCGACCCGGCTGAGTACTACATCGAGTACCGGATCTAGCGGACAAACCTCTGATAGGAATTCCACAGCACCGTGTCGAATGCACGGTCCGGGAGTATCCTTCGCAACGCCAGGACGCTCCAGGCTCCCCTGCCCACCGGGTATCGGGTCCTGGGGCGTTTTGCCGTTGCCGCCCTGGCGACGGCCCTGGCCACAACGTGCGGCGGCGTGGACAGCACCTGCCCCGAAGTGGACGCCAGCGCAGCAGCCATGACGTGCGCCTGGTCCTTGTACGGGCCACTGCCGGAAGCCAGCATGAGGCCTTCCCCGGCGATGGTTCCCCATTCCGTGTCCGTTCCGGACGGTTCGATGATCACCACATCAATACCGTGCGGTTTGAGTTCCAGGCGCAATGAATCGCTCAGGCCCTCCACGGCGAACTTGGTCCCGTGATACCAGGCGCCCAGCGGTTCGAAGATTTTCCCGCCGATGGAGGAGATATTGATGATCCGGCCGGCCCCTGCCTGCCGCATCCGCGGGAGGACCAGTTGCGTCATCCGGGCAAGCCCCAGCACGTTGACCTCGAACTGGCGGCGGCCCTCGGACAGCGGGACTTCTTCGAGCGAACCATAGCTGCCGTAACCCGCATTGTTGACCAGGACGTCCACCTGTCCTTGGGCATTCTCCACGTGGCGGACCGCGGCCATCATCGATGCGTCGTCCGTGACGTCCAGGGACAGGACGTGGATACCCCGGGCCTTTAGCGGCTCCATTTTCTCCACTCGCCGGGCTCCTGCATACACCGCGAAGCCCGCCGAGCGCAGGGCCAAGGCAGCCGCGTAGCCGATTCCAGTGGAGGCACCGGTGACAAGGGCGGTCCGTTCAGTCATGGTGCGGGCTCCTCAAGGCTCCAGGCACGGCAAAGGCCGGCTCTTCCCAGCGTATAAGGGAAGAACCGGCCTTTGCGGATTCAAGCAATCAGTGAGTGTCGACTGCAGAGATTTCGGACTTGTCTTCGCCCCACAGGGTGTGGAACGTGCCTTCGGCGTCAACGCGGCCGTAGGTGTGTGCGCCGAAGAGGTCGCGCTGGCCCTGGATCAGGGCAGCGGCGACGCGCTTGCGGCGCAGGCCGTCGTAGTACGCGAGCGAGGAGGAGAACACCGGTACCGGAATGCCCAACTGGACAGCGGTGGCCACCACGCGGCGCCAGGCCGGAAGAACCTCGGCGATTGCCTTGGTGAACGCCGGAGCGAAGAGCAGGTTGGCCGGCTTCTCTTTCGCTGCGTAGGCCTTGGTGATGTCCTTGAGCAGTTCTGCACGGATGATGCAGCCTGCACGCCACAGGGAAGCGATCTCGTCCAGCTTGAGGTCCCAGCCGTATTCCTTGGCGGCCGAAGTCAGCATGTCCAGGCCCTGGGCGTAGGAGACCAGCTTGGAGGCGTACAGCGCCTGGCGGACGTCCTCAACGAACGTCTCGGGAATTTCGACGGCGGCTTCCTCACCGGCGAGCAGTTCCTGGCCCAGCTTGCGCTGTTCTGCCTGGGAAGACAGGGCACGGGCGAACACGGACTCGGCAATGCCCGAAACCGGCGAACCAAGCTCAAGGGCGGAGATGACCGTCCAGCGGCCGGTGCCCTTCTGGCCGGCAGCGTCCACCACGACGTCCACGAACGGCTTGCCGGTCTTGGCATCGACGTGGCCCAGGACCTCGGCGGAGATTTCGATCAGGAAGGAGGACAGATCGCCCTTGTTCCACTCAGCGAAGATCTTGGACTGCTCGGCCGGCTCGATGCCCGCACCGGAGCGGAGGAGGTCGAACGCTTCACCGATGACCTGCATGTCGGCGTATTCGATGCCGTTGTGGACCATCTTCACGAAGTGTCCGGCACCGTCGGTACCAACCCAGGCGCAGCAGGGTTCGCCGTCCACCTTGGCGGAGATCTTCTCCAGCAGCGGGCCGAGAGCGTCGTAGGACTCGCGGGAACCACCAGGCATGATGGACGGGCCGTTCAGCGCACCCTCTTCACCACCGGAGACGCCAACACCCACAAAGTGCAGGTCCTTCTTGGCCAGGGCAGCTTCGCGGCGGCGGGTGTCCTCGTAGTGCGAGTTACCGGCGTCGATGATGATGTCCCCGGCTTCGAGCAAAGGCTCAAGCTGCTCGATCACGTTGTCCACCGGAGCGCCGGCCTTGACCATGATCAGGACGCGGCGGGGCTTCTCCAGCGAGTCGACGAGTTCCTGCAGCGTTTCCGTGCGGATGAAGTCGCCTTCGGAGCCGTGCTTCTCCAGCAGGGCGTCGGTCTTTTCCACGGAGCGGTTGTGAAGTGCCACAGTGAAGCCGTTGCGGGCAAGGTTACGGGCCAGGTTGGCGCCCATCACCGCTAGGCCGGTGACACCGATGTGTGCTGACATCAAAACTCCAATTCGATCGTGTGCATTCAGTCCTGCGGGCATGCAGGAAGCGATTTTGATAAACAGGGGCTGTAATAAACCATACGTATTTAAGCCGTGGGCCGGAAGCATCGCCCACGTTGTGGGACACTGCCGCGTCATAAACAGTCTAGGTTGCGCCGTTCCGTCCGGGCATCGGATCCCGGCCGCCACCCACGCACGGTGCGCGCGAAGGACCTTCGCCCGCCACTATGCTTACCTCTATGTCATCCAGCCTCCACCACCGCGCCGTCGAGCACCTGGGTACCCGGATCGTCGGCGGCACCCTGCCAACAGGGCACGTCATGCTGGCGGAACACTTGGAAGACGAACTGAACGTATCGCGCTCGGTAGTGCGCGAGGCCGTCCGGGTACTCCAATCCCTCGGCCTCGTCGAGACCATCAAGCGCGTAGGCATCCGGGTCCTGCCAGCCCACCGCTGGAACCCTTTCGACCCGTTGGTGATCCGCTGGCGCCTCGCCGGCGAAGGACGCGGCGCGCAGTTGAGGTCGCTCGCGGAGTTGCGTTCCGCCGTCGAGCCCGTGGCCGCGGAACTTGCCGCCGGCAACGCACCGTCAAGCCTCAGGCAGGAACTCGTGGACATCTCCCTGGCCATGAAGAAGTCGGGCGATGCCGGAGACATGGCCACGTTCCTGGAACTGGATATCCGGTTCCACGCCCTGGTCCTTTCCGGATCCGGCAACGAGATGTTCGCCAACCTGATCGGCCAGGTAACGGAGACCTTGACGGGCCGGACAGTGCACGGTTTGATGCCGGAGCACCCACAGCAGCAAGCACTGCAGTGGCACATCGACGTCGCCCATGCGATCCACGACGGCGACGGCCCCCGCGCCCGTGAAGCCTCCGGCAGGATCATGAAGCAGACCATCGCGGAGCTGGCCCCCAGCTGGGACGGCCAGCCCCGCGTTTTTGTGCCGGTAGCCCGGAACTAGTCCTGGAAGTTCAGGAGGACCTTGCCGGATTCGGCGGAGTTCCTGGCCACTTCGAACGCTTCCAGTCCGTGCGCGAGGTCGAATTCATGCGTGACGACCGGGTCCACTGACAACGAACCGTCAGCCAACGCGGCGATGACCTGGTCGATTTCGTCGTTGAAGCGGAACGAGCCGAGCAATTCCAGTTCGCGGGTGATGGCCAGCGAAATGAACACGGGCTGCGGGCCGGACGGCAGAAGACCCACCATGACCACCTTGCCGCCGCGGGTGGCACCCTTGATGGCCGACGCGAGACCGAAATGGCTGCCCGAGGACTCAATGACGATGTCCGCGTCCACTGCCGCGATCGCCTCGGCGTCGTCACCCTTCAGGACGTCATCGGCGCCCACGGCCCGGGCGATTTCCAGTGGCTTGTCATGCATGTCGACGGCGACAATCCGGGACGCTCCTGCCCGCTTCAGGACGGCGACCGTCAAGGCACCGATCGGGCCGCTGCCGATCACCAGGGCGCTCTTGCCCGCCACATCACCGGCGCGGGCGACGGCGTGCCAGGCGACGCTCGCCGGCTCCACCAGGGCGGCAGTCCGCAGGTCCAGCGACGCCGGCAGTTCGCGCAGCATGCGGGAGGGAAGGTTGGCGTAGCGGCTGAAGGCACCGTCAGTGTGGGGGTAACGCGCCGCACTCCCCAGGTAGGTGCATCCCGGGGAGAGGTTGGGCCGGTCCTCGGGGTACCTGACCTCTCCCGGCGCCGGAGTGGCAGGGTGGACAGCCACAGGCGTGCCGACGCCCGGTCCGCTTCCGTCTGCGGCCTGCTGCACCACCACGCCAACGATTTCGTGTCCCAGCACCATGGGTGCCTTGAGGATGGATTCACCGGCTGCCCCGTGCAACCAGTAGTGGAGGTCCGAGCCGCAAATGCCGCCGTAGGCGATCTCCACGATCGACTCGTCGGCCGCCGGAGTCGCCAGGGGGATGTCTTCGATGCGGAGGTCGCCCTTGCCGTGGGCAACCACCGCCGGTCCGGAGGAAGGAAGTGCGATGCCCATCAGACCACCACCGTCATTCCGCCATCGACGAAGATGGTTTGGCCGTTGACGAAGTTCGAAGCCTGCGAGGCGAGCCATACCGTGGGGCCTGCCAGGTCGGCAACCGTACCCCAGCGGTTGGCCGGCGTGCGGCCGAGGATCCAGGAGTTGAAGTCGGAATCGTCAACCAGGTTCTGCGTCATTTCCGTGTGGATGTACCCCGGGGCGATGCCGTTGATCTGGAGACCGGAAGCCGCCCATTCAGCCGTCATGGCACGGGTGAGGTTCCGCAAGCCACCCTTGGCAGCGACGTACGGTGCAATGGTGGGACGGGCAAGGTCCGTCTGGACGGAACAAATGTTGATGATCTTGCCCTGGCCGCGGGGAATCATGTGGCGGGCAGCCTCGCGGCCCACCAGGAAGGCGCTGGTGAGGTCCGTGGTGATGACCCGCTCCCAGTCCTTGACGTCCAGGTCCAGCATGGGGACGCGGTGCTGGATTCCGGCGTTGTTCACCAGGATGTCCAGGGGGCCGACGTTCTTTTCGATCCACTCCACGCCTTCGGCGGCGGACGCGGCATCGGTGACGTCGAACGCACGGCTGTGTACGCGCCCTTCCGGGTAATCAGCGGCCATGGCCTGGTGCGCGGATTCCAGCCGCTCTGTGCTGATGCCGTTGAGCACCACCGTCGCCCCGGCATCTGCCAGGCCACGGGCCAGCGCGTTGCCGATCCCGCGGCTCGAGCCCGTGACCAGCGCGACGCGCCCGGTCAGGTCGAATAGTCCACTCATGGTTCTTTGTTTTCCTTCTTGGTTGGTGGCGGTTTAGTTGGAGACCTGCGACGCGGGAGATGCCACGCCCAGGTTGGCTATTGCCTGCCGCACGACGGCGAGGTCCTGGTCTCCCAGGCCCTGCCGCTTCAGTTCGGCGTAAAGTTCAATCGCTGCCGTGGCCATGGGAACCGCGGAGCCTGCTGCCCTGGCACTGTCCAGCAGGAATCCTAGGTCCTTGTGCATGAACTTTGCCGGGCCGGTGGGCGTGTAGTCCTTGGCCGCGAGCCGGGGGCCCACGACCTCCAGGACACGGCTGCCCGCCAGGCCTCCAGACAACACGTCAAAGAGTGCGGCCACATCCATGCCCGAACGTTCGGCGAGTTCCGCCGCCTCGGCAAGTGCCGCCGTCGTGCTTCCGACGATCAGCTGGTTGCACGCCTTGGCGAGCGAGCCAGACCCCAGGGGGCCCATCCGTCGAACGGTGGTGCCCATGGTGGCGAAGAGCGGCTCGAGCCGTTGGAAAGCAGCCTCGGAGGCGCCCACCATGATGGCGAGGGTTGCGTTGCGGGCACCCACCGTGCCACCGCTGACGGGGGCGTCGACCACCACGGCATTGCCGCCGCTGGCAACTTCCACGGTTTCGCCAAAGCGCTGCACTTCCGTTGGGGAGACGCTGCTCATGACGACGACGGCGGTCCCCGGCTTGGGTGGCGCCGCCCGCCAGGAGTCGAGCAGGCCGGAGGCGGCCGCCTCAATGAAGGGCAAGTCGGGGAGCATGAAGATCACGGTGGGCTGGTCCCGCAGATCGGCGACGCTTCCTGCGCGGGCGACGCCATCCAGATCGTCGAACGCTGCGCTCGAGCGGTTCCAGGCGGTCACGTCCCAGCCGGCCGCGGCGATGTTGGTGGCCATGGGGCCACCCATGAGACCCAAACCTACAAATCCCACGCTCTTGCTCGTCATGGAGCCGATCCTCACTTCCTCGTGCAACAGGCACCGGTGCCTGTTGATGTGCCCAAATGATGGAACTCTGTTCAATATCCTAGCCTCCATTCAGTATGATGAACACCATGACGACTGATGAACTTACCATCGCGATCGCTGTACCCCTCGAGGCTGAGTACGTAGAGCAGATCCGCGCCGTAGACCCTTCCGTGACGGTTCTCTACGAGCCGGACCTGCTGCCGCCGGAACGTTTCCCCGCCGACCACGCCGGCGACCCGGACTTCAAGCGCACCCCTGAGCAGGAGGAACGCTACTGGGCCATGCTCAACAAAGCACAGGTCCTCTACGGCTTCCCCAACGAAAGCCCCGCCGGCCTGGCCCGGATTGCCCAAAGCAACCCTCACCTGCAGTGGATCCATGCCATGGCAGCAGGCGCCGGTGGAGCCGTCAAAGCCTCTGGACTCGACACCGAAACGCTCCGCAAGTTCCACGTCACCACCTCCGCCGGCGTGCACGCGCTGCCCCTCGCAGAGTTCTCCGCCTTCGGTATCCTCAACGGCTTCAAGCGCAGCGCCGAGATGGCACAGGACCAGGCAGCCAAGGTGTGGCCGGCCCTGCGCACGCCCACCAAGCTTGCCAACGGTTCCAAGGTGGTCATCGCGGGCCTCGGCGAGATCGGCATGGAAACAGCCCGCATCTCCCGGGCCCTGGGCATGCGGGTCAGCGGCACCAAGCGCAACGTCGAAGCCATTGAGGGCATCGACCAAGTAACCACCAACGACGGCCTCGCCGGACTTGTGGCCGACGCCGACGCCGTGGTGAACACGCTGCCCGGCACCCCGTACACGGAAAAGCTGTTCAGCACGGAGATTTTCTCGGCCATGAAGCCTGGCGCTGTCTTCGTCAACGTCGGCCGCGGCACCGTGGTGGACGAGGATGCGCTCCTCGAAGCCCTCAACAACGGGCAGGTCTCCTACGCGTGCCTGGACGTTTTCGCCGTCGAGCCGCTCCCACAGGACAGCCCGCTCTGGAACCACCCGAAGGTCCTCGTCTCCCCGCACACCTCGGCGCTCAGCACGGCGGAGAACCGGCTCATCGCCGAGCGCTTCTGCAGCAACCTGCGCACGTTCATCGACGGTGGCGAACTGCCGCACCTCGTGGACCCGGTGCACTTCTACTAAGCCGCCACGGCCGCCAAAAGGCCCCCGCTCCCTCATGGGAGCGGGGGCCTTTTGCGCTGCTTCGGCTGCTACTTGGCGTCCTCCGTGCTGACCAGGTCACGGCCAACCGTTTCCGGCGTGAAGAACGTGGTGATGAAGGAAATCAGGGCAAGGACCAACGAATACACAGCGAGGACCAGCCACGAATGATTGGTTGCCGCAAGCAGAACGGCGCCCAGCAGTGGAGCCACACCACCCGCAATGACTGCCGAGATCTCGCGGCTCATGGCAACACCCGTGAAGCGGTACTGGGATCCGAAGAGTTCGGGAAGCAGCGGGCACTGGGGACCGAGCATCGACTGGACGCCGATGGCAATACCGACTGCCATGACCACCCACACCAAGGTGACGTTGCCAAGGGTGACAAGGTAAAAGGCAGGAACGGCAATGATGGCCTGGAACAGGGCTCCGTAGCGGTAAACCGGGACCCGGCCGAAGCGGTCCGACAAGGCACCGAAAGTTACCACCAGGATCGCCGCGAAGCCCGCGGCAATGAGCAGGCCAACGGGCCCGATGGAGTTGTTGCCGGCGAAGACCCCGGCCGGCATGCTCATGAACGAGACAAGCAATGCAGAGTAGATCGAAGAGTTTCCGTTCTCTCCCATCCGTAGCCCGATACCCACCAGGACGTTCTTCTTGGAGTGCTTCCACAGGGCACCGATGGGATTCTTGACCACATTCTTGTGCTTCTCGAGTTCCTGGAATGCAGGAGTCTCCTTCAACTTCAGACGGATGAAGACCGCAACAGCAATGAGGATGAAGCTGGCGAGGAACGGTACGCGCCACAGCCAACCTTGCAACACCGACTTGTCTGCCATGGCAATGAGGGCAAAAGTTCCCGCGCCGAGCAGGGTACCCAACTGGATTCCGACGAAAGGCAAAGAAGCAAAGAAACCACGACGGCGGCGCGGCGCGACTTCCGAGATGAGCGTGGTGGCACCAGCCTGTTCAGCACCCGCGCCCAGTCCCTGGATGATCCGCAACGTGACCAGGAGGACCGCCCCGAGCATTCCGGCCTGCTCGAACGTGGGCAGGAGGCCGATGGCGAAGCTCGCCGTGCCCATCAGGGCGATGGTCAGGATGAGGACCATCTTCCGGCCGAAGCGGTCCCCAATGTAGCCAAAGAACAAGCCACCAAACGGACGGGCTGCAAACCCGACGCCGTAGGTGGCAAAGGACGCAATCAATGCCCCGTCAGGTCCCAGCGGAGAAAAGAACAGCGGCCCGAAGATCAGAGCAGAAGCCAGGCCATAAATGTAGAAGTCGTAGTACTCCAGGGCGGAGCCTACGGAACTGGCCAGCGTCGCCCTGCGAAGCTGCTCCGGTTCAACAACAGCGTCGTCAGCTTCTGCTGCGAGCTTTGCATTGGTTCGAGTAATCACAAGCACTCCCTCAACATCGCGCCAGGCCCCCGTTGGCCCGGCGAGATAGTGATGGCATCAACCGCCAAGGTCACTATGTTGAACAGCGTACAGCGAGTTGAATCACATGCCAAGGTTGTAATCAGATTTAATGCAGGTTGCTTGACTGGCTAGCCCATGGGGTTGCCCAGTGACCGCGCCAGCTCCTTGAGTTCCTTAATCATGAGCGCACCTTGCTCATCCGAATAGGTGGCTTTCAGCGCCGTGACGGAAAGGCCGAGGCTTGGGCCGTGCGCACCATGGGTGGGCACGGGCACGGCCAGGCAGACGACCCCAACGGTGGACTCTTCATCCTCGAAGGCAAAGCCCTGTTGACGGATGGTGGAGATCTGGGCTTTGAGTTCTTCGGCTGTACGCAGCGAGTTCGCCGTCATGACCGGGAGCTCCGAGCCATCGGGGAACATCGCTTCAATGTCGTGATCGTGCAATTGGGCGATGAGTGCCTTGCCAACCCCGCACAGGGAAACGGGCATCTTGTCGCCAATGTTCGAGGTCAATCGAACGGCAGGGTGCCCTTCATAACGTGCCAGGTAAATAACGTGGTCTCCATCAAGCATGGCAACCCGGACCGTTTCGCCCGAAAGGGTTGGTGCCTGCTCGCAGTACTTGTAGAACTCCTGCACCTCATCAAGGCGGCTGAGATAGGCGGCACCCAACTCCACGAGCTTGCGTCCCAACGCGAAGTCGGCACCCTGTCGGGTGATCAGCCGGGCCTCCTCGAGCGCTAGCAGAAGGTTGGATGTAGACGACTTGGGGATGCCAAGCTCCCGGGACAAGTCGCTGAGCGTCAGGCGCCCCGACGGCGACTCCGCCAGGGCCTCCAGTACTGCTGCCGCGCGGGTTACCGCCGGCGCCGGGGAAGAAGAACCCAGCCCATCTGGGCGGGTGGTACGGGAATCGGCCATGATTCTCCTTTGTCGATCTCAACCGGCTGTCCAGTCTGCTGAACAATTCCCATCATAGTGGCAACAGGAGGTAGCCGATCCTGGCGGCGGCAGGCGGCTCCCGACACAGAGACGGAGCTGCCATTAGGCAGCTTTCCAAACCCAAAAGTTCAATGTATATTCATCTTCGAGCTCTCCACCGCGGCATCCCCCAATAGTCGCGGTGGAGAGCTCATCCATTTCCCGGGAAGATCAGGCGACGGCCAGTTCCCCGCCCCTCAGGCACCATCCCCCACCGGCGCCGTCCCTCACCAGCTCCCAAGTGGCGAGCATCGACTTGGCGTTGCTTCCCAGCCGAACCTGGACCTGCCACACTTCGACATCCACGCGCCCTTGCCCCCTCGGCATCCGTCGAGCGCTCTCCCACCACGGAACCCTCTCAAACCACCTCACGGGATCAACCGCTATCTGCCATTCCCTGGCACCCCTGACCACCGCAGCCGGGGTGCCGTCGGGGTTGTTACGAATAAAGACGTGCTCCATGGAAGGGAACACTAAGGGGAGGCCCTGACATTTTACGGGGACAGACTTCCTCACCAGCACAGGGCGGCAAAGACGGACGACAACAAAAGAACCCCGCCATTTCACACTGTTCAGTGTGGAACGACGGGGTTGTTCGGTGGGTCCTACCGGGATCGAACCGATGACATCCACGGTGTAAACGTGGCGCTCTACCAGCTGAGCTAAAGACCCTTACCTTGGTTCCGGCGGCTTTCTTTCCTTGCCGCCCCAACCAACGAACAATGACTCTACCTGATCATCCGGTGGAAACACCAATCGTGCTCCCTGGGTCCTGCAGATCAGGCAAATCACGGGACAAGTACTCCAGGGCACCGCTGACGCCGAGATCAAGCTTGAGCGTTGCCAACCCGTCTCCACGGGTGGTTCCCCTGTTGATGATCACCACCGGCTTGCCCGCTTTGGACGCGTGCCGGACGAACCTCAGTCCACTCATCACGGTCAATGACGACCCGGCAACGAGCAAGGCGTCCGCGCTGTCCACCATGGCGTAGGCCCGATCCACCCTGTCCTTGGGGACGTTCTCACCGAAGTAGACGAAATCGGGCTTCAGGGTTCCACCGCATACGGGACACACTGCCACCACGAAGGACGTGATCAATTCCGGATCCTCGATGGTTGCGTCGGCGTCAGGGGCCATCTCCACTACACCGGCCTCGAGGGCAGCCTCCACGAAACCGGGATTGAGTTCCTCAAGGATGGCCGCCAGCAGCTTCCGGGAAAACGTGTGTGCGTGGTCGAGGCAGATGACTTGGTCGAACCGCCCATGGAGGTCCACTACATTCACGCTTCCCGCGTCCTCGTGGAGCCTGTCAACGTTCTGGGTTATGAGGCCGGTCAAAAGACCGCGTTGCTCCATCAATGCGACTGCGGCATGGCCCGCGTTCGGATCCGCGTGCCGCAGATGCGACCATCCGAGATGGTTCCTGGCCCAGTACCGGCGGCGGTTTTCCACACTGGCAATGAACTCCTGGTAGGTCATGGGCTTCCTCGGAGCCGAGCCCGGACCACGGTAATCAGGAATGCCGGAGTCGGTACTGAGTCCGGCGCCGGTGAGCATGGCCAGCCGCCTGCCGGCAAGGACCAAGGAGGCATCCTTCAGGGCAGCCACCTCGTCAGGGGCCAGGGCATCGGCGGATACCGGCGGCATGCTGGCAAAGCCTGTCATGCCCACCCCCGGCCGTGCGCTGGCCACGCTATGTCCTCGAAAGCGCCGACAGGGCTGCGCGGTATTCCGAGAGATCCCGCGCCTGGCCACGCGGATTAACCACCACGTAGCGCACGATTCCCTCGGTATCGATGATGAACGTGCCCCTCAGTGCCATTCCGCTCTGCGCATCGAAAACCCCATACTTCCGGGCAACGGCGCCGTGAGGCCAGAAGTCTGCCAGCAGATCGAATCCGTAGCCTTCCTTCTCGGCGTAGGCCCGCAACGCGAATTTGCTGTCTACGGAAACAGCCAGCACCGTCGCATCGGAATCCTCGAAGGACCCAATGTTGTCGCGGATTTCGCAGAGCTCGCCTGTGCATATGCCGGAGAAAGCGAAGGGGTAAAACACCACCACTACGTTGCGGCCCCTGAAATCCGAAAGCCGGATCGGCTCACCGTACTGGTTGGACAACTCGAAGTCCGGGGCAGGCAGGCCAACCTCGGGGACTACCGAGAGGGCGGAAGATTCCTGGACTTCCGTCACTTGTTCTTCTTTGCCACCAGGCGGGTGGCGCTCCAGTCCTTGGAAACCCCGGCCGACGTGGTCAAGTGCAAACCGGACGTAGGGGCTGCATCCTGGATGTCAGCAGGTGAAACGTAGTTCTCGCGGCCTGACTTGGGTGTCAGCACCCACACCACGCCGCCTTCCTTGAGGGTTGTGAGCGAATCCATCAGCGCATCAACCAGGTCTCCGTCGCCGTCGCGCCACCAATAAATCACGGCGTCGACGACGTCGTGGTCGTCTTCATCCAGCAGCTCTGAACCCGTGACATCTTCAATGTCGTCACGCAAGTCGAAATCGACGTCGTCGTCGTAGCCGCGTTCCTGAATCAGATCCCCATCTTTGAAACCCAATCTTTCCGCCACATTTACCGATGTGGCGGCGTCGGCCTCGCTCACGTTTCCTCCTTTTGAAGTGACTTCCATTACTAACAGCCAACACCCTTTGGGCGCGTGCTTCAAGCCATTGTCCCTGCGATCCACCATATTCCGCACCACCCGGCGTGTTTCGAAGCTGTGACAATCGCGTGGCATCCGTCACGGAACGCGCCGGGGTGTGACATACAACGCCCGTCCGGGCCCGCGGCTACGCATACCAGCGCCGTCAAAGCTAGAGTGGCCATGAGTGCATTGGCTGCAGGGCGATCGCCCCGAGGGATTCCATCGGGCAGCCATGCGCTCACAAGACCTGCCCGGCGCATCGGACCGGGCTGTTTGAAACCGAGATGTCGCACACGACGCGTTCACGACGGGCAGTTACCCTGCCGGACCTGAGGCGCCGATGGATGCGCCTAAAGGAAGGTTGGACGTGGCTGCAGGAGAAGAGACCTCACACATCCTTAGTGGGTTGACTGCCCAGTTGCCTGATCGTGATCCGGAAGAGACCGCGGAGTG